>DBWX01000009.1:85050-88309 GCA_002309175.1 Ruminococcaceae bacterium UBA1227
GCCGCCTTGTTGAACGGGCCGCCCATGTCTGTAGCCATCATGGCTGCAAGCACAATTGAAAGAAGGAGTTTGCTCGAGCTTCCGAGATTTGTGAGGAAGTTTGAAAGGCCGAGGTTCAGTACGCCTACAACAGGGTTGATGAGGAGCATGAACAGACCTATGAGCAATGTACCGAAGAGCGGATAAAGGAATACGGGTTTGATACCGTCCATGGCCTTCGGCATGAAGTTGAATGCCTTCTTCAGGAAGTTGACAATTATACCTGCCACAAAACCTGCGAGCAGTGCACCGAGGAAGCCGGATACGGCTGCGTCGTTGCCTGTGGGCATGGTGAGTGTAGCGCCTGTCGTTGCCAGATAACCGCCGACAATACCCGGAAGAAGACCCGGTCTGTCTGCGATGGACATGGAGATGTAGCCTGCGAGAATCGGAAGCATGAACGCGAAGGCAGCTTTACCGATCCAGAATATAACCGCTGCAACGGGGTTGGTGAAACCGAAGGTTCCGCCGACGTCTGCATTGCCCGCGATTGTGTCGATAAGGAAGCCGAGTGCGATAAGCACGCCGCCGCCTACGACGAACGGAAGCATGTGAGATACACCGTTCATGAGGTGCTTGTAGAGTTTGCGGCCGAAGCTCTCGCCGTCGTCCCCTGCCTCTTCGGCAGCCTCTTCACCTGTGCTGTGGTAAACGGGTGCTTCCTTGTTTAAGATCTTGTTGATGAGTTCCTCGGGCTTGTTGATACCGTTTGAAACTGCTGTCTTGTAGACGGGTTTGCCGTCGAAACGAGCCATTTCGATATTTCTGTCAACCGCACAGATAATACCGTCACAGGCTGCGATTTCCTCTTTTGTGAGGACGTTCTTTGATCCGCCTGAACCTGCGGTCTCAACCTTGATTGTAACACCCATCTTCTCAGCTGCCTTTTCGAGAGCCTCAGCTGCCATATAGGTGTGAGCAATGCCGGTAGGGCACGCAGTTACGGCAAGAATCTGATATCCTTCCTTCGGAGCCTCAACGGCAACGGGCTCTTCCGGATACTTCTCTGCCTCAAAAGCATCGATTATTTCAAGATACTTCTTCGGTGTCTTTGCCTTGCGGAGTCTGTCGCAGAAATCCGCATCCATGAGCATTACCATAAGACGGGAGAGGATCTCCAGATGAAGGTCTCCGTCAAGCGGCGCCGCAATCATGAAAAGGATGTCGGACGGTTTTCCGTCCGGGGCGTCGTAATCCACGCCGCCCGGCACCGTAATAGACGAAAGTCCGGGTGTCTTTACGCTGTCGCTCTTTGCGTGGGGTACGGCAATACCCTCGCCGATGGCCGTGGAGCTCTGCTCCTCTCTTGCGAGAATCGCCTCTTTGTAGGCATCGGCGTCATTAAGATTGCCTACTGCCTTGTGGAGTTCAACCATCTTGTCGATGGCCTCTGCTTTTGATGAAACAGAAGCATTGAGTTCTATCGCATCAGCTTTAAGCAGGTCAATAATTCTCATAAATTTCCTCCTTTTATTTAAACTTTCGTTACGCCCAATGTTTCGTAAACCCTGTCAATCTCGGATCTGACGGCCAGTCCCTCGGAGAATGCAGTTGCGTTACCGCATGCCGCGCCGAGGTGCAGAGCCTCTTCGTAGTCGCCTGATTTTAAATAACCGGCGACGAATCCGGCGACCATGCTGTCACCGCAACCGACGCTGTTTACGAGTTTTCCCTCCGCGTTGCCGATTTTGCTGACGTTTCCGTTCTCGTCAACGAGCAACGCTCCGTCCTTCGCCCGGGAAACGAGCACATTTCTCGCTCCCAGTTCCTGGAGTTTCCTCGCATATTCCTCTATCTCGGAATCGGTCTTCGTCGTGACTCCGAAAAAGTCGCCCAGCTCGTGGTGATTAGGTTTTACAAGGAACGGTTTAAACCTCAAAACCCTCTTTAAGAGGTCACCCGTGGCATCCACAACGAAGTTTACCCCGCGTCCCTCAAGGGTCGCCAGAATCCTCTCGTAGATATCATCAGGCAGGGTTTTCGGAATTGAACCGGCCAGGATGATGTAGTCTCCGCTCTTTAAAGCTGAGAGCTTTTCAATCAGTTTTGAGACATCCTCTTCACTGATTGCGGGTCCGTCAGCATTGATATCAAGTTCAGTTTCAGCCTTTACCTTGACATTGATTCTGGTCATGCCTGTTGCCAGTTTATTGAAATCGCAGGCAATTCCGTCCTCTTCAAGAATCCGCTGAAGTTCATCGCCGGTAAAACCGGCCACGAATCCGAGAGCTTCATTCTCGACGCCGAGTTCCGTCAGGACATATGACACATTAATTCCTTTACCGCCGCCATAGAGGGTTTCCTCATTCGAACGATTAATATCGTCGTAGCGCAGTTTGCCGACCTTCATGACATAGTCGAGCGCAGGATTTAATGTAACTGTGTATACCATGGCGTACCACCTCTTTTCAGTCTGTATCAACCTAATTATAGCAAATATAACTAATAATAAGCAATATAAACATAATTAGTTATGGCTTTTACACAACATATATGTTATTATATCTAAGCAAAAGATTAGCCGGAGGTAAAACAATGGATATTATTGAATCAGCAAGAAGACTCGGAAAAGACATTCAGGCTGATGAGCGCTACAAAGCATTTATCAAAGCTCAGGAAGCCGCACAGAACGACGAACACATTGCCGCTGTATCAAAGCAGCTCGAAGAGATTCAGGCGGAATTCGAAAAAATCGCTACGGAAAACCCTGAAAACGAGGAGAAGCTTGAACTGCTCCACTCCGAATACATTGAACTTTTCCAGAAGGTCAACGGAGAGCCTTTAATGGCGGCCGCCCTTGACGCGCGCAGCAATGTTGACAACATGATGAATGACATCATGCAGATCATTTATCTCTGCCTGAACGGCGAAGATCCCGATACCTGCAAGCTTTCCGCAGAGAATCTGGAGAGAATGCAAAACTCCATCCTCGGCATCTGAAAATCCCATAGGTAAAAGAAAAAAAGAGAGAACAACAGATGTTGTTCTCTCTTTTTTGGCGCCCCAAACAGGACTCGAACCTGTGACACCGCGGTTAACAGCCGCGTGCTCTACCGACTGAGCTATTAGGGCATAGAAGTTGGCATCGTCCTATCTTCCCGGGAGGCTGCCCTCCAAGTATTTTCGGCGAAAATGAGCTTAACTACCGTGTTCGGGATGGGAACGGGTGGACCCTCATCTCTATAGACACCAACTATGGTGACCCGTAGCGGATTCGAAC
>DBWX01000003.1 GCA_002309175.1 Ruminococcaceae bacterium UBA1227
TTGCCTTCACCTGCGGGTGTGGGGTTGATTGCGGTGACGAGAATTACCTTTGCGGGGTCACCCTGCTTGGGTGTGTTCAGGAGGTTGTAGTCAACCTTTGCCTTGTACCAGCCGTAGTACTCGAAGTCGTTTTCCGTAAGACCGAGTTTTGCGGCTATTTTGTCAATGCGTTCCGGGGTTGCTTCCTGAGCAATTTCAATATCAGATTTTGCCATTGTGTATTACCTGCCTTTCAAAATGTGATATAATGATAGCATAAAAATTATAAGACAAATATTACAGTTTATTAAATACAACGATTTGTATTAAAATATAGGAAACGCGCTACAAAGTGTAGCGCAAAAACGAAAGACCTGAAAAGGGGCGAAAGTGTAGTAGAATGAACAAAAAAGAGATCAGAGCCATTGTAAAAGAGAAAAAATCTTTAATGAACGAGGACGCAATACGCTCATATTCTGCGGATGTGACTGACCTCTTCCTTTCAAAGGATTTCTATAAAGATGCAGAGGTGCTTTACGCATACCTTCCGTATAATCAGGAGATAAGAACCGAGCAGATAATAGAGCAGGCGCTTAAAGACGGCAAAAAAGTTGCCGTGCCGAAGGTGTTTGATGACGGTCTCATGGAGTTTTACGAGATAACTTCCCTCCGCGATGTAAAACCCGGCGCATTCGGTATCCCCGAGCCCGAGGGGGACGGGCCGCCGGCCGTATATGAAAAGGTCCTTATGCTCATGCCCGGCCTCGCCTTCGATGAGCAGAGGAGCCGTATAGGCTACGGCGGCGGCTACTACGACCGCTACCTGGAGCGAAACCGCGACAGGGAGTACACCAAGGTGGCTCTGGCCTATCCTTTCCAGGTATTCGATGAAATACCGGCCGACCCGCATGATGAGAAGGTTGACGAAGTTATTACGGCATGAAAAAACCGCCCGGAAGGGCGGTTTCTTTTATTCAAAGTAGTTGAATGTGTCCATGTATTTCAGTTTGAAGGCGTTGAGTTTGTGGAGGTAGTCTATGCGCTCCTTGTTCGGGCCTTCAATTCCGCGGCGGATATAGTCGTCGAGCTCCTTGTAGGTGAAGCCGAGGTTGTCCTCGTCCGTCTTGCCGCAGAGACCGTCTGAAGGCGGCTTTACTATGAACTTTTCGGGAAGTCCGAGATACCTTCCTATCTCTCTTACCTCTTCGACTGTGAAGTTTGCGAGGGGACTGCAGTCGCCTACGCTGTCACCGTACCTGGTCGAGTAACCCACCCAGTCCTCGGAGAGGTTGCAGGTGTTGATTACACGTCCGTTGTGTGACGCACCTACGAGGTATAGCGCGGACATGCGGATTCTCGGCGGAAGGTTGGTCCTTGAGGCGACTGAGACCTCAAAACTCTTCTCTGCCTCAGCGAGGAGATCCGCAATGGCGGGACCAACATTTATCGTATAATTCTTTATTCCCAGGAACTCAACAAGGTCCCTGGAGTAGTCTATGTCGGGCTGTTCGCCCTGAGGCATGAGGACGCCTATGACACGGTCCTTACCCAGCGCTTTTACGCAGAGCGCTGCCGTGACGGATGAGTCCTTGCCGCCTGAGACACCGACAACGGCGTTGCAGCCTTTGCCGTTCTCCTCAAACCAGTTCTGAAGCCACGCGACACATTTTGCAATCGCGTCGGCAACATCGAATGTGTATTCTTTCAAGAGGATCCCTCCCTTACATTAAAAGTATAGCAATACACCTTTTATAAGACAAGAAAAAGTGCTATACTTTTACCTACAATTGATTTAGGAGTAAGTATGTTAGATAAACTTGAACAGGTAGAACAGCGTTTCCTGTCGATTCAGGATCAGATTTCTCAGCCGGATATTGTTTCGGATATGGAGAAGTACACTGCGCTGATGAAGGAACTCAAGCAGATAACCCCGGTTGTCGAGAAGTTCCGTGAGTATAAGAAAGCCGAGCAGACTTTCAGCGAGGCGAAAGAACTCATCGATGCGGGCGGACTTGACCCCGAACTCGCAGAACTCGCGCAGGAGGACTACAAGACGGGCAAAGAGGACATGGAGCGTCTCACCGAGGAGCTCAAGGTCCTCCTTCTTCCGCGCGACCCGAATGACGACAAGAACGTAATCATAGAGATACGCGCCGGCACGGGCGGCGAAGAGGCTGCGCTCTTTGCGGGCGAGCTTTACCGCATGTATACGATGTATGCCGAGGCGCACGGTTTCAAGGCCGAAATCATGAGTGAGAATTCCACCGAACTCGGCGGGTACAAGGAAGTCAGTTTTGAGGTCAGGGGCGACGGCGCCTACTCAAGGTATAAATTTGAGAGCGGCACGCACCGCGTGCAGCGCGTCCCCGAGACGGAGTCGCAGGGCAGAATCCAGACCTCTGCCGCGACCGTCGCCGTACTTCCCGAAGCCGAGGCCGTCGACTTCGAACTCGATATGGCGGACGTAAAAATAGATGTTTTCCGCTCAAGCGGAGCGGGTGGACAGAAGGTCAACAAGACCTCCTCCGCCATACGTGCGACTTACCTTCCGACCGGCCTCGTCGTAGAGTGCCAGGACGAGCGTTCGCAGTTCCAGAACAAGGACAAGGCCCTGACCATCCTGCGTACAAGGCTCTATGAGGAGCAGCTTCAGAAGGCTGCCGCGGAGCGGGCTGACGCGAGAAAATCCATGGTCGGTTCGGGTGACCGCTCCGAGCGAATCCGTACATATAACTTCCCGCAGGGACGTGTGACGGACCACAGAATCAACCTTACGCTCTACAAGATAGAGCAGATTATGAACGGCGATCTCGATGAACTCATCGATGCGCTTATTACGGCCGACACGGCTGAGAAACTGAAGGCGGAGTAATGCAGACACTGCTTTTGAAAGGCAATCAGATTGACGAAGCGGGAGCCATCCTGAGAAAGGGTGGCCTTGTCGCCATACCCACCGAGACCGTGTACGGTCTTGCGGCAAATGCCTTGGACGGCAGTACCGTCGCAAAGATTTTTGAAGCGAAGGGCAGACCGCAGGACAATCCGCTGATAGTACATATTGCGGACATAAGCGAAATAGATAATCTTGTCGCATATGTCCCGCCCGTCCTGTATGACCTGGCAGATGCCTTCTGGCCCGGCCCTCTGACAATTATTCTCGACAAGTCTGACCTGGTGCCCGATGAGGTTACCGCAGGCCTTGATACCGTTGCAATCCGTATGCCTTCGCACCCGGTTGCGAGGAAGATAATCAGGGCCGCCGGAGTGCCTCTTGCGGCACCCTCGGCCAATGCCTCCGGCAAACCCTCTCCTACAACCGCTGCCCATGTCATAAAAGATATGGACGGAAAGATAGACGCGATTGTCGACGGCGGCCCCTGCGAGGTGGGCGTTGAGTCCACAGTTATCACTCTCGCCGCGAGAAAGCCGAGACTTCTCCGACCCGGAAGAATCACTCCCGAGGAGATTGAAGAGGTAATAGGTGATGAACTGATAATTGATGATGCGGTTCTAGGCAGACTCAAAGAGGGCGAGAAAGCCGCATCACCCGGCATGAAGTATAAACACTACTCTCCGTCGGCCGACGTCGTAATAGTCAAAGGCACACTTGAGAATTTCGCAAAATTCGTGAACGAGCGTGCGGGCGAGGACGCCGCTGCTCTTGTTTTTGACGGTGAAGAGGATAAAATAAAATGTAAGACAAAGAACTTCGGTGAGGAGAATGACGACCTCGCCCATGCCGCGAAGCTGTTTGACGCGCTTCGCGCATGTGACGACGAAGGAGTCGGCACGCTCTATGTCCGCTGTCCGGGCGATGAGGGCGTCGGCCTTGCGGTCATGAACCGCCTTCTTCGCGCCGCGGATTTCCATATTGAGGAGGTGTAGCCGTGCGCAAGGCAATTAAAGTCGGCCTTACGGGCACCACCGGCGCGGGAAAAAGCACCGTCGCTGAAGGCCTTAAAAAATACGGCTATGCCGTCATAGACGCGGACCTGATAGCGAGAATCGCTACCGAAAGCAGCTCGCCGCTGCTGCCACAGCTCGCCGAAGCCTTCGGTGCCGATATCATCAACGAGGACGGCTCCTTAAACAGGAAACTCCTCGCTGACCGCGCCTTCAGAAGCGATTTTGAGCGCAACACCTTAAACTCAATCACCCACCCCGAGATAATCAGGCTCATTGAGAAGAAGGTGCAGGGTGCTTTCTGGGATGGTTATGAGGCCGTCATCATAGACGCGCCGCAGCTCTTTGAGTCCGGTCTTGCTAAAGACTGCAATCTCGTAATTTCGGTTGTGGCACCTGAAGATGTAAGACTTAAACGCATTATGGAACGTGATGAGATGACCGAGGAATCCGCGCGGAAGAGAATAAGGGCCCAGCTCCCGGATGATTATTTCCGTCAGAACTCGGACTTTGTAATTGAAAACACGGGCAGTGAGGAGGAACTTAAAGAGAAGATTCTCTATGCCGCCCGGATAATAGAGGTTAAAATAAGCGGAGAGGGAACTCTCGACTTTTGAAAGGAAGATAGAAAATGGCAGAAACAAAAGGCGAAAAACGCGCAAAGGAACTGAACTATGAAGCTGAGCATGCGTCGAAGATTATCTCCGACGCTGAGCTTAAGAAAGCCGACAAGTTCTGTGACGGTTATATTGATTTCCTCAATACGGCCAGAACAGAGCGTGAAATTGCGAAATTTATGAAAGAGAAGGCTGAGGCCAAAGGCTTCACCGAATTTGACAAGACCAAGACCTACAAGGCAGGAGACAAAATCTACAGACTCAACCGCGGCAAGGCAATAATGCTCGCAGTCATAGGCAAAAAGCCTATCACTGAAGGTGTCAAGCTCGCCATTGCCCACATTGACTCGCCCCGCCTTGACTTAAAGCCCAACCCGCTTTATGAGTCAGACGAGATAGCTCTTCTCAAGACTCATTACTACGGCGGCATCAAGAAGTATCAGTGGGTTGCAATCCCGCTCGCGCTTCACGGCGTCATGATAAAGGCTGACGGCACAAAGGTTGAAATCAACATTGGTGAGGACGAGGGAGATCCGAAGTTCGTCATCTCCGACCTGCTTCCTCATCTCGGACGCGAGCAGGAGAAGAGACCTCTCGCCGAGGGCATAAAGGGTGAGGAACTCAATGTCATAATCGGCAGCCGTCCGTTCAAGGATGACAAGGCTTCAAACCTTGTAAAACTCAATGTTCTCGACATACTCAATAAGAAATACGGCGTTGTGGAAAAGGATTTCCTCTCTGCCGAACTTGAAGTCGTACCCGCTTTCAAGGCCTGTGACATAGGTCTTGACCGCAGCATGATCGGAGCATACGGCCACGATGACCGTGTCTGCGCATATCCTGCGGCAGAAGCTGTATTCGATGTAGTAAATCCCGCTTATACGGTCGTAACCGTTCTCACGGATAAAGAGGAGATCGGTTCTGTCGGCAACACTGGTCTCGATTCCAACTATCTTAAGTATTTCATTATGGATCTCGCTGAGTGCTTCGGCGCAAACGGCCGCGATGTAATGTCAAAATCCGAATGTCTCTCCGCAGACGTAAATGCCGGATATGACCCGACATTCGCAGATGTCATGGAGAAGCAGAATTCCTGCTTCCTCAACAAGGGTGTCGTTATCACGAAGTACACCGGTGCACGCGGTAAGGGCGGTTCGTCAGACGCCTCGGCCGAATTCATGGGCAAGGTCCGCGGATTCCTCGACAAGGCTAAAGTCGTCTGGCAGATCGGTGAGCTCGGCAAGGTTGACGCAGGCGGCGGAGGAACCGTCGCACTCTACGTCGCGGGCCTCGATATTGATGTCGTCGACCTCGGCGTACCCGTACTCTCAATGCACGCTCCTTTCGAACTCGTCGCAAAGACTGACGTCTATATGGCATACCGTGCCTTCCTCGAGTTCTTCAAACTCAAATAACAGCAAAATAGAAAGCCCCGACCGGATGGTCGGGACTTTTTTTATTTGTTCTTGTACTGCTGTTTCATTCTCTGCTCTTTATTG
Organism: Ruminococcaceae bacterium UBA1227; assembly: GCA_002309175.1. Lineage (GTDB taxonomy): Bacteria > Bacillota > Clostridia > Oscillospirales > Acutalibacteraceae > UBA1227. The sequence goes on from DBWX01000003.1 coordinate 5,999, forward strand.
AGAATCATTTTTCTCAGTCTGAGCGATTCAGGTGTTACCTCAAGAAGCTCGTCATCGGCTATGAACTCCATGCACTGCTCAAGGCTGAGCACTGTCGGAGGAACGAGGCGGAGCGCGTCATCAGAACCCGAGGCACGGGTGTTGGTAAGATGCTTCGTCTTGCAGACGTTGCAGACGATGTCCTCATTCTTTGCGCACTCGCCGACTATCATACCCTCGTACACTTCCACACCCGGGCCGACAAAGAGTCTGCCGCGCTCCTGGGTATTGAAAAGGCCGTAGGCATTGGTCTCGCCCGACTCGTGAACGACTATTGAGCCGCGCTCACGCATCTGGATTTCTCCCTTAAACGGCTGGTATCCGTCGAATATCTGATTCATGATGCCGTTGCCGTTTGTGTCGGTGAGGAACTCTGAGCGGTAGCCTATGAGTCCGCGCGAGGGGACGGAAAACTCAAGATGTGTCGAGCCGCCCTCATTTGCCGACATGTCGCGGAGCTCGGCCTTCCTTGAGCCAAGCTTCTCTATTACGGTGCCGACGTACTCGCCCGGCACCTCGACTACAAGAAGCTCCATCGGCTCAAGCAGCTGGCCGTTCTCGTCGCGCTTGTAGATTACCTTGGGGCGCGACACCGCAAACTCGTAGCCCTCGCGTCTCATTGTCTCAATGAGGATTGAGAGATGGAGTTCTCCGCGGCCGGAGACTTTGAAAGTATCTGTCGTGTCAGTCTCTTCAACGCGCATGGCTACGTTGGTTTCAACCTCTTTGAAGAGTCTGTCACGGATGTTTCTGGAAGTTACGAACTTGCCCTCACGGCCCGCAAACGGGCTTGTGTTTACGATGAAGTTCATCGCGATTGTGGGCTCATCTATCTTGATGAAGTCGAGCGGCTCAATGTGTTCGGGATCACAGGCGGTCTCGCCTATGTTGATGTCTGAAATACCTGAGACGCAGATAATTTCACCTGCAGCGGCCTCTTCAACCTCAGTTCTTTTGAGGCCTTCGAAGGTATAGAGCTTGGAGACCTTTACGTTCTCAACGGAACCGTCTGCCTTGCAGAGGGCAATCTGCTGATTGCGCTTTATTGTGCCGCGCTCAATACGGCCTATACCTATGCGGCCGATGTAGTCGTCATAATCGAGGCTTGAGAAGAGCACCTGAAGAGGCTCGTCCTTGTCGCCCTTCGGCGCGGGAATCTCATCGATGATGGATTCGAATACCGGGCGCATGTCGCCCTCGCGGTCCCGCGAGTCAAAGGACGCGTAGCCGTCTTTCGCCGAGGCAAAGACCACCGGAAATTCTATCTGGTCCTCATCCGCACCGAGTTCGATAAAGAGGTCAATAACCTCATCCACTACCTCGGCGGGACGTGCGCCCGGACGGTCAACCTTGTTGATGACAACGACTACCTTTTTGCGAAGGCCCAATGCCTTCTTCAGTACAAACCTCGTCTGAGGCATACAGCCTTCAAATGCGTCAACAAGCAGAAGAACTCCGTCGACCATGAGGAGGATACGCTCAACTTCTCCGCCGAAATCGGCGTGGCCCGGAGTGTCTATGATATTGATTTTCGTGTCTCCGTAGTGCACGGAGGTGTTTTTCGAAAGGATTGTTATGCCGCGTTCACGCTCGAGGTCGCCCGAGTCCATTACCCTGTCTTCGACAGTCTCGTGCGACGAGAACGTTCCGCTCTGCTTCAAAAGCTCATCGACCAGCGTAGTCTTACCGTGGTCAACGTGAGCAATTATCGCTACATTTCTTATGTCTTCTCTGAGTGCCAAATTCCACACCTGTCTTTATATACCATAATAATTACGATTTAGAATTTTAACACTGTAACTTGCAGTTTGCAAGCCTCAATGTTAAAATTGACTTTGCGCAAGTAAAAAAGTTAATACCCGGGGGTGCTGTGTGTTGCACGGCTGAGATTCGGACCGTAAGTCCGTGACCCTTAGACTTGATCAGGATAATGCCTGCGTAAGAAAGGAAAGTAACATGAAAACCAACAAAGCAAATGTAACTACGTACAAGCTTGTAGTCACTGCGGCAATGCTTGCCCTTGCAACCGTCTTAAACGAGTTCACCTCTTTTGAGTCACCGTTTCTGATGGGCGGAGGCGTAACCGTCTTCAGCCAGGTGCCCATAATCGCGCTCTCCTGGATTTTCGGTGTGCCCTGGGGCCTCTGTTCCGGTTTCGTATTCTCGGTCATTCAGGCCCTGATAGGAATCAAGAACATAGCCTATGCCCAGACAATCGGCGGATACATTATCGCCGCGCTGTTTGACTACATCGTGCCCTACACGATGCTCGGCCTCGCCGGCATCTTCAAAGGCAAAATCAAGAACGACTATGCCGCTCTTGCAACGGGATCACTGCTCGTCTGCGTCATCCGTCTGTGCTGCCACATCATCACCGGCGTGACAATCTGGAAGGCATACTGCCCCGAAGACATGACGGTACTCGGCTATTCAGTTGTCTACAATGCAAGTTACATGATTCCCGAAACAATCATTACAATAATCGGTATTCTTGCTCTCGCGAAGTTCTTCTTCCCGAGAGTTGATGAAAACGGTATGATTAAATCCTGAAAGAGAGGATGAGTCCTTTTGGCAGTAGCGAAAGAACATACTCCGGACAACGAACTCGAAAAGCTCATAGAGAGCCTGCCGGGTGAGGATATTCCCATCGACGTCAATCCTGATGGCGACGATAAGATCCCCCTTGACCCCGAGACCGGCCTCGATCCCGAGCAGCTCGAGTCCGAACTCAATGACCTAAAAGACCTGGTGCAGGGTGAAATCGACAAGATGCTCGATGAAAACCCCGACGCCGAGTGGACTGATATTGTCAAAGAGGCAAAGGAAGACAAAAAGAACAGGAAAAACAAGGGCAATGTAAAACTCTGCGAAGTCTGCGGCGAAAATGAAGTCGGCGAGGACGAGCAGTACTGCGAACATTGTCTTGATGTAATGAAGCATTACCCATTCTCCTGGTGGAAGTACCTCATCCCGGTAATTGCCATCGTGCTTATTTTCCTGGCATTAAGTTACTTTGCCATCAACTTTTCCGTCTTCAAGGGCACTGTATCGGCCAACAAACTCATCAGAGCCCATAAGCTTGACTCTGCACTTTCCGCATATGACAAGCTCAATGCGGAGATAAAGGTAACCGATGAGAACTTCGGCGGCAGATACCTCAGATACCAGGTCGGCCTTTATGAGGAACTCGGTATTGACCACTATGAGGACGCACTGAAATTCATTGAAAAATACTTTGAGGGCAGCAAGATAGACCGCTCATACAACAAGGACGTAAAGGCTTTCCGTGACAAGATAAAGTCATATGAAAAGCTTTACGAGAAGTTCACCACCGCATATAACGGAGCCGCCACTTATGAGGACTTCGTAAAAGAATTCGACTCGCTCGTATCCGTCGCGGACTACGACCCGGCACATGTTCTCTACTACAAGTACTATGCCGCAAATGTCATGGGTGAAGATATCTCCGTAATGCGCAAAAACGTTGAGGAAATAAAGAAGGTATCACCCGAGAGCAAGACACTTTATCTCCCGCTCCTCGCTGAGATAAGCCTCAACGAAGGCAAGTATGACGATATGGTGAAGTATGCCGACGAACTTGCTCAGGTCAATAAAGAGAGCCCCTACGTTGCGCTTTATAAATCCATCGCCTACCGGTTCAAGGGCGACCTTGTGAAAGCCGCTAAGGCCTGCAACGACGGCCTTGCCGTAACGCCCGCGAACTCACTCTTAAACTACCAGATGGGTATAATTTCCCTGCTTCAGGGCAAACAGAAGGAGGCCTTCAGTTTCGCCTCGACGGCTTATGAGCAGGCCGACACGGCAAACGCCTATGTATCGGCAGCAAGCCTTTACTCGCTCTGCGCACAGCTTCTCGGCGAGACGGAAGTCAACGAATCCATAATCATGGAGACATCTCAGTACGGTTACCCGATTTCCGACCAGGTACAGAAGGTCATTGACGGCGAACTCACCATCGAGGACATCTTCTTAAAGGGAAAGGGGGATTTTGAATGGAACTGATTAACTATATTCTGAAAATTCTCACCTTCCCCGGAGCCTTCCTCAAGGCCTTCCTTGAGCAGCTCGCCTGCCGTATGTATGAAGTGCCGATAGAGTTCGGCCGCTACTTCCAGAAAAACGAGCTCTGCGGACACGTGGAACACCTTCTCGCTCCCCAAAAGGGCAGTTTCGGAATCTGTTTCCTGCCGCATATCATCATGCTCTTCTGCGGACTTGTTTTCACGATTCCCGCGGCACTCAATATTGTCTATCTCGGCAAGATAAACTACTTCGGCATCATCTTCCTGTATGTCGGTATTTCGTGCTTTTTAAACCTGTTTCCTCTCATTGAGGACTCACTCAACATGTGGGAGCACCTCTACGGCAAAGAATCGAAGGCGACGGCAATCTCAAAGATCTGTCTCTTCATACCCGCAGTCATCATGCGTGCCGGTTCCTACCTTGAGCACTACTTCATAACCGTGCTCACGACCGCCGCATTTGTCTGGGGTGTGCCGTATTTATTCACACTGTTCATAAGATAATAAAAAAGGCCTCGGCACATTAAAGTGTGTCGAGGTCTATTTCATTTAAGTTGTAAACGAAGAGGTCCGCAAGTTGCCGGATCTTTTCTTCATTTTTGGACGACCACTTGTCGGCGACTCCCACTACTTTGTACTCGGTGGGGGCCAGGGTCCGGACGGGTGTCAGAGTGTCTTCAAAGACATAGGTTTCGGATATCGGCGTGCCGATGTAGTCCCTTGCGGCATCGTAGATGGTCGTGACCTTCTTGTCACATGAGACTTCGTTGCAGGTGAAGATTACATCGAAGAAATCATATATGCCGTTGCGCTTTAACGCGGCTTCCACCATATACCTGTCGGTTGCGGTCGCAAGCGCTATGGGGATGTTCCTCTCCTTAAGCTTTTTCAGAAAGTCCGTAACACCGGGTTTTACGAGCACCTCGTGAAAATAGCCGTTCTCCGCCATGGAATCCGCAGTTACGGTGAACTCCTCAAGGGACATGTTGTCAGTGAAGCCGTGAGAGTTGAAGTAGTCGTTCATCTCTTTATAGAGCATGGTCTTTGTGGCTTCCTGTATGGCTTCCGGATCGTTCGGCACGCCTATGTGATCCAGAAAACGCGGGCCGAAGTTCATCCACAGGTGCATGGAGTCAAGGACGGTGCCGTCCATATCGAAAATTGCGCCTTTAATCATTCGTGTCTTCCTCTTTTTCAAAAGGTATTTCCGCTTTTACTTCCGCTTTGTAGATTTTGGTCCAGTAGCTCGGGACTATTTCGAGTGTATAGCCGCAGCCGTTGGGCACAAGCCACTCGGGCATGGGCAGTTCAGGCAGAGCAAACATGCTCATGAGACCCATGATTACGCCGCCGTGCGTCACAATGGCTGCGTCGTGAGTCTCGGTCTTGAAAAGACCTTCAACCACTTTGAGAAACGCTCCGGAAATCCTGGCGCCGAATTCGCCGTTGGTCTCTCCGAAGGGAGGGCCCACCTCTGCGCCGCCCGCGAGCCAGTCGGGGAAGATGGCCTCTTTTTCAAGTGCCGCGGCATCCATGCCTTCCCATTCGCCGAAGTTGAACTCCTTGAGGCCGTCGATTACTATTGCGGTTTTTTCGGGGTAGATTATGCTTGCTGTCTGTCTGCATCGCAGCAGAGGGCTTATGAAAAGGGCGTCCACCTCAGGGTAGATCATCTCCGCTTTCATCTGTTTAAGCTGTTCCAGACCCTGCTCACAGACGGGTACGTCGAGCTGTCCGACATACTTGCCGTCAAAGTTTTCCTGTGTGAGACCGTGCCTGATAAGGTGGATTCTGTAGGTTTTCATAGTTGCCTCCGAGTATAATTTCGGGTATAATAAAACTCCGGTTTTGGAAAATATAATACTGATTGTATAAACGGGGTGGCATTATGCCGAGTAATCTTTCGAGGGATAATTCCTTAATCTTCTCAACCAGGCTCACCGAGCTGCGAAAAGACAAGAAAATAAGTCAGAAGCAGGCTGCAAAGGACCTGGGTATTTCACAGGCGCTTCTTTCTCATTACGAGAACGGCGTGCGCGAGTGCGGTCTTAATTTCGTGGTCCGCGCCGCAAATTATTATAATGTGTCCTGTGACTTCCTGCTCGGCAACTCAAAGAGTACCATAAGCCTTGACCGAAGTGTCAAGATAGCGGACATACCCGAGGACGAGCAGATGACGACGGACACGATAGTCCGTGCGGCTATGGCCCTCGGTAACAAGGTTCAGAAGGATGAAGAACTGAAAGAATACGTAAAGCATGTCTACGGTCTTACAACCTATCTCGTGCTCTATGCCGCAATCAAGAAAGGTGCGGCACCGAAGTCCTGGCTTGATGAGAACCTTTTAAACCCGGATGTTGCCTCATACCTCTCCCACAGCATGGGTGATATGACAAGGTCAATCAAATGGGTTCAGAAGAAGATGAGCCGTGAGAAAGAACCGCAGTGTATATCTACCGTTACCTCGTGGACCAATGACTATCTTAACATAAGTATTGCAAGTTTACTATAAGAAAAAACGGGCAGCGTATTCGCTGCCCGTCATTTTTTTTGCTTACGACAGAGCTTCCTTGTACATGTTCATGTAGAGGTCCGCTGAACGGGCCCAGCTGTTGTCGCACTTCAGCGCGCGGGTGACAAGAGCATTCCAGGCCTTCTTGTCATTGTAGTACAGGTCGATACAGCGGTTGATTGCCCAGTGCATGTCCTGAGCATTATACGTCTTGAAGGTGAAGCCGTTGCCTTCGCCGTCGCCGCAGTCCGTAATGGAGTCCTTAAGACCGCCTGTCTCACGGACAATCGGAATTGTGCCGTAGCGGAGGGCTATCATCTGAGACAGGCCGCACGGCTCGCTCTTTGACGGCATGAGGAACATGTCGGCGCCGGCGTAAATCTGGCGCGAGAGCGCCGGATCGAAGGCAAGTTCCAGGCGGAACTTGTCGGGATGACGCGCGGCGAGGCCTCTGAAGAAGTCCTCATACTGGGCATCGCCCGTGCCGAGCACGATGAAGCGGACCTCAGTCGTGTTCAGGAGTTCGTCGATCATGTTCGTGATGAGGTCGAGACCCTTGTGAGTTACAAGACGGGAGATGAGGGCCATAATCGGAACCTCAGGTCTGTGGTCAAATCCGAAACGGTCTTCGAGAGCCGCCTTGCACTTCGCTTTGTTGGCTTTTGCCTTTGCGGAGTAGTGGTACTTGAGGGCCTTGTCTGTCTGAGGATTGTAGCTGTCTGTGTCTATGCCGTTTAAGATGCCGACAAGTTTCCAGGAGTTCTTCCAGAGAATACTGTCGAGGCCGTGTGAGAACCACGGATCAAGTATCTCGTTAGCATATGAAGGGGAGACGGTTGTAACCTTGTTGCAGCACTCGATTGCGCTCTTTGAGAAGTTTACGCAGCCGTCATAGTCAATGAGTGAGTAATCAGGCGGAGAGATACCTACAACTTCATTCAGGAGTTCATGGCCGTATACGCCCTGGTACTGAATGTTGTGAATGGTATATACGGTGCGGATGCCCTGATAACCGTCCCTGTTTGCATAGAAACAGTTGTAGTAGATGGGGATGAGTGCCGTCTGCCAGTCGTTGCAGTGGATGATGTCCGGCTTCCAGCCGTCAAGCCATGCAATGAGTTCCAGGACGGCGCGGGAGAAGAATGTGAATCTCTCGGCGTCATCATAGTAACCGTAGAGGCCCGGACGTTTGAAATAATACTCGTTGTCGAGCAGATAATATGTTACGTTGTTGGCCGTCGCTTTGAAGACGCCGCAGTACTGCGAGCGCCATGCTACGGGAACGTCGAAATGGAAGAGGAACTGCATGTCCTTCCTATTATCCTCGCCTACGCATTCGTAGAGCGGAAGGACGACTCTTACGTCCTCGCCTTTTTCGACGAGCGCTTTCGGAAGCGCTCCGGCCACCTCACCGAGACCTCCGCTCTGGGCGAAGGGAGTGGCCTCACTTGAGGCAAATAAAATGTTCATTGCGTACCTCCGAGATTAAACCGTGGAATTCTTGCTGATGAAAATCGGATAGGATTCGTCACCTGAGAGATTCTTGTTCGGTGTGATAACGGCGTTCTTGTCGGTGATAACCGCGTTGAGCGTCGAATTTGAGCTTATCATTGTGCCCTGGAAAAGTATGGAGTTTTTGACTACTGCACCTTTTTCGACTTTGACATCCCTGAAGAGAATGCTGTTCTCAACCGTGCCCTCGATGACGCATCCGTCAGCTATGAGGGAGTTGGAGACTGTGGCATCGAGACCGTACATTGCGGGAACGTTGTCGCAGATCTTCGTATCTACGGGCTTTGCGGGATCGAAGAGAAGCTTTCTGTTCTCGGGGTGCAGGAGGTCCATATTGGCCTTGTAGAAGGATTTTACGGAATCCATATATGCGGAAAAACCGGTTATCGGATAGCCGTAGATTTTCAGGGCATGAAGATTGGCCTGGATAACGTCGCGTTCGAACGATGTAGCGTTGTGAGCAACGGCAGCGCGTACAAGATACTCAAGGAGGGATTTCCTCATGAGCATAATGCCGAATGAGAAATTCGTCTCTATGCCGGCATCAGTGCCTGATGAGACGGAAATCTCGTTGATGCGCTTGTCGTCGCCGACTGCGAACATCATGAGGCCGGAGGCCGCGGGAGCCTTGCCGTGCTTATAAACTATTGTTATGTCAGCGTTCTTCTCATCGTGGAATTTGAAGAGATCCTGATAGTCAATGTTGTAGAGGACGTTTGTGTCCGTCATGAGGACATAGTCCTGGCGGGACTTGCGGAGGAAGTCCGAAATACTGTAGATGGATGACAGTCTGGTGTTGTGGTTCATTATCGCGCTGCTCGTATTATAAGGCGGAAGAATGAACATGCCCTCGCGCTTTCTGTCGAGGTCCCAGGGTCTGCCCGAACCCACATGGTCAACGAGTGACTGGTAGTTTGTGTCGGTGATGATGCCGACCTGGGTGATGCCCGCGTTTACCATGTCGGAAAGCGGGAAGTCTATCAACCTGTAACGGCCGCCGTAAGGTACGGAAGGNNCCTGCCGTTCTGACTGCAGTAAGCTCGCCGGCTGTGAGAGAATCATAGTTTTGTGCATGGATAATGCCGAGTACATCTTTTGCTCTCATCTTATGCTTCCTCCTTTTCACCGATCATTGATTTGGGCGGGACGACTTCGTCTTTTGCTACAGTGACGTTTTCGCCTATTACGGTGATGCCCCATTCACCGGGAGCGCTGTCCTTCTCGCTTGCGCCTACTTTTGCACCCTCTTCTATCACTGCGTTTTCAGCGATGATTGAGTATTCAACGACGGCGCCTTTCTTTACTACCGAACCCGGCATTATGATTGAATCGTGTATTTTTGCGCCCTCTTCTATCTTTACATTGGCGAAGAGCACCGAGAAATTGACGTCTCCGTCAATCTCGCAGCCTTCGGCAACGAGGGAATTGCGTACGCACGCCTTGTCGGAGATATACTGCGGCGGAGCGCTGGGGCTCTTCGCGTAAATCTTCCAGGTGGGGTCGTCGAGGTCGATTTCGGCCTCGGGTGAGATGAGGTCCATGTTGGCCATCCAGAGGCTGTCGATGGTTCCTACATCGCGCCAGTAACCCTTAAACGGATATGCGACCATCTTTTCGCCTGCGCCGTGCATGGCGGGGATTACGTCATGACCGAAGTCGTTTGAGGAGTCCGGATTGGCCTCGTCCTCGATGAGATACTGGCGGAGTTTCTTCCAGGTGAAGATATAGACGCCCATGGAAGCCTTGTTGCTGCGCGGATTCTTGGGCTTCTCCTCAAATTCGGAGATGGTGCCGTCATCGTTTACGATCATGAGACCAAAACGCGAGGCTTCTGCCCAGTCAACCTCGAGCATGGCGATTGTGCAGGCTGCGTCTTTCTCCTTGTGGAAAGCAAGCATCTCGGCATAGTCCATCTTGTAGATGTGGTCACCCGAGAGGATGGCGACATATTCGGGGTTGTACTTGTCGATGAAGTTTATGTTCTGGTAAATGGCATTTGCGGTACCCTTGTACCACTCGGTGCCTTCTATCTGCTGATAAGGAGAAAGGATATGAACACCGCCGTCCGTGCGATCGAGATCCCACGGTTCGCCGTTTCCTATATAGTCATTGAGTTCAAGGGGCTGATACTGTGTCAGGACTCCTACGGTGTGGATGCCGGAATTGACACAGTTTGAAAGCGGGAAGTCGATAATGCGATACTTACCGCCAAAGGGTACTGCCGGTTTCGCAATTTTCTTGGTGAGGATTCCGAGGCGGCTGCCCTGTCCTCCGGCAAGCAGCATTGCTATGCATTCATTTTTTCTTGCCATTTGTCTTCTCCTTTGTCTGTACTTTTCTGAGGAATATTGCCGAGTTTCCGGCGATATTCACCTTGAGGCTGCAGGGCTTGTTGTGCATGGGTTCATCAACCGTCTTCACTTTGCCCTTGCTGCCCCAGCCTGTGCCGCCGTACTTCGGGTCATCCGTGTTGAAGATGACCTCGTAAGTTCCTTTTTCGGCGCCGCAGAGGTAGCCTTCGCGGTTTACAACCGTGAAGTTTAAGATTGCAATCAGCTCATCGCCCTTGTCGTTCATTCGCTTGAATGCGAGAACCGAGTTGCTGTTATCGTCAGGGATAATCCACTCGAAGCCTTCCCAGCCGTAGTCGATTTCCCAGAGTTCCGAGTGCTTCTTATAGAAATTGTTAAGGGCTTTCGTGAACTCGAGTGTCTTCTTGTGCATGTCGTAGTCGAGAAGACCCCAGTCGAGTTCATCCCCGTAGTCCCACTCTTTAAACTGGCCGAATTCCGAGCCCATGAAGATGAGCTTCTTGCCGGGGTGGGCGTACATATAGGCCAGCATGGAGCGGAGTCCGGCGAATTTGTTGAAATATTCCTCCGGATTCTCGGGATTGCCCGGGTGCTTGTTTATGAGTGAACCTTTGCCGTGTACCACCTCGTCATGTGAGATGGGGAGAATGAAGTTCTCCGAGAAGGCATAGAAGAATGAGAAAGTCAGACAGTCGTGGTTGTACTTTCTCGCGAGGCCGTCAAGATTGAAATAGCGGATGACGTCGTTCATCCAGCCCATATTCCACTTGAAGTTGAAGCCGAGCGACTTGTCGTCGAGGTCTGTCGGCTTCGTGACATTCGGCCAGGCGGTGCTTTCCTCGGCTATCATCATGACATCTCCGTGGTCACGGAAGATGTTCTCGTTGAGTTTTTTGAGGAAAGCCACTGCCTCAAGATTTTCAACTCCGCCGTTTACGTTCGGCATCCATTCGCCGTCGCGGCGGTCATAGTTCAAATAGAGCATTGAGGCGACGGCGTCGACGCGAAGTCCGTCAATGTGGTACTTGTCAATCCAGAACATGGCGTTCGAGACAAGGAAACTCTGGACTTCCGTCCTTCCGAAGTCGAAAACGCGGGTGCCCCAGGACTTGTGTTCGCCCTTGCGCGGGTCCGCGTATTCATAGCAGGGTTCGCCGTCAAACTCGTAGAGACCGCATTCATCCTTCGGGAAGTGGGCGGGTACCCAGTCCAGGATGACGCCGATATTGTTCTTGTGACAGGTATCGATGAGGTACATGAGGTCCTCGGGCGTGCCGTAGCGCGATGTAGCTGCAAAGTAGCCGCAGACCTGATAACCCCAGGAGCCGTCAAACGGATATTCCGAAAGAGGCATGAATTCTATGTGGGTGTAACCCATCTCCTTGACGTATGGTACGAGTTCTTCCGCAAGTTTTCTGTATGAGAAGGTGTTGCCGTCGTCAAAGCGGCGCCAGGAGCCCGCATGGACCTCGTAGATATTGACCGGAAGGTCGTAGATACGCGTTGAAGCGCGTTTTTTGAGCCATGCTGAGTCGTGCCACTTGTACTTTTCGAGTTCGTAGAACTTGGTGGCCGTGCCCGGTCTCGTCTCCATGTGGTAGCCGTACGGGTCGCTTTTGTAGATCATGCGGCCGTTGGCAGCTTTCACTGCATATTTATACAGTGTAAATTCTTTGATGGAATCTGTAATTTCCGTCTCCCAGATTCCGTCACTTATTTTGTACATGGGATTTGCGCGCTCATCCCAGTTGTTGAACTCTCCGACAACGCTCACGGCCTGAGCGTGGGGAGCCCAGGTTCTGAACACCACGGTGTTCTCATCGACCCTGTGCGAGCCCATCATCTCGTACGCATTCGCATTGTTTCCCTGATGGAACAGGTATACGGGATATTCAAGATTCGGTCTCTCTTTTGTCATTGGTTTACCTCTTTTAAGAACATAATGATACAAATTAAATAGTATCAAAAAAGGCCAAATCATTCAATACTTTTGTGCAAAAAAACTAAACATTTTTTACAAAAAGTTTTTGTGACATTACGCAATGTTTGTGCAAAACTGTTAAAAATTTGGGGGTATAAATCGCTTATTTAGTGTCCTGAGCGGTTTTGACCACAAGAGGTAGTCGGACATTTTCACAAAATTTGTAAAATTATTGTTGATTTTTTACGTCTATTAATATATAATGCGTTTATAGTGGATAAAAATCTGCTCAAACGAAATGACTTAATTAGCGAAAGTGAGGACTTTGAAATGGACGATAGGAGACGCACCATTTCCTCTGAGGAACAGATGATTGGTGAAGCTTTGATGCGTGTTTCAAACACACTCGAAGCGCAGAGACTTACCAAGTCTCTTGACTATCAGGAGAAGTTAAGATCCCGTTCGAACATCAGACTTATTATTGCAATCATCTGCTTGTTCGTAGCTATGATGATGATGGTCATCAGCGGCGCACTTCTCTTCATCCTTTGGCGTTATGCCGATCCGATTCTTGACACAGTAATGCCTTTCCTTAAGGGAATGATGGGCGACTTCGGTGTCATCTGGGACGGACTCGTAGAGTCACTGTCTTACGTACCTGTAATGGTTGAACAGCTCACCAGACTCCTCGAGCAGGTAATCATCATGCTCGAAGGTCTCAACAGAATCGACCTTGCGGGACTTATGGGTTACCTGAGCAAGATGCTCGGCGGACTCATGACAATGATGGACGACCTCAGAGCAGCTCTTGCTCCTATGATGGATGCCATCGGCAACATGCTTTCAACACTTTCACTCGAGGGTATCGACGGTCTTATCACAGACCTCTTCGGACCTGACGCAGCAGACAGCATCAAGGCCTTCATGAACGGCATGATGGACATGCTCGGCGGTGCCGGTAACGCAATGTCTTCAATGGCTGAAACCATGAACAATATGGACCTCAGCGGTCTTATGAGCGGCCTTATGGGTATGCTTGACGGTACAGGCAAAGCTCTTGATTCATTCGGCCAGACAATGGGTGTAATCGGTGACACGGTTCAGCAGAACCTTGACAACGGTAACATTGAGAACCTTGTAAACGCTATTGACGGCGCTATCGGCGAGATTGGCCAGGGTATCTCCGGCAACATCAAGGCTGAAGATGTTCAGAATCTCGTTAACGGCGGCGGTGCAGCTCTCAACGGTATGGGCGCAGCTCTCGGACGTCTCGGCGAAGACATGAATGCCTTTGCACAAGAGGGTATCATGGGCGTCATCAAAAAGCTTCTTGGCGGCTAATTTAAATCATAATCTTGAGCGGATTATAGAATAAACAATCAATCGGGGTCTGTACGTTGCGTGCAGACCCCTTTGAATTAAGGAGGGTTCTTTATGAAATCATTAAAGAAAATCCTTTGTGTATTATTATGTTTTCTTTTTATAGTCTCCTTTGCCGTACCGGCATTTGCGGCAGGTGACAAGGACAAGGCCTCAAATGAGAAGGTAATCAGTTTCCAGAATCCGAACGGAAGGGTAATAAGCGTAGCAAAATACGGCAACGTCAGACAGTTCCCCGCAAACTCCGTTGAGGGTATAGTAAACTGTATTGACCTTGGAATTGACATCATAACCGTAAGCGTACAGAAGACGAAGGACGGCCAGTTTGTCCTCCTCTCGACAAATGACCTTTCAAAGGTATGCTGCGGTAAGGAGGGCGTGTCAGTCGCGGGCAAGGCGAGCGACTGCACCCTTGAGGATCTGCAGAATACGTATTTCCTTAAAGCCGGTTACGGCGGCAGTACTGCCGAGCCTACCGAGTACAAGGTAGCCTCTCTCCTTGACGCCATAGCCGCAGCCGACGGCAAGGCCATGATAATGATCAACAACGGCTGGAAGTATGCAGAGGAGATAAACAAACTCGCGGCTGAGAAGGAGTGCGCTGACATGCTTATCCTTCGCGGTGCGAAGAATGTCGATGAAATCTCCGCCTTCACCGCGAAATACGGCAATTCTGCATGCCGTGTCGCCGCGAGCTTCAATTCGGACAAGGATGACGGCTCTGCCAAGACCTATGTCACCGATGCTTTAAACGCGGGAGCGTTTATGGTTGAACTCGGCGGCAGAAAGTCCGGCTCATCGGTTTTCAAGTACCCTGTACTTGATAAATTCGCCGGTGTGGGCCGAGCCTTTGTCAGCACGACAAAGGAGGACCTCTGCGGAGGACGCGAGGACCGTCAGGCAGCCTGGTCGGATCTCATTGAACGCGGCTTTTCTGTCATTGAGACGGATTATCCCCGTGAACTTGCAAACTATTTAAATGAAATAGAGACATATCGTACGGAGCTCACATCGCTCATCACAAGAGCGCAGGGAATAGAGAGAGTTCTTTATACCGAAGCTTCCCTGAAGACGCTTGATGCTTCTCTTGAGGAGGCAATTTCCGTGACCTCCAAGGGCTGTATTGCCCTCGATGAGATAGACACGGCCCGTTACCATATCCAGGAGAGTCTGGACGGCCTTGTAATAGCCACAGGCAACGAGAAGACCACTCTTCCCACCTGGCTGATTGTGCTGATTGTTGTTGCGGCTGTCATATTCGTTATCGTATCTGTCCTTCTGACCCTTCGTTATCTCAATAAGGCCCGTACGAAGAAACGCCGCTTTGAGCGCTTTAAGAGGACCTTCAAGAGCGAGATACCCACTGAGAATGATGAGTCCTTAAAGACCAACATTGCGGAGGACCCTGAGTCCAACAGAGGCCTTACAGAGGAAGATCTCGCAGTGGACGAGCCTGAGCCTCAGCCGGAGCCGGAACCCGAACCTCAGCCGGAGCCGGAACCTGAACCTCAGCCGGAGCCCGAACCTCAGCCCGAACCCGAACCCCAGCCGGAGCCTGCAACCGAACCGGAACCTGAGCCTGAGGAAAAAACAGAATAAAAAAAGCGGTGTCGCTTTCGCGGCACCGCTCTTTTTTTATTCAGCTGAATTGAAATTCTGACTTACTATTCTGTTTCGTCCGGTTTCTTTCGCCTTATAGAGGTTGTCATCGGCAACCTTGATAAAATCGTCAGGTGTCTTCATTGCGGGCGTGAGCTCCGCAACACCGCCGCTTATCGTGACGGGTCGGTCAATCTCAGAGGAGATTTTTATTGAACCGAATTTTTCCCGTATCTGGTTTGCGCGGTTGTATGCGATTTCCTCTGTCGCACCCGGGAGCACAAGCAGGAACTCTTCGCCGCCGTAACGGGAAACTATGTCGTAGTCTCTGCATGATGTCATAAGTACGTTTGCGAGTGACTTTATAACCTCGTCTCCGACCAGATGGCCGTAATCGTCGTTTATACGTTTGAACTTGTCTATATCGAACATTACAATGGCGATGTTCTTATTGTCGGACAAAGCGGATTCCATGCTCGAGTCGAGATAGCGGATAAGAAAACGTCTGTTGTATGCGCCTGTCAGAGGATCTTTTACAGAGAGGTCCTCCATCTGTACAAGCAGTTTGTCTGTTTTGACCTGCTGACGTTCAAAATTTACTGCCAGCATTTTGACAAGTAACGCAATACAGGAGGAAACTATGAGGAAGTCGAGAAATGTATCGACAAACTCCATCCTTCTGTCGAGAACGGAAAATCTCTCGGAAATAAAGTACTTGTAATCGATGAACATGATTGCCGCATACCAAAAGAACGATGCAACAACCACTGCTAATGCAGTTTTGCGGTTGTCCAGCAGCAGAGCGGAGAAGACAATTCCGACAACGAAGAATATGCTCATACTGCTGTTGATTCCGCCTACCGTGAAATACAGGAGCGGGAATACGAGCATATTCAGGCCTATGGCCATAAGGCATATGAACAGATCAAAGTTTTTGAAGTGCTTTGATATGGGATAGATGGCAAAGCATATTACCGTGCAGAGGAGGCATGCCCAGAGTCCCGTAGGGGAATTGTCTCCGCGGACAGTACCGCTTATAACATTTGCCATCGTTGCCATGAAGGAAAAAATTGGTGCACCTACGCAGATGAAATGAAAGAATTTGCGCTTTGTGGGGACTTGTTCGCCGAAGTATTTCTCTTTGACTTCCGCAAGTTTTTCTTTCAAGATTAACTCTCTCCCTTATCTTCGGAACCTTTCCATACGATTTTATTTCTTCCGGTTTCTTTTGCAGTGTAGAGATGCTCATCGGCGGCCGCTATGAATTCCTCAACATTTCTGTATGTGTTAATAAATCCGGCAACGCCGCCGCTGACTGTGATAGGTCTGTCTATTTCATCCGAGAAGCTGGAGGTCTCGACCTTTGTACGAATCTGTTCGGCGCGTGCGTATGCAGTTTCCTCTGACGCGCCGGGCATGACGAGAAGGAATTCCTCGCCGCCGTAGCGGGCAACTACATCGTAGTTGCGGCAGCTGGCGAGAAGAACCTGAGCAAAGCCCTTTATGACATCGTCACCGACAAGGTGTCCGTAGTCGTCATTTACCCGCTTGAACTTATCGATATCAAACATAATTATTGACAGGGGAGCGCCGGTTTCCTTGTGTTTTTCTATACCGGATTCAATATACTTTAAGAGGAATCTTCTGTTGTAGGCACCCGAGAGCGGGTCTTTTACGGAGAGTTCCTCGAGCTGTTTTAAAAGTTCATTTGTGCGGTTCTGCTGCCATTCAAAGCAGAGAGCAAGTAATTTTACCAGGACGGATGTTGAAATGGCGACAGTGAAGAAGTCCATGGCCTGGTCCAGGTACATTGCCCACTCGGGCATAAGGAAATATGTGTCGTTTAATTCTTCAGAGAACCTGTCAGTAAAGAAGAACAGAAGACCGTACCATATGGCTTCCAGTGAACACATTATAATCATCGGCTTGGTGTCCAGCATCAGAACCGTGAATATAATGCCCATTACGAAATAGATGGGCATTCCGCTTCCTATGCCGCCTACCGTAAGATGAAGGGCGGGGAAGAGGACGAAGTTCAGTCCTACCAGACACAGGACTATTGAGAACTTCAGATTCTTTGATATACGGAAGATGAAGAATGTGAGCAGGAAGAAAATGATTGTTGTAAAGCACGCAATCATACCGGGTGCACCGAGCTTCCAGAAACTCACACCTTCGGCAGCGGCAACGCGTTTAATGGAAATAGCCGAAGCGATTGTCGCGAGAACGGTGCCTGCGGCACCGCCGAGGCTGGCGATGTTGAAGAAACGTTCGCGGAGCGGGAGCTGGTTTCCGAAAAGATTAATAAAAAGGTTTTTGAGGCGCTCCATAACAATCCTCCCTTAAAATTATACATAAAAGTATTATATCACAATGCGAAATATGTTCAATGACAGGTGTCCTGAATTAAAGATCTATATCAAGTTCTACCGGGCAGTGGTCACTGCCGAAAATACCGGTGTGGATTTTTGCGTCCTTTATTTTATCCTTTGCGTTTTCGGAGACGACAAAGTAGTCTATGCGCCAACCCGTGTTGTTGGCCCTGGAATTGAACCTGTAGGACCACCATGAATACTCGATTTTTTCGGGGTAGAGATATCTGTAGGAGTCGACAAAGCCCGAATCGAGGAGCTCTGAGAACTTGCCGCGCTCCTCATATGAGAAACCCGCGTTTCCGATATTGGTTTTCGGGTTTTTAAGGTCTATCTCCTCATGGGCGACGTTTAAATCGCCGCAGATTATGACGGGTTTCTTCTTTGCGAGTTTTCCGACATAGTTGCGTACCTTATCCTCCCAGTCCATGCGGTAGTCTATGCGTTTTAAACCATCCTGTGCGTTAGGCACATAGAAGGTTATGAGGTAGTAGTTGTCATATTCCAGGGTTATGGCGCGACCCTCGCAGTCGTGCTCGGGCGAGCCTATGCCGAGCGTCACGGCGAGGGGTTCTTCCTTTGTGAAGATTGCCGTGCCGGAGTAACCCTTCTTCTCCGCATAGTTCCAGTACTGGAAATAGCCCGGCAGATCGAGGTCGATCTGCCCCTCCTGCAGCTTTGTCTCCTGGAGGCAGAAGGCGTCGGCGTCGAGGGCTTTGAAGTCCTCAATGAAGTTCTTGCCGACGCAGGCGCGAAGCCCGTTTACGTTCCATGAAATGAATTTCTTCATTGTTTATCCTCAGTGTTTATACTTGTTGTTCCACTCGTTCTGGAAATCCTCGTAGTTTGTGTAGAAGTGGAAGTTGTTGTCAACGTCCGTAAAGAAGAAGAAATAATCCGTGTCAGCGGGCCATAAAGCGGCCTTGATAGCCTGGATTGACGGCGCACCTACAGGTCCGACCGGAAGTCCTTCCGTCTTCAGCGAGTACGAGTCATTCGTGCAATAGCCCTTGAAGTAGGTGTCGTAGTCCAGATTGTTGTCTTCGATGTATTTCTTCATCTTGACTTCAATGTATTTTCTCGTTGCGTCACTGCCGAGATAGGCGTAGCCGTTGTTTCTGTTGTTCAGACGGTTATGGAATACGGATGACACCTGCTGCATTATCTCGAAGTCCTTGTCCGTGGAACCGAGATTTGCCTCGTATTGGATTATCGATGCCAGGGTGAATATCTCGTACATTGTCATATCGAGCTGCTCGGCGCGTGCATAGGCCGTTGTGTCCTCATATGAGATGGCATCTATGCTCTTCGCCGTGTAGTCGAGGAAGAACCGGAGTACGTTCTCCGGATTTGAGTTCTGATAAATATTGTGGGTCTGCGGAAGAATCAGGCCTTCGGCTGCGAAGAGATATCCTTCTGCCGTACCGAGACCGTTTACAAGCGTGTCGTATCCCGGAGGTACCACCTTTGCCGCCTCCAGGAATCCGTCGGCTGAGCAGATTTCAAGCTCTTCGAGCTTTTCCGCCACCTGGACTATCGACCATCCCGGTATAATCGTGATGTTCGAAGTCGGCTTCGGCGGCGCCGCCGTCGTCGGTGTCGGCCACAGGTATTCCTTGACGCCTGCGCATCCGCAGAGCGTCAGCATCATTGCCGTAAGCAGTACTATTGCAATTGCTCTTTTCATTGCCTTACCTCTTTTTAAATAAGTTACCTTATATTTTACTCCTTTTTAAGGTAAAAAGAAACTGCAAAAGGGGAGAGGGGTGTTTGCCGACGGAAACCACCGTATTATTTGCGACCTACACTTAAAAATCTACAAATCTCTGCAAATACTCGAGGTGTGTTTCCCGGCGGTGAATGCCCCGCTCCCCTTAAGTTATATTGTTCGCTTTTAGAAATACCGAGGGCCTCTCACCCGAGAGTGAGAGGCCCTACTGTAGCCTGTATTTAAAAGTCCCTGACTTTTAATACCTTATTTGAGGTAGTACTTGATGGCGCCCGGCATACCTGTGAGAGATCCGGCAAAGTTGAGCATGTCAGCAATACCGTGAAGTCTGTCAGACCATGAGAGTGTCGGGATAGGCCATGAGATGTAATCCTTCTTTGCGTCCTCTTCAGAGAGCGGAGGAAGCTCGAAAATGCGGTCCTCATGCTTTCTGGGAACGTCAACGGCCTTGCCCTGAAGGAGCCACTTGGCACGATAAACCATTGTACCTACGAGGTTCGGAACAGCTACCGGAACGAGCGATGTATTGCCCCAAGGACGAAGCTGAGGGTTAACTACACCGAGTGCGTTCTGTGTGGCGTTGAGGCATTCTGCGGGGTCGCAGCAGCCCTTGATCGGGTAGTCTGCTATAGCGAGCATATCCTCGCCGCAGCACTTACCCATGACCATGATCTTCTTGCCGCCGTTTACGATGTCATCCTTCGTGTACGGCTTGCCGTTCTTGTCGAACCAATAGCGTTTGCCGTCGATTTCAACACCGGGACCCTCAACTACGAAGAGGTCGGGGTTGTGCGGCTTGCCCGGTCCGTAGAGAGCGGAGGCAAAGCCCATGCCGATTGAAGAGAGGCATCCGCCGACGCATGCCTGCTCAAGAGCGAAGGCCTCGTCAGGTGTGACGTTGCTCGGGTCGGTAATCTTGGGTGCGCCCGGAAGGGTATGGCCGGCAAGAGCAACGATGCCCGGGAAGTTGTCCACGATTTCACCGCGCATGACTGAAGGACATGCGGGACGGAAAGGTGTGACTCTGGGCTCACCGATGATTTCAACATCGGGATCGCCGAAACCGCGCTTGTCAGCTTCCTGGATGAGCTTGTTCTCGTTCGGGTCGAAGCCCATCATGTAAGTTGTGAGACGGTCAGCCTCAACAGACTGGTTGGAAGCAACTATCATATGAACGTCTACCGGATCTACGGGAGCGGGTGTGTTGCCCTCGCCGCCTACGATACCGTCGATAACGGTAAGGTTGGGCTTGAAGAGGTAGAGCATATCAGCAAGTTTTTTGTTGATGTCGTGGGTGTGGTTACGCTCACGAAGGAAGTAAGGAATCGTACCCATGGCGTTCTTGAATCCGAGTGTAACGCCTGTGTAGATGTTTGTCTTCATCTTCGGTACGGAGATGTAGTATGCCTTACCCTTTACGATGTCGTCGAATGTGTCGGGGATGAGGATCTCTTTCTGAATCTCAGCCTTCGGGCACATGTAACGTACTACGGGACGTCTCTCAAGAGGAACGAGTTCGGTGTTGTAGTACTTAGCGATTTCCGTATAACGAGTTATTACGAATGAGGCTGCTGCAGGGAAAGGTTTTCCTGAAGACTCAGCGATGATGATGTTGGGGTTGCGGTCCTTTACCCATGCTACAACTGCCTCGAATACACGAGGGTCTGTTGTTTCAGGGAAGTCGGCCTTGCCGTCCTTGTCATAGAAACCTGAGTTGTGGAAAACATTTACGAGGTTGGGCTTGATGATGACTTTTTCATACTTTGCCATTTCCTCGCCGATGCCGGCCTTGGCATCGAGTTCATCGAGTGCTGCAAATACCGTGCTGCGGATAGCCTTTATGTCTTCTCTGTGGAAGTAGTTGTAGGTGCCGTAGTCATCGGGAAGTGCAACGAAGTCGTGAAGGTAGTCCATTACCGGAGCGTCCTTCAGGACTATGTAACTTTTAGCCATTGTAAAATCCCCCTAAATTTATTTTACGAAATCTATAGCCAAATAATTATAGCACGTGTTAAGGAAATAGACAAACGTCTTATTTGCCTGCTTTCGGCTTGGGAGAAGCGAATGAGGAAATACGCTTCTTTGCGCCGCTTGTTTTGAGGTATTCCAGAACGGGTGTGAGCGCATTTAAAAGATTCTCGTCCATAAGCTTTTCGCAGTTTTTCAGGAGGTCTTCCTCCTTGGAGAGATTCATGCCGAGAATTGAGACCACGATGAGGCTCTGCATGTCGTTGTCGCCCTCGTTGTAGAAGGTGCTGAAGGCACTGAAGAGCTTCTTGAGAAGCGGTCTGTCGTTTTCACGGAGAGCCTTCATGACGCGGGGAGTTATGAGGGTTTCGAAGTACTCTTCGGGGAGGTATATATCGTACTTGTCGATATTCTTCAGCATCTCGCCCTTTAGGTCGGGGAAGATGGTTTCCATGCGGTTTGTGAATGTGATGATATCGTACTGGGAAGCCGCTTCCTTACTCTTCTTTGACTTCTTTGAAGATACGGCTTCAGTGACGTCGATTACTTTTGTATCTTTTTCCTTGGCGCCTGTCTTTGCGGTCTTGCCGGCGAAGACACAGTCCGTGCCGAAAGAGGAGGCGACGGCCTCGCAGATTGTGTTGGCAACTGACTTTGTCGCCTTATCGTCCCAGCTGTCTTCGCCGGGGTCGAAAAGGGTCTCGGCGGCGGTTTTCCACTCGCCGTTCGTCTTCTTGCATTTTACGTTTATGACATTGTCGGAAAACTCGAGGCGTACTTCGCCGAGATCACCCTCATAGGTGATGGGCTCGACGGCGTCTGCCGGAGCATTTGAACTTGTAAGAGCGAGGTTCGCGGCCTTCATTGTGCCGTCGATCTGCTTTATGAGTGACGTGAGAGCGTCAGTAATGGAAATCATTGTCATTCCGCCTTCTTGATAAAGTTAAAAGCACGCAATATTCTATCACAAAGATAAAGATTTGTCATTATAATATTTTATTGAAGATAATCTGCCGCTGTGATAAGATATCTTTATTAAAAATTTGCGTTTGGAGTTTTGATATGAAAAACATATTGGTTCTTTTCGGCGGATGTTCGAGTGAGCACGATGTATCTCTCGTATCCGCAGGTTCCGTTATTTCAAACATTGACGCATCAAAGTATAACATATACATGATAGGCATCACCAAGAAGGGTGAGTGGTACCTCTACGAGGGACCGTTTTCGGAACTGCCCGACGACGGCTGGCTTTCAGCCGGCAGACTGACAAAGGCCTGCGTCTCGCCGGACCGTGAAGTACACGGTATCATCGTGGAGCGAGAGACCGGTGCGGAGACCATCAGAATTGATGTCGCCTTCCCGGTTCTCCACGGCAAAAACGGCGAGGACGGCACAGTGCAGGGCCTTTTCCAGCTCGCCGGCATACCTTTCGTCGGCTGCGATATGACCTCCAGCGCGGTGTCCATGGATAAGATTTTCACCAACACCGTCGCTGACCGAAACGGCATTGCACAGGCAAAGTGGGAGAGCATCACGAAACATGAGTATGAGTCGGGTGAGAAGAAGCTCGAGGACATAGCCGCAAGACTCGGATTCCCGATTTTCGTAAAGCCAGCCAACGCGGGTTCCTCGGTCGGCATTTCCAAGGCGCATGATGCCGCGGAACTGAAAGCCGCTCTGGATCTCGCTCTGCAGCACGACACGCGCATCCTCTTCGAGGAGTTCATTGATGCTTACGAGTGTGAGTGCGCAGTGCTCGGCAACGATGACCTCTTCACGGGCGTTGTCGGACAGATAACTCCCGCCAACGAGTTTTATGATTATGACGCGAAGTACAGCAACGCCGCGAGTGTCCTGAATATTCCTGCCCTCGTTCCCGAGGAGACAAGGAACGAGATTGCAGATGCCGCGAAGAGGACCTTCAAGGCCCTCGGCTGCTCGGGATTCGCCCGTGTTGATTTCTTCGTCACGAAGGCGGACGGCAGAGTGCTGTTCAACGAGATAAACACCATCCCCGGTTTTACAAGCATCAGCATGTATCCGAAAATGATAGAGGCCGCAGGCATCTCTTACAGTGAGCTCTGTGACAGGCTCATCTCGCTTGCGGAAGAGAAATGGAGTTAACAATTGAGCATTCTTGAAAACTTCGATGAGAATTACAAGATAATAATCCGTGACAGACATACCGTCGCGGGCGAGGTGTCCGAGAGCACGACAGAGCTCTTCGGCGAACTCGCCGTCGCGCAGGACGGCTATGTCATCCGTTACAATGAGCACGAAGGAGATTTCGCGGGCACTACGACGAACATCTCCGTTATGGGTCCTGACTCCCTTCGCCTCTCAAGAGGCGGCAGTTTCGGAATAGACTTCCTCCTTGAAGAAGGAAAGCGCCACAACTGCTTTTATGATACGCCTTACGGCAGGCTTGAAATGGGCGTCTACGCGAAGAAAATAGACTCCGACATGAGAGATGACGGAGGCAATCTGAAATTTGCATATTCGCTCGACATAGGAGGCGGAGAGGTCTCCGAGAACGAGCTTGAACTTGAAGTCAGGGAAATGAAACAAAGGGGAGCAGGAACAGATGTCTAAGGTCGTAAATGCGGCAAGAGAACAGATAACAGAACTCATAAACTCGGCAAAGCCGGGCCTTCGTGAGTTTAAGGTAGAGGTGCCGGCGGACCGCTCAAACGGCGATTTCTCGGCAAATGCCGCAATGGTGAATGCGGGAACATTCCGCATGAACCCGCGCGCTCTCGCGGAGGAAATCGCCGCAGGAATAAGCCTCGACGGCACATATTTTTCAAAGCTCGAGGTCGCAGGCCCGGGCTTTATGAACTTCTTCCTCTCCGACAGGTATTATGCCGATATCCTGCTTGAGATCGCCGAAAGCGGCAAGGACTACGGCCGCTCGGATTTCGGCGGAGGCAAAAGGGTTCTGGTCGAGTTCGTCTCGGCAAATCCGACGGGGCCCATGCACATGGGCAACGCCCGCGGAGGCGCCCTCGGCGACTGCCTTGCTGCAGTCCTTGACTACGCCGGATACTCAGTCGAGCGTGAGTTCTACATCAACGATGCAGGCAATCAGATAGACAAATTCGCTCTGTCACTTGATGTGAGATATCAGCAGCATTTCGGTGTTGATATCGAGCTTCCCGAAGACAGCTATCATGGTGACGATATTGCCGTGCTCGCAGAGGAGTTTGCAAAGGAAAACGGAGATAAATATCTGAGTGAGAGCGAAGAGGTCCGCAGGGCGGCCCTGGTTGACTTTGCTCTTCCGAAAAACATCGCAGGCATGAAAGCCGCGATGGAAAAGTACAGAATCGTCTACGACACCTGGTTCTGCGAGAGCACCCTCCATGAGAGCGGAGAGGTGAAGGACACAATTGATGAACTTACAAAGCGCGGCTACACCTATGAGAAAGAGGGCGCGCTCTGGTATAAGAACATCGATGTGCAGACGGCCATCCTGAAGGCACAGGGTAAGTCCGATAAGGACATTGAAAAGCTCGAACTGAAGGACGATGTACTGATCCGCACAAACGGAAATCCCACTTATTTTGCCGCGGATATCGCGTACCACAGGAACAAGATAAACCGCGGATTTGAGAAGTGCATAGATGTCTGGGGTGCAGACCATCACGGACATGTCGCCCGTATGAAGGGTGCTCTTGAGGCCCTGGGTCTCGGAGGTGACAAACTCGATGTCGTTTTGATGCAGCTTGTGCGCCTCATGGAAAACGGCGAAGTCATAAAGATGTCCAAGCGCACGGGTAAGAGCATCACGCTTACTGACCTCCTCGACGAGATTCCGATAGACGCTGTCCGCTTTATTTTCAACCTGCGTGAGGCCGGCTCGACCATGGACTTTGACCTCGGTCTTGCCGTCAAGCAGGACTCCCAGAATCCCGTCTATTACTGCCAGTATGCCCACGCCCGCATCTGCAGCATTCTCCGCAAACTCTCCGAGGAGGGCATCACTATTGTAAAACCGACAGAGACACAGCTTGAACTTCTGAATGAACCCGAGGAGAGGGAGCTTATCCGTCATCTTTCGGAGCTTGAAGATGAAATAATAAGTGCCGCAAAGAACTATGATCCTGCGCGGATTACGCGCTACTGCATAGAGCTTGCAACACTCTTCCATAAATTCTATAATGCCTGCCACTGCAACGTGGAGGATGAGAACCTGAGAAACGCACGTCTGAACCTGTGTCTGTGCACGAAATCGGTTCTCTCAAATGTGCTCGGAATGCTGAAAGTAACGGCACCGGAGCGGATGTAAAACAAAACCTGCCGTTAAGCACTCGGCTTGCTCGTGTAAATTGGATTTTTTAGGAGCTCAGATAATGAATTCAAAAAAGGCTTTTAAGAAGATTGTCGGAGTGTTTCTAATCATTTTAGCTATCCTGCTTTTAATCTGGCTGCTCGTTTTTATCAACAGCAAGATCAGGTTCAAACGTGACAAAGCTTTTCTGGAAGAAAAGGGATACTGCGATTTTGTAACCGCAGGAGAATATTCAGTGAATGTGCTTTCATTCGGCAACGAAAACGGAAAACACCGAATCATAGCTATGGCAGGTTACGGTATTCCCGACAGCTGTATCACTATGCGGAAAATGACTGCTGCACTCGAAACTAATAATCAGGTGATCTTCATTGACCGAGCAGGATACGGCATCAGCGATGACACGGCGCAGGATATGACAGTTGAAAATATCGTGGAGGGATATAGAACTGCACTAAAAAACGCAGGGATTAAAGCGCCTTATGTGCTTATGCCACATTCCATAGGCGGTGTATATGCGACTTATTGGGAGAGCAAATACCCAGATGAGATCGAAGCTGTTGCGATCATTGACGGCACGGAGCTGGAAGCAATAACTCCCGATGAGCAGGATAATGACGAAGCTGCACTATATTACAGGCTTGTTAAATGCGGTATCGGCGGCACAGGTGATATGCTTCTGAAACACTTTCTTCCGCCGAAGGGATGGCTGAACGATGATGAACAAAAAGCGGAATATGCAATGGCACTGATGACTTATGATTCTCGTGCGCTTCTTTCCGAGAGTGAACAGGAATCACGTAATATAAATACGGCGTGGGAAGCGATCTTGACCAACGATATTCCGAAGATATACATCTCTACGGCTTACTTCACAGCGGAGGATATTGAAGCAGACGACATTCTGACAGATGAAATGATCGACGAGCTGATGTCTGACCGCAAAGAGTTGAAATCGGAGCTGCCAAAAACGCAGGAGGAACGCCGCCAAATGGCACTGGAGGATTACCTTGAGATTGTACGTGATTATAAGGAGAGAGTTTTGCTTCCGTATTTAGAAAAGCTCGGCAACTGTGAACTGGTCAGTCTGCCGGGTGATCATCTGATCTATGAGCAAAAGCCCGATGAATGCGGACAGATCATCATGGATTTTATTGATGGTTTGGAAAAATAATACTGATTTATCTTAACACCAAATGCTGAAAATAGACGCGCCTGAGCGCATGTGATAAAAAAATAAGCCTTACCGCATCTGCGGTAAGGCTTTTATTTTTTTTTGCTCAGTCCTCGGGGAAGAAGGAGTCGTGGATGGCGGAAATCGCCTTGTCCGCGTCACCCTGGTCAACGAGAACGGAAATCTTGATTTCACTTGTGGAGATCATCTGGATGTTGATACCGGCATCAAAGAGGGCCTCAAACATCTGTGAAGCGGTGCCGGGATGAGTCTCCATGCCGGCGCCGACAATTGATACTTTGGAGACGTTTGTGTCAACGATGAAGTTATCCTCAGTGAGGTCGGGGAAAGCCTCGAAAACGGCATCCCTGGCGAGCTGATCGTCTCCGCGCGGAACGGTGAAAGTGATATCTTTCGTGCCGTCACGGCCGACAGACTGAAGGATGATGTCGACATTTACTTTTCTGTAAGCAAGCTTTGAGAAGAGTTTGAAAGCGATACCGGGGCTGTCCGGAAGTCTGAGTACTGATATACGGGCGACGTCGTTGTCCTTTGCGACACCGCGGATTAACATTTTTTCCATTTTCGTGGCCTCCTTAACGATTGTGCCGGGTTCCCTCTCTATGCTGGACAGAACCTCGAGTTCGACATTGTACTTCTTCGCCATTTCAACAGAGCGGTTGTTGAGTACCTGTGCGCCGCATGATGCGAGTTCGAGCATCTCGTCATAAGTTATTTCGCTCAGTTTTACCGCGCCTTTGACCTTTCTCGGATCGGCCGTGAATACGCCTGTGACGTCCGTGAAGATCTGGCATCTGTCAGCATGGAGCGCTGCCGCGAGGGCAACTGCCGAAGTGTCTGAACCGCCTCTGCCGAGGGTGGTGATATCGTCATATTTGTTGATGCCCTGGAAACCCGCAACTACGACGATTTTATGGCTGTCGAGTTCGTTCTGAAGACGTTCCTTGTTTATCTTTTTGATACGGGCTGCGGTGTAACTGGAGTTTGTTGTGAAGCCTGCCTGCCAGCCGAGAAGCGAGACGACCGGAAGGCCGATTTTCTCGAGCGCCATGGCAAGCAGGGAAATTGAAATCTGTTCGCCGGCGGAGACGAGCATATCATGCTCACGTCTCGAGTGGTTGGGGTTGATCTCGTTCGCTTTGGCGATGAGGTCGTCAGTCGTGTCGCCCTGCGCGGACACGACGACAATTACGTCGTTGCCCTCGGAATAGGTCTCGGCGACAATGCCGGCGACCCGGGCGATAGAGGGTGCATCCTTGACGGATGTTCCTCCGAATTTCTGAACTATGAGTGCCATTGTTTTCTCCTTAGCATTTTGCAACGCGTATCAGGCTCTTCGGTTCTCCGGAGAGTTTCGCGCGAAGATTGTTTTCCGTTATGGGTTTTGTGATGAAGGCGTCTTCACTGAGTTTTTCGCTTATCAGCGATGTGTCAAGTGATGCCCCGCGGACATAGTACTCGTTCTCGACTTCCCTGTAGTCGGCTATGAGTTCCGGCTTTTCGGGGCCCCAGAAGATGGGTCTGCGGACCGCGTCGTGCTCGGCGCAGTCGAGCGCGTCAGCCACGACGGCGCTTGCCGTCGGGAGCTTGCCTGCGCCCTTGCCGTAGAAGAGCACCTGGTCGGTGGCGTCGCCGTCGACCTCGACGGCATTGAAGACGTCTGAAACGGCGGAAAGCTGGCTTTCAGCCCTTACGACGGCCGGGCTGACGATGATGTAGAGACGGCCGTCAGCGAGTTTTTCCGCCGTACCTATGAGTTTTATCGCGGCGCCTTTTCCGGCAACATTCGCGACATCCTCAAGAGTTATTTTTGTTATGCCCTCACAGTGGACGTCCTTCGGATAGACGTGGTTGCCGAAGGCGAGCGCCGCGAGTATGCAGATTTTTCTGCAGGCGTCGTGTCCTTCCACGTCCGCCGTGGGGTCCTTTTCGGCATAGCCGTTGGCCTGAGCTATCGAAAGCGCATCCTCAAAGGACATGTTCTCACGGATCATCTTTGTGAGTATGAAGTTCGTGGTGCCGTTTAGTATTCCGTTCACTGAGCGGATATTGTTTGCCCTCATACAGAATGTCAGAGGTCTGATGACGGGTATTCCGCCGCCTACGGCAGCCTCAAACATGAAGTTTACATTGTTCTCTTTTGCAAGTGTTATGAGCTCGAGGCCCTTCTCCGCAACGAGTTCCTTGTTCGACGTAACTACGTGCTTTTTGGCCTTGAGGCACTTTGAGACAAATTCGAAAGCGGGGTTTTGTCCGCCCATGGTCTCTATGACAATCTTCACGGTCTCGTCGTTTAAGATGTCATTGAAATCCTTGGTAAATTTCGCGGCATTCTCGTCACCGGGGAATTCACGCAGATCGAGTATGTACTTTACGGTGAGTCCGAGGTCTTTTCTGTTTATGATTTCAACCACGCCCGAGCCTACCGTTCCGTAGCCCATTACTGCAACATTCATGCGGTCACGTCCTCTCTTTCGGAAAAATAATGTAATAATAATAGCACAATGAATCTTAAAATGAAATAAAATCTTAATTCTTTTTTATGTTGTTTATTGTATGTCCGTGTTGTAGAATATTCACGTAATAAATCTTTCGGGAGGTGAATGCTTTGGAACAGATTGAAAAACGACGCAATTTTATCATAAATGTCTTCTATATTACGATACTCATTGCAATCGTTGCTCTTGTCCTGAAGTATGCATTTTATCCGCTGCTTCCTATCTTCATCGCCCTCTTGATCGCACTCGTTTTACAGCGCCCGATGAAGTTTATAAGCAGGAAACTTAAACTGCCCAGAGCGCTCGTAGCTACGGTGCTTGCGCTTGCTCTCCTCGCCCTCTTGTGCCTGGGTGTCTATGCCATAGGTGACAGGGTTGTGTCAGAGGGTATAAGCCTCGTAAAACTGATTTCCGAATACTTTTCCGATTACGAGTGGATAGAGTCACAGGTCTACGGAATTTTGGACTCGCTTCCGTCATTTATCTCTGATTCCGTCCGGGACAATGTTGATGAACTGATGGAGAACCTCGAAATCCTCATGTCCAACGATCCCGAAATCGCGAACAGGGAGTACACGATTTCCCTCTCCTCGTTTGATTTTTCGGGAATATACGAAAAGCTCACAAGCGGCGTAAGTTCAGGTGTTTCGGGCGTTATAGCCACTGCGAAACAGATCCCTTCAATACTTGTCGCAATCATAATCTGTATTATTCTTTCCGTCTTCATGACGATAGAGTATGACGAGATTATCAGAATCATCGAAAGCATGATCGGCCCTGAACCCACGGAGAAATTCCAGGCCGTAAGGCGCGTCATGAAGACGTCCATGGGTAAACTCGCAAAGGCCTATGCCGTCATATGCAGCATGACGTTTATTGAACTGTCTCTGGGCCTCGTAATTCTCAAGGCCATGGGCATTTACAAGGGCGGATATATTCTTGTTATTGCCGTAATCACTGCCCTTCTGGATATCCTTCCGGTACTCGGAATCGGCACGGTGATGTGGCCCTGGATGGCATTCTGTCTCTTCACGGGTGACATGAAGATGCTTTTCGGACTCCTTATTATCTACGGCATTATAACCGTTGTCCGTCATGTTATTGAGCCCAAGCTCGTCTCGGATACGATGGAGCTTCCGGCAGCGCTCACTCTCTCGATAATGTACATAGGACTTAAGTTCTTCGGTGTTGTCGGCATGTTCGCCTTCATCATTATCCTCTACGTTGTCGTAGCTTTGAACAGGGAAGGTGTAATACACCTGACCTATGATAATCCGGAGGAGGAACTGCCTCCCGCAGAGGATGAAAAGACTGAAACTTCCGGAGAAAAAACTGAAGAAAAGACCGAAGAAAAAGTAAAGGTTTAAGCGGAAAAGACCCCCTCGCCGAGGGGGTCTTTCTTTGTTATTTTCTTAATAATTTTACCGATATTGTTTATTTTTCGCGGCGTATGTGTTATACTTAATCGATTATTTCTTTATTTATTATTATTCAGAGGTACTGTTATGGTTATTATATCACCTTCACTTCTCTCATGTGACTTCGCCAGGATGGGCGAAGAGGTGACAAGGATGGAAGAGGCCGGCGCGCAATGGATGCACATTGACGTAATGGACGGCCATTTCGTTCCGAACATAACAATAGGCGCGCCGGTGCTGAAAAGTCTGAAAAAGCAGATGAACAGCCTGGCGGATGTTCATCTCATGATCTCGGATCCGCTGAAGTATGCCGAGGATTTCGCCAAGGCCGGTGCTGACTACATCACCTTCCACGTCGAATCCGACTCCGATCCGGTCGAGACTATCGAGAGGATAAGGGAACTCGGCTGTCACCCGTCAATATCCGTAAAGCCGATGACTCCGGCTGAGGTGATTTTCCCTTACCTGGACAAGGTTGACATGGTCCTCGTCATGACGGTTGAGCCGGGATTCGGCGGACAGTCCTTCATGGAGGACATGATGCCGAAGGTGAAAGCCATACGCGAAGAATGCAATCGCCGCGGCCTTTATGACATGCATATTCAGGTCGACGGCGGTATAGATACCGTAACAATCGGGGAGGCCGCAAGGGCAGGAGCTGACGTCTTCGTCTCGGGCAGCGCGATTTTCAGGGCGCCCGACGCCGCGGCCATAATCAAAGAACTTAAGGAGAAAGCAACGGTATGAACAAAGTACGCTCATTCATGATGGACATGATTATCATGCTCCTCGCCGTCTCCGTAGTTGCCGTATACACGTACGGCATACGGGCGCTGTGGAGTATAATCCTGTCCGTAGCGGCGGCTATCCTGACTGAAGTGATAGGATATGTCGTCTTCATGAAGAAAAATCCGATAAGGCTTGCCGATCTGTCGGCGGTCTTCACGGGACTTGCCGTGGCGCTCGCTCTGCCGTCGGCGGCTCCGTTCTGGCTCGCGCCCATGGGCGCAATTTTCGCCATTGCGGTTGCAAAGCTGCCTTTCGGCGACACGACCACTCAGCCGTTCGTGCCCGCTGCAGCCGGCATAGGCTTTGTGACACTCAGCTGGCCTTCGCTGATGTTCGCATATCCGAACCTCGCAATAGGAAAGCTCTCGACAGTCTCAACCGCTGAAGGCTTCGTGCCGGGAACATCTCTCGCTGAGATGCTTTCGCAGTCCCGTTCGATAGGAACAAATCTCCTGAATGTGCTCGATATTTTAATCGGCAGAATTCCGGGCCCGATGGGCGCGTCCTGCCTCATTCTCATGATCGGCACATTCCTCTACCTTGTTATCCGCAAGCAGCCCGGAGCATGGGCGACACTCAGCTTTGTTCTCACATGCGCCGTCCTTGCTTTCCTCTTCCCGCGTATTATGACCGGCCGCGGATACTCCGTGCTCATGGAACTCGGAGCCGGCCTGCTCTTCTACTGCGGTGTATTCTTCCTTGCGGATCCGGCGACGGGTCCCTCAACAAACCGCGGCCGTGTCCTCTACGGAATAGCCGCAGGTATTCTCACAATGATCTTACGTCGTGTGGGCACATATGAAGAGAGCGTAATCTTTGTAGTGCTCATCATGAATGCCATAGCCGATGTATTTGACAGCGTGTCCGACAAGCTGCCCGGTCTCATAAAGAAGGGCGGCGCGAAGGCACGCGAGCCGAAGCACG
This sequence comes from Ruminococcaceae bacterium UBA1227, assembly GCA_002309175.1. GTDB lineage: Bacteria > Bacillota > Clostridia > Oscillospirales > Acutalibacteraceae > UBA1227. The sequence continues at coordinate 38,501 of DBWX01000003.1, forward strand.
GCCTGACGCCTGCTCTCGCCGAAGGTGAGGAGCCTGCGGAAGCTCCGCAGGAGGAACCCGCACCGCAGGCGGAGGAGGAGCCGCAGGCAGAGCCTGAGCCGGCACCCGAGGCGGAAGCCGCGCCGCCGGCCGAGCCTCAGCCTGAGCCGGTTCCCGAACCGGTGCCTGAACCGGCACCCGAGCCGGCGCCCGCGCCGGAGCCTGCCGAGAACCCTGCCATAGCGGCTGAGGTCGAGGCCCTTCTGGCCGCGATTGTCGAAGGCAACGAGGAAGGAGGCAAGACTGATGAATAGTCAAAACTACCTCTTCCGTGAAGTGCTGGCAAAGAACCCGGTGCTCGTGGGTACCATAGGTCTCTGCCCGGTGGTCGCTATCTGCACATCCTTAAAGGCTGCGCTGATAATGTCCGTCATCACACTTGTAACACTCATAATCGCACAGCTTATAACATCGCTCGTGCTCAAACATCTGCAGCAGTGGATGCGTCTCGGCCTCTACACACTCATCGGCATGATTGTCGTAATCCCGAGTATGATCCTGGTTGACAAGTTCAGCCCCGAGACCATGCTGGCTCTCGGCATCTATCTGCCGCTTCTCGCCGTAAACCCGCTAATTGTCAGAAACTGTGAGCGCGAAGCTGTCGAGACGAATATCGGAAGATCACTCATGACATCCATCTGCGCAGGCATGGGTTACTCGGCCGTGCTGATTATTGTCGGATTCGCGCGTGAACTTATCGGCGCGGGAACCGTATGGGGACATAAGATTCCCTTCATAATGCCGGCAGAGTCTTTCCTCATGCCCATGGGCGGTTTCATAGTTATAGCCTATCTCGCGTCAATTCTCCGTATATTCCTGAGAAAGGTCGATCCGGAACTTGCTGACGAACTCGTCACTAATTCCAGAACAAATATTAAGGGCAGCAAGAAGGCCAAAGTACAGCTTAAAGGTGCGAAGTACGCCGACGGCGCGCAGGGCGTGCCGAGGCGCAGAAAGCCCGAAGCGACGCCGAAGAGAAAACGCCGCAGGGCCGCTTCGAAACCGGAGCCCGAGAAACAGGCCTTTGAAGTCATGACCCTTGAGGAGGCCGAGGAGCTCCGCTCCGCGAACCTGCCGCCGGTCGAGACGACCGTACAGGCAGAGCTCGCCCCTCCGACACCGGAAGATCCGGTTGTCGAGGCGCCTGCGGCCCCCGTTTCACAGAGGACCTCACGCTTTGAGTTCGTAACTCTCGACCTGGGCGCCGAAGCCAAGGCAAACGGCGACGCGGAACGCTTCGCCGCGGCTGTCGAGGAGAGCAAGGCGGAGCAGAGAAAACCTCAGAGACGTATCCGCAACAGACGCGGTCAGGAGAAGCAGAGCAGATCCGTGACTGCGGAGGAATACATCGAACCGGCAGAGAAGGAGGGTGAAGAAGAATGAAATTCATAGCAGCTTTCTTTGCGGCATTCCTTTATGTCAGCTTCACCCAGAACCTTGTCTTCACGGGCGGTTACGGTGCCAGCGAAGCCATACGCTCCGCTGCCAGACCTAAGCAGATCATGCTGTTTTCAATCATGATTGCTTACTTCTCAACCGTAACGAGCCTTATCTGCCGTGTACTGCTTTTCATACCGGCACTCAAGGACGGTTCAATGATAACTTCTCTTGCGGTCTACGCAGTGGTACTGACGGTTGTATACTTCGTATCCGTCGCGATACTGAGGGTGCTTCTCAAGTCCTCTGACTGGTCCGACATAGAGATTGAAAAGTTTTTCCGCCAGACAGCGGTTTCCTCGTTTAACACCATAGTACTCGCCATCCCGTTTATTACAGAGAAGGCGACATACGGTGTGCACGAGGCCATAGCCCAGGGTCTCGGAGCGGGTGTGGCGTTCTTTATTGCCACCTGGCTCATCTACCTCGGCATGCGCCGTCTTGAAGTTGATACCGAGACTCCCCTGAGCTTCAAGGGCACACCCGTGCTCTTCATGTACATTGCGATTTTGTGCCTCGCCTTCACCGGCATCATGGGTAAATCGCTGTTCTTCTGATTAATTCGAAAAGGAGGTTACCGGAGTGGAGTGCTATTTTGACAACAGCGCTACGACGCGGCCGACACAGGGCGTAATTGACGCTATGGTGTCAGTGCTCGCGGACGACTTCGGCAATCCCTCTTCTTTGCACCGTGTCGGTGACGCCGCAAGCGAAAGACTCGAAGAGGCGCGCGGTACGGTTGCAAGAGCTCTCGGCTGTATGACGGAGGAGGTGTACTTCACCTCCGGCGGTACCGAGAGCAACAATATAGCCGTATTCGGTGCGGCACACGCGCTGCGGCGTCGTGGTAACAGGATTGTTACCTCCTGCGTCGAGCACCCCTCGGTCCTCGAGTGTATGAAACGACTTGAGGAGGAGGGCTTTGAAGTAGTTTATCTCCCCGTTGACGGCGATGGCCGTGTCCCGGAGGAGTCCCTCAAAGAGAGCATAAATGAGAAAACCATTTTGGTCAGTCTCATGCTGGTCAATAACGAGGTCGGCAGCATCCAGCCCGTAAAAGCGGCTGCCGACGCCATAAAGAGCGCAGGGGCTCCGGCCCTGCTTCACACGGATGCCGTTCAGGCTTTCGGAAAGATGCCGGTCAAAGTCGCCTCGCTCGGTGTTGACCTGCTCACGGTAAGCTCACACAAAGTCCATGGCCCGAAGGGCCAGGGTGCCCTCTTTGTAAAGAAGGGCACAAGGCTTGTGCCCTATGTCCTGGGCGGCGGCCAGGAGGGCGGTATCCGCTCGGGCACGCACGGCATGCCCGGTATCGCGGGCTTCGCCGCCGCAGTCTCAGAGCTCGGCGACATTGAGGCGAATGCCGAAAAAGTCGCCGGACTTAAAGAGCATCTGCTCTTAAAACTTACAGAGATTGACGGCCTCACCGTCAACTCTCCCGCGCAGTTTCCCTACATACTCAATATCTCAATTCCCGGTATACCCTCTGAAGTTCTTCGCAACTTCCTCTCCGAATCGGGAGTGTATGTCTCGACGGGTTCGGCCTGTTCAAAGGGACACAGAAGTTATGTCCTCACAGCCATGGGGCTTGACACCGGGGTGATTGATTCGGCGATAAGAATCAGTTTTTGCCGCTTCAACACGGAAGAAGAAACTGACTGCCTCGCACAGAGTCTTCTGCGCGCAAATAAAACACTCAGGAAAGTTAAACAATGAAAGAAATCATTCTGATAAAAAACGGTGAGATAGCGCTCAAGGGCCTTAATCGGGGCACCTTTGAAGATGTGCTTGTAAAGAACATAAAGCGCCGTCTGTCACCGTATATGCGGGCCGACATAAAAAAGTCGCAGTCCACGATAATGATAGAACCTGTTGATGACAGCGCGGATATGGATGCGGCGGTCACCGCCCTGTCCAGGGTATTCGGTATTGCGGGTTTCTCCCGTGCAGCCGCCTGTGACAAGGACATGGATGTCATAAAGAGCACGGCCGTCTCATATCTTAAGACCTCCTTTGAGTTGATAAAGACATTCAAAGTTGAGGCCAAGCGCTCCGACAAGGCCTTCCCGCTCAACTCACCGCAGATCTGCAACGAACTCGGCGGAGAGATTCTCTCAAACTATCCGTTCCTCCGCGTGGATGTCCACAACCCCGACCTCGTGGTCAATGTGGAAATCCGCGACAAGTATGCCTTCATCCACGGAAATCAGATAAAGGGCGCAGGCGGAATGCCGACAGGCACTTCCGGCAGGGCCGCGGTCATGATTTCCGGCGGCATAGACAGTCCGGTTGCCGCCTGGACAATGGCCAAGCGCGGCCTCGTTCTGGACGCAATCCATTTCGCATCTCCTCCTTATACGAGCAAAAGAGCCGAGCAGAAGGTACATGAACTCCTCGGCAAGGTCTCAAAGTACAGCGGAACAATCAACCTCCTGGTTGTGCCTTTTACTGAGATTCAGGAGCATATAAAGGATGACTGTCCCGAGGAACTCTTCACCATCATCATGCGCAGAATGATGATGCGCATTGCGGTAAACCTTGCAAAACAGCAGGGATGCGGCGCAATCATCACCGGCGAGAGTCTCGCACAGGTCGCAAGCCAGACCCTCTGGGCCCTCGGCTGCACTGACGCTGTGGCAGACATGCCGGTCTTCCGACCGCTGATAGGAACAGACAAGAACGAGATTGTTGAAATCTCGCGCAAAATAGATACTTTCGACATCTCAATTCAGCCCTATGAGGATTGCTGTACGGTCTTTACCCCGAAGCATCCGAAACTTCGCCCCTCGCTTGAAGAGGTTGAGGCGGCAGAGGCGGCGCTCGACACAGAAGGTCTAATAAAGAGAGCCGTCGCCGGAGTTGAGAGACTCGTTATCGATAAATCACTTGAGGTTTAAGAGATGATAAAACTTGACCCGATAATCACCGATGATCCCGCATCGCGTATTCAGGAAGCGGCTGAGGAACTGGTGAAACTGCTTCGCGAAAGCGGGTTTCATATCTCGTTTGCCGAGTCCTGCACGGGAGGTCTCATCGCAAAAAGCCTGACGGACGTTGCCGGTGCATCGGATGTCTTTGAGTGTTCTTTCGTGACCTACTCAAATGACAAGAAGCGCAGGCTCCTCGGAGTAGATGAAGCGCTCCTTTGCGAGCGCGGCCCCGTAAATGAGGAGACCGCGGCGCAGATGGCCGCGGGCGCGGCACGGGCCGCAGGTTCAGACCTCGCCGTCGGCATTACCGGCGTGGCCGGTCCGGGCCCCGACGGCGACCATCCCGAGGGCGAGATCTACATCGCCCTGTATGACAATAATGAGACATATACCGTCTCGCTCGACACAAAGACCGAAAACAGAAGAGATTACAACCGGCAGCTTGCGGCGCTCAACGCGCTCTGCCTTGCCGAACAATATATGACTGAGAAACGAAGGAGGGATAACCGTGGCTGATAAGAAACAAACGACACCGAAGGTGGAGACAAAGGCGGCTGAGTCCGACAGTATTGTCGTCTACAATATTGAGGTGCCGTCGGAGGTTATCAACGACAGCAAGCCCATGCCGAAAAAGTCCGGTAAAAAACTGAAAAATGAGAAAGTGATTGAGCTTCCCATAGGCGCGGACGAGGCTGCCCCTCCGAAGAAGGAGCCGCCTAAGAAGGAACCCCCGAAGAAGGAACCTCCGAAGAAGGAGCCTGCAAAGAAGACGACTCAGAAAAAGCAGACCAAAAAAGCTCCCGCACAGAAAGAGCCCCCGAAGAAACCGGCCGAGGAGCCGAAGGAGGAACTCACAAATACGAGCAAAGAGGTCCTGGCAGCTCTTGAGATGATAGATGATGAGCCCACTCAGGAAGAGATTGTCCTGGAGCCCATTGTCGAGAAGAGCGAAGAGGAGCCTGCAAAGGTGAAGGCCGAGGAGAAACCGAAGGGCAGAGAGGCCCAGAGGCGCACGACAAAGAAGAAGGCTCCGGCAAAGAAGCTCGCGACACCTGAGGAGCAGAAGAAGGCGGAGGAACTTCGGAAGAAGCCCGAGGCCGCTCCGGTGACTGAGATAAAACTTCCGTATGTCGCAAAGAAGCCCGCGTCAAAACGTGACTTCAATGACGGCGCGAAACGAGTGACGGAGAACAAGACGCTCTCGAAAATCCTGACCTGGATTATTCCCACACACACCGACAGTATGACAGAGGTCATCCGAAAAGGAATCGTGATAATCTGTATTGTCGTACTAATCTTCTCAATGGGCATCCTGATAAGGAGCACGAGGCTTGAGAAAAAAGCCGGTAAGGAAAATGCCGGTGACTACTTCGTTAAGAAATACGTCTATTCATATGACATTTACAAAGACAGCAACAGCGGGAAGGAGAACAAATAATGGATAATCAGAATAATTACTATCCGCAGCAGCCGCAATACATTGACCCGCAGGCATACACGCCTGCACCGCCGATACCCGATCAGCCTCAGCCTGCAGTCCCTGCAGAGCCTGAAGTTATCCTTCAGGAAGTCGGTTTTGCCGACTACGGTTTCGGTGAGGGCGATTCAGTGACCACGGGACATGATTTCGGAAATATCATGGATGATGACAACACCGAGCCTGCCGAGGATGATTTCAACATCTTCAATTCACAGACACCGAACTTTGATCCCGCTGCCGTAGAGGCGGCTTCAAAGACGAATCTTGATGCGGAGAAGGCAATCTTCACTGCCACAACACCGAACTTCGATCCCGCAAGCGTAGCCGCAGCATCAAGCGCAGGCAGCGCTTCCGACCGCGAGATATTCTCCGGCAATTTTGCCGTCGGTCAGATGCAGCAGACCGTATCCGATACACCCACATTTGATGCGGCTACCGCCGCTCTTGACAGGGAAGAGGCGCAGATTCCGAAGACCGAGATCAACCCGGCTCCTCCGGCATTTGAGGCTGCTCCTGCCGCTCCGGCTATTCCGGCATCTGACTTCCTTGCATCAATGCAGGGTATGTTCGCCTCAATGAACGGTACTGCTCCCGCAGCACCCGCAGCACCCGCAGCTCCCGCAGCAGCAAATGCTCCCGCAAAAGCTCAGGAAAAGAAACCCGGCAAGGCAATCGTTAACAGAACTGTCCGCGTGGATATTGAAAAGCTCGACAGTCTGATGTNNACAGCTCCCGCTCCGGCTCCCGCAGAGCCTGCGGCACCTGTCGCTCCTGCAATTGCAGCTGAGCCTGTTATCCCGGCAGCTCCGGCAGCGCCCGTCGCTCCCGCTGAGCCGGTTATACCCGCCGCTCCGGCAGCGCCCGTCGCTCCGCCGCCGGCCCCCGCTCCTGTCTTTGAAAACGACCTTGTTCCGGATGAACTTATGCCCGGGGCAAATGAGGTAAAGGCAGAGCCCGAATTTGACCTTGTCCCGGATGAGTTCCTGGAAGCGGAAGCAGCTGCTGCCGCAGCACCGGCCGCCCCGGTTCAGCCCGCTCAGCCCGATATGGTCGCAAACGCATCTGCATATTCCACAATTCATGACATAAGCAGCACTGCCGCACCTGCCGCCGAGCAGGAAAAGGGTGTTGATTATTGGAACAATATAGACCAGATGCTCGGCAATTTCGAGCAGAAACCGGCGGCTCACGCTGAGCCCGCCGCTCCCGCACCAAACCCTGTGACGCCGCCTCCGATAAACGAGGAAAAGGGTGGTTTCCCTTTTTCAGGAGGCGCTCAGGCGAATGATGCGAAGCCTGCAGCGCCGGTAATCAATACTATCGCAACTACGCCTGTACCTGCTGCAACGGCAGCAGTTGCAGCACCGGCAGAAGCGGAATCTGATGAGGAAATTGAGGATGACTTCATAGCCTCGGCGCGTGAGAAACGCGCGGCGAAGAAGGCCGAAAAGGACGCAAAGAAGGCCGCGAAAAAAGCTGCGGCAGCGGAGATGAAGGCTGAGCCTGCGGCACCTGCCGCGGAGCCTTCGAGCTACTCCGAATCCGACGCGCCTTCGGGCTTTAAAGGAATCATTTACCGTATCTTCCCCAACCGCAATGATTCGGTTGGCGGAATCATACGCAAATGCGTTTCGGTCCTGGCTGCCATAGCCCTGATTGTGTGCGCAGTGTATTTCCTCCACGCTTTCATAAGTTCTAAATCGCAGGCGAAAGATGCTAAAAAACTTGCCGATATCATGGCTTCTTCGGAAAACAGCGCAGCTGCCTGGGAAGACATCTACAAGAAGTATCCGAATATAAACTTCCCTACGGGCATGCAGGCCAAGTTTGCCGATCTCTATGCCATGAACCAGGATCTTATCGGCTGGATAAGGATTCCGGGTCTCGGCATAGACTATCCCGTAGTTCAGGCACAGGATGACAATTACTATCTGAAGAGAGACTTCCGCAAGCAGTCAAGTGCTTACGGCACGGTTTTCTTAAGTTCAAAGAATCAGTACAAGGAAGATCTCGACCTCAACACCGTAATCTACGGTCACGCCATGAGGAGAGACAAGCAGATGTTCTCGCGTCTTCACGACTACAAGGACAGCAGTACCTTCGTACAGAATCCGATAATTGAGTTCAACACGCTCTTTGCCAATTACAAATTCAAGGTTTACTGTGTATTCCTGACAAACGGCTCTTCGGCACAGGACAACGGTTATCTCTTTGATTACACCTTCCCGAACCTTGCCTCCGTTGAGTCATTTGCCGGATTTGTCGCTGAGGCGAATCAGCGTAAACTCTACAGCACGGGCACGGATATCCTTCCTACGGACAAGATAATCTGTCTCTCCACCTGCAGCTATGAGTTTGACAATGCACGCTTTGTCGTTGTCGGACGTATGCTGCGCGCGGGCGAGAGTGAGGAGATTGATTCCTCAAAGGTTGAGGCAAACAAGAATCCCCGCTATCCGCAGGCCTGGTATGACAGCAACAAGAAGACCAATCCGTATGCTTCGTACTCACATTGGAAACCGACCTATTAAGATTTTGAGGTAGTTGATTTCAGATGGCTTTAAGTTTGTTTGCGCTCGGCGCCGAAGTGACGCCGAATGTCAGGGAGGCACAGGAGGCAATTGAGAATGCCTTCGTGCAGGTCCTTGACGAGCGCCATACTTTTAAAAATTTTACGAATGAGAAACTCTTTCTGACCGAGCTCTCGACCGCGGTAGCTGAGGACAGTATTATTGTCGCTGCCGCCGAGCCCGCGTATTTCAAGGCTTTCAGGAACTTTGTCTGCAATGCTTTCTCGCTTAAGTGCAGACCGAACAAGACGATAAGCGGTCTTATAGAATTCGTTCATCCGGAACTCTCGGATGACTTCATTGCCGAGCAGGCGAGCATACCTGCTACGGCCACACCGCTTATTACGCAGGACGGTCTGTACTCCGGCTTCGGCATTAAAGCCAAAAAGCAGCTTCTGATTGTCCTTCCTCTCGATGACAAGCGCATAGACTATGTTATAAACAACAGTCTGTTCCAGTTCGTGCGTGAGAATATGGATCTCTCCGTTTTGGGCTCTGACCCTCTTGAGGGCATGACGATGGAGGAGACAGGCACTCTTGCGCGCGAGAACAGGAGATCGAGAGGTGAACTCTATGATGTTCACCTTATAAAGCGTTGTGTGAAGAACCTCGCTTCAAAGGGACTGACGGTCGCTCTTGCCGATACGAAGACAGTTGACTTTATCGGCAATATTTCAACAACTGCAGTCGACCTGAGCAATGTCGTATTCATCTCGGCATACTCCGTCAAGAAGGGCGAGATGTCCGCGAGGGAATACGCCATAAACCTTGCGAAGGGCGCTTTGATAAACTCTTCAAACAATCTGGGCGCGGCGATTACGAAAGTATTCGCCATGCCCGATGAAAGCGGTATGCAGCAGTACTTCATGTACGTATGCATTGCCGATAAGGAAAATGCAAATGTCGCGAAACTCACGGCTGAAGCCGACGAGACTCCCCCTCAGCTCATCTACAGGGCTGTTGAGGAACTCTTCAGGATGATAGACACCTGGGCGCAGACGGGTTATGCGATTCCGCAGTATGCGGATGTCGCCGTCGTACGCCCGACGAAGGTCGCGGTAAAGGACCCGAAATTGAAGATTATGAAGATAATCTTCGGCGCGGCCGTCGCATTAAGCGGCATTGTGTCGCTCATCATCTCCTTTGTCGCAAACAATGTCTACGGAGTACTTTGATTCATGTACGATTTATCAGACATAAACACCATAAAATCCATTCTGAAAAAGAATGGATTTTCCTTCTCTAAGGCCCTCGGACAGAACTTCATCATTGATTCTGAGGTCTGTCCGATGATGGCGGAGGCGGCAATTCCCGATGCCGGTTTCGGCGTGCTTGAAATCGGCCCGGGCATCGGTGTCCTGACCGCTCAGCTTGCGCAGCGGGCAGAACGCGTCGTCGCGGTTGAACTCGACGACAGATTGCCGCCGATACTCAATGAGACACTTAAAGGTTTTGACAATGTAAAAATCGTCTCCGGAGATGTCCTGAAACTCGACCTGAAGGAACTGATTGAAAAAGAGTTTTCGGGAATGAAAGTAGTAATATGCGCGAACCTGCCGTATTACATCACCTCTCCCGTCATCATGAAACTCCTCGAGGAGAACCTGCCGGTTGAAGCCATAGTTGTCATGGTTCAGAAGGAGGCCGCGGACCGCCTCTGTGCCGAGGTCGGCACAAGGGATGCGGGAGCGGTCACGGTCGCTGTCAATTACTATGCGCAGGCAGAAAAACTTTTCTTTGTCGGAAGGGATTCCTTCCTGCCTGCTCCCAAGGTCGACAGCGAGGTCATAAAACTCTCTCTGCGCGCCGACAGGGAGGGGGATATCGGCGACGAAGCGAAGTTCTTTACAATGGTCAAAACCGCTTTTACAAAGCGGAGAAAGACCATTATGAACTCCCTCTGCTTCGGCCCCGCCTCAAAGGAGACTCTCGGCGCCACTCTGGATGACCTCGGGATACCCCGCACCGCGAGGATTGAAGAACTCACGATGAAGAACCTGACTGATATCTACAACAGAATTTTCGCATAAAAAAAGCCACCCTTTCGGGTGGCGTTTATTTTTTTATCAGAAGAGATCCTCCCAGGGGATGATCACATTCTTACAGTAGTTTGAGTTGGATGCCGGCGAGAGGAAACCTACAAAGTTTTCGGTGTAGAAAGCTATGTTTTCGTTGCCCGGCATGAATATGTCCTTGCCTGAGAATGTCGCCGCGCGGTTTGTCGCAAATTCGAAGAAGACGAATTTGTCCGCCTCCGTGCCCACGTGTCCGATGAGGGCTATCTTTGCGGCTCCGTCTGAGAGGGCGAAGTCCGTGATACCCTCAAGCGCGACTTCAGTGCGGACAGCCTGGACAGTGTCGCCGATTACATCGTAGAGAATCTTCTCTTCGGGACTTAAGATATAGTTGCCTTTTACGATATATGACTCGGGTTCATAATCAAACTCGCGTCTGTAGTCGGTTGTGATGCCCGTGACCTGTGTGAGGATGAACTTCGTTGTGCTCTGGAGACTCAGTTCCTCCCTGTAGATGTCGGCATATTCGAGCAGGAGCAGGTCGCCGTCCTTTACAAACGCATAGGGAAGGGCGATGTTTTCGGAGATGGTGACCTCCTTGCCGGAGACCGTCGTCTGGAGATAGAGGCCGTAGCCGTCCGTGTCGGCATTCTTCTTAAAGAAGTAGAAACCGTCCTTGCGCTCCTCAATGAGGTCTATCGGGATGAATGATGTCTTGGGATCAAGCTCGAAAATGACCTCTGTCTCGGAATTGCTCTTTGAGAAAGCAAATGCGGACTCGAAGGTCTTGTTGTTGCTGTAGTAGTCTTCGACCGTGTAGTCCACGAAGGCGATGTAGTCGTAGTTTTCCGTTATGTCGTTTTGTATGACCTTAAGGAAGGCGTAGGGCTTTTCTTTTGCCTTCTTGTTGCTGTAGACACCGATACCGATGACTTCCTCATTGTTGCGGATAAAGTAAACCGTAACCTCGTTCTTCGTACCCGGCAGTTTGACCTTTGCCGAGGATGAACTGCGGACCTTTTTAAACTGCTCGCCGTTAAAGCGGTAGAAGGTAATATCACCGTTGAAATTGGCCGTATAGAAATAGTTGTTTATGCCCGTCTCGAGGTAGGGAGCTTCGTCCTCGTCCTCGATGATGGACTTTTTCAGGAACTCCTCGTTGTTCTTCGCAGTGTTGCGTCCGGCGAGGTCCTTTTCATATTTGTAGATCTGAGGCAGCTTGTAGGCTGTGGCGAAAATCGCCATAAACAGCGTAGCTACAAGCAGAGCCAGGGTTATCGACCATTTGAGAGGCAGGTTCTTAAGTTTATCCAAAAGATATCCCCCGTTTGTTTACTCGGTTATTTCCGTCCTGTCAGCGTTTGAAAGTCTGCAAAGGGCGATGTAGGACTTACCTTTGTTGATTTTAATGGGTTTGCCGTTTTTGTCAAGAAGTTTAATCATGTCGCGGCCTTCACCCTTGGTCCAGGTAATCTCCTGATAGGTGCCGTTTGAGGCCAGGATACCGGTGCCGTCGGAGAGGTCCATGTCGCAGCGGTAGTGATCCGGATAGGTGATGCCCTTGAGGTAGAGAACGATGACGTTTGCGACACCGTAGGGTGTGCCGTCGTTGTCCTTCATGTCAGTTCCGTAGTAGGAGCCGTAGTAGGCTCCGTCCTTCCATGTGAACTTGGCGTCGTTGTTGCCGATTCTGAAAGCTATGCTCGAGCACTTGCCGTCTTTAAGCTCCGTAGCTTCATCATAGAACGAGAAGGGATGGAGATAAGCTTCATCGGTCTTTGTGCGGATGTCATGCTTTTCAATTGCCTCGGTTATGAGTTCGGCATTTGTGTATGAACAGTATTCCTGGCCTACACCCACTGCTCCGTTGGGAGCTGCATTGCCCCAGCGTACGGGGGAATCGATGTGATCATAACCCGTGCTGTTTAAGTACTCGGCAGCGCCGATTGATGAGCCTGAGGACCATCCGCAGTGCGCGAGGATGGCGTCAAAGCCCTCGGCGAGTTCGACGAAGTCGCGGCGGACTGAACGGAAGGGTCCGGCCTTCTCGCACTTGCTTATGTCGGCGAAGAGCCAGAGATATTTGGTCGCCGTGCCCTCGACCTCGCCCTCTATGACGATGTCGGCTGAGCAGAGTCCCCACTGGGGTCTGCAGCGGGCCTCGGAATTCTGAATCGTTATTGCGACGGGGCGCTTGCCGATACAGTCTTTGTTGAAATCGTCCTCACCCGTGAGCGGATTGTAGTCCGCGGGCTTGACGGCTGTTGTTGTCGCCTTCGTCGTGGGCTCCTCGGCGGGTTTCTTCTTTTTGCAGCCCGCGAAAGAGAATACGATGACAAGGCAGAGTGTCAAGGCAATTATTCTTTTGAAAGTTCTCATGTAATAAGCCCTCCTTGATATGCTAATATTATACTATATATTTGCCTGAATTCAAGTTTTTATACTATATATATGAATTCGTTATATATTTGACACTATTACATAATAATGGTAAAATCTTTTAGCATGCGCGCCCGTAGCTCAGCAGGATAGAGNNCTCCTAAGCGGAAGGTCGTGGGTTCGAATCCCGCCGGGCGTGCCATTTAAAACGGCAAGGAGAATCCCATGACCGAATACGGATTCATCAACATAGAATACGATCTTCCCGATGCGCCGAAGAAGACACGTCAGAAGATGGACGGAAAAACTGTCGTCGAGCTTATGCTCGTGACGGCCGTCATCGGTATTGCCGCTTTCGGTTTCAACAAGTTTTCCGACCTCTATGTCTATCTGGTTAAGAAGACGCCGTTGGTCGACTATATCCTTACATCTGAGGCCATGTACAATATTGTACAGGCCTTATACTCAATTTTTGCAATTATGATTCCTTTCTCGATTGCCTGGCTCATCCTGAAGCTTATCCGGAGAAAGGATCTTTCCATACCGTTCGGTGCGCCGAAGAGCAAAAGCCTGACTGTGGCTTTCGTCTTCTTTGCATTTTTAACGGTGGTCGTGAGCAATGTCCTCGTAAGTCTTGCGGCTCTCGGAATGGAGGCCGTGGGATTCGAGTTCGATATTGCCGAAATGCCTGATCCGAAATCCTTTGCCGGCTATCTGTGGCAGGTATTTTCCGTCGCATTGGTCCCGGCTTTTGTCGAGGAATTCGCAATCCGCGGCGTAATGCTTCAGTCGCTGCGCAAATACGGCGATATTTTCGCCATCATTGTCAGTGCAATCTTCTTCGGACTCATGCACGGCAACATGATGCAGGCGCCCTTTGCCTTCCTACTCGGAATGGTAATATCCTGGGCGGTCATCCAGACCGGCAGTATCTGGACAGGTATCATCATCCATTTGCTGAACAACTTTTATGCCACATCACTCACGGCTTTAAATGTCGTTGCGAGCAGCGGTCTCTACATCGCCATAGTCTCCACGATAAACATTGTCGGCGCGCTTTTGGGCCTCCTCGCAATTGTGTGGATTGTGGACAAGAAAAGGCATGAACTTCATATCGAGAACAGGTACAGGTGGGAGCCCTATGTCTTCGCCGTACTTTCAATACCGTTCACCGCGTCACTCATATATCTCGCGAAAATCTGCCTTGAGACTGTACACTACGTGGGGGTAGGCTGATGGATGCTGAGTATTTCATGAGGGAAGCGCTCGCTGAGGCGAGAGCGGCCGACGCCGAGGGCGAGGTGCCCGTGGGGGCCGTTGTCGTCCGAAACGGTGAAATCGTCGGACGCGGTCACAACGGCCGTGAGGGGCAGAAAAACGCCCTCGCTCACGCAGAGGTCGTCGCAATAGACGCCGCCTGCAAGGCACTCGGCGGCTGGCGCCTCTGGGACTGTGACCTCTACGTCACGCTCGAGCCCTGCCCCATGTGCGCGGGTGCAATAGTAAATGCCCGCATAAAGAATGTTTATTTCGGGGCATGGGACCCCAAAGCGGGCTGTTTCGGAAGCGTAATCGACTTCAACGAACTGCCCTTTAACCATAAACCGCAGATGACCGGCGGAGTCCTTGAAGAGGAGTGCGGATCAATCCTCACGGAACACTTCAAAAGACTTCGCATGAGCAAGGAATAAAATATTACATAAATTGGGAGATGACATTATGTCAGACTGCACACATGACTGCAGCACCTGCGAATCCAAATGCGAAAAAGCAGATTTTCTTCAGCCTTTGAACGTAAACAGCAGCGTGGGCAAGGTTATTGCCGTTGCGTCCGGTAAGGGCGGCGTCGGCAAATCACTTGTCACATCAATGCTTGCCTGCGAGAGCGCTGAGAGAGGCTTCAATACGGCCATTCTCGACGCCGACGTCACCGGACCTTCAATACCGAAGGCTTTCGGTCTGCACGACCAGGCTGTCGGCACAGAGCTCGGTATTGAACCGGCCATAGCCGGCAACGGCATAAAGGTTATGTCGATAAACCTCATCATTGATGATGAGGAGAAACCCGTCGTATGGCGCGGACCTGTCATCAGCGGCGTCATAAACCAGTTCTGGACTGACGTAAACTGGGGCAATATCGATTACATGTTCGTGGATATGCCTCCCGGAACGGGCGATGTACCTCTCACCGTATATCAGTCCCTTCCCGTTGACGGTATTGTTATTGTCGCCACACCTCAGGACCTCGTAAAACTCATAGTCAAGAAGGCCTACAATATGGCTAAGATGATGAACGTCCCGATTCTCGGTGTCGTTGAAAATATGAGCTATGTCGAGTGTCCCGACTGCGGCAAAAAGATTGAGATATTCGGAAAGAGCAAGGCGGAGGAGATAGCCGCGGAACTCGGCGTTCCCGTACTTGCGACACTTCCCGTTGATCCGCACACAGCAGAACTTGTCGATGAGGGCAAGGCTGTCGGCATGGACAAGCCCGGTATAGATGCCGCCTTTGACAAGATTCTTGAACAGCTTTAAGGAGCAATAATGTTAGAACTTAAAAACCTTTCCTTTAAAGTGGATAACGAGGACGGCTCAGGCTCCCTTCACATAATTGAGGGCCTTAATCTCTCAATTGAAGAGGGTAAGTTCGTCGTAATCACCGGCCCCAACGGCGGCGGCAAGTCCACACTTGCAAAGCTCATCATGGGTATTGAGCAGCCGACAGCCGGACAGATTATCTACAACGGTCAGGATATTACGAATATGAGCGTCACTGACAGGGCGAAGCTCGGCATAGGCTATGCTTTCCAGCAGCCGCCGCGCTTTAAAGGTCTCACCGTCAGGAGCCTGCTCTCCCTTGCCGCAGGCAAGGACCTTCCTGAGGACGAGTGCTGCTCGTACCTCACTCGCGTAGGTCTCTGCTCAATGGACTACTTAAACCGCGAGGTCGACTCATCGCTCTCCGGCGGCGAGGTCAAGCGCATTGAGATCGCCACTCTCATGGCGAGAAACTTAAACCTCGCCATCTATGACGAGCCGGAGGCCGGCATCGACCTCTGGAGCTTCACCATGCTCGTCGATACTTTTAAGAGCCTTGCGAAGAATGACACAAACAGCGTCATCATAATCTCCCACCAGGAGCGTATAATGCAGCTTGCCGACGAGATTATAGTTATCGCAGACGGCAAGGTCATGACCAGAGGTCCGAGGGACGAGGTCTTCCCCAAACTCCTCACGGAGTTCGGCAGCTTCGGCCGTGACTGCACATTCAGAGGGGAGGGCTCGTAATGGATATCAAGGATTTCAATTTCTCCACAAGCCTCACTCCCACCGATCAGTATATGCTCGGCGAGATCGCCGACATGATGGGAACGCCGGAAGGCGCCTTCAACATAAGAAAGAACGGTCAGGGTCTTGTCCGTGCGTCTTCTCAGAACATTGAGATAAAACAGAAGACGGACAAGCCGGGCATTGATATTATCATCAAGCCCTACACCAGGGCCGAAAAGGTACATATTCCCGTAATCATCACCGACACAGGCGTGGAGGAAGTCGTATACAACGACTTCTATATCGGCGAAGGCGCCGACGTGGACATCGTCGCCGGATGCGGTATTCACAACTGCGGTGACCAGAACTCGCAGCACGACGGCATTCATGCCTTCCACATCGGCAAGAACGCAAAGGTGAAGTACACCGAGAAACATATCGGAGCGGGAGACGGCAACGGCAAACGCATAATGAACCCCACAACCGTGGTAAACATGGAAGAGGGCTCGTACTGTGAGATGGACATGGTCCAGATAAAGGGCGTTGACTCCACTCTCAGAAAGACGGAGGCCAATCTCGGCGCAAATGCAAAAATCTACATCCTTGAGCGTCTCATGACACACGGAAAGCAGGAGGCCAGGACGGAGATGGTCGTCAACTTAAACGGCGAAGGCTCATCCGCCCAGATAATCTCCCGTACCGTAGGCAAGGACGACTCGGTTCAGGTCTTCTTCCCGAACGCAGTCGGCAACAATGCCTGTCACGCTCACGTTCAGTGCGACTCCATAATCATGGACAACGCAAAGATAAGCTCAGTGCCCGCAATCTCCGCAAACCATCCGGATGCGCAGGTAATTCATGAGGCCGCAATCGGCAAGATCAACTCCGACCAGCTCATTAAACTTGAGACCTTCGGCATGACCGAAGAGGAGGCCGAAGAGGTCATCATCCAGGGCTTCTTAAAATAAGACAGAAAAAGAACAGCGCCTATCCGGCGCTGTTTTTTTGCATCTGTTCGTGTTCTTTTTTCAGCTCCTCGCAGAGCGCTGCGGGTGTCCATGCCTTATTCGTCTCCGTCAGAGAGGCCTTGAGCGGCACCTCCACGCCCTCCGTGTGCATGGCTTTTAAAAATCTGTTGAGTTCTCCGCTTGAAAAAGATGAGATAAGCATCATCTCATCAGAGAACTCCGAAGGCCCCTCCAAAGGGGTTATGCCGGCAAAGCCGACCAGTTCACCGACAGGCTTCGCAAAGTCTTCGGGAGCGGGTCTCTTAACCCGCATCTTTGCCTTCGCGCATACCTTTTCGATTTTCTTGTATTTTTCGTCTTCAAAATTGAAGCACAGGACTGTTCCGTTAATTTTCATGGGCTTTCCTCTTTATGAATTCAATCTTCATCAGTTTGTTAAACGGTATGTTCAGCTGAGGGAAGGACAGCAGCAGGGCGAGCGCCACGGCACAGACAAGGAAGAGCATCGGCGCGAGTACGGGGCCTGCGCCCGTGCCGTACATTATGAGGTCGCCGAAGCCTGCGTCCATGAGCAGATAAAGGATCGGCCTGTGGAAGAAGTAGATGGGAAGTGTGGACGCACCTATGTACGAGAACCTGTTCTTTTTATTCGGGAGCAGGCATACGACCGCTGCGGACAGGATTGTCGCGCCCGCGTACCAGGCCGCCCTGAGGAATATGCCGAGGCCCGGCTTCCAAAGTTTTGAGTATGGATGCTGTGCCACCATGAGAGGTCTCATGAGGTAGAGCTGTTCGCGGAAAACGAAGGCACAGACGAAGAGGCCCGCAATCAGTATTGCGGCTGCCGCAAACAGCCGTCTGTCCCTGCTCTTTTCCGCGATCTTTGTCGGGTCGAGATAGAAGCCGAGCAGGAAGAACGGGTAAAAGACGATAATTCTCGAGAGACAGAAATCGCTCCTTATGGCGTCAGAGAATCCGGCTGCGAGGGCAAGTGCGACAGAGACCGGCAAAACCGCTGCTAAAGGGGCTTTTCTGATTACGAACGTAACACAGAGCCAGGCCGCCATAGCGAGCATATACCAGGGTATACCGCCCTCATAAAACGGCCGGAAAGGCCTGCCGTGTCCCGTGAGGAAGATGACGAATTTCAGAAGGAAATAGAGAATTACAAAGGCTATCACCTTGTTGAAGTTCAGCCTGTCGTTTTTAAATGTTGATTTTGAAAACAGGCCCGAGACGAATATGAAGAGGGGCATGTGTACGGAATAGATGATTATGAATGCGCTCTGCATGAATTCGTTTGAGCCCGTGTACTGCGTGACAAAATGCCCCATAACCACGAGAATTATGAGGAGGGATTTCACATTGTCCCAAAGGTAGAGTCTCGGTTTTGTTTCAGCCATTTTTCACTCCGGATAAGTCGTTATGCAACCATTATATACTTTTTTTGTTTTACAAGTCCATATTTTCGGGGCATAATAAATGAGAGGTAAATGTTATGGATTATTGCAATCTCTGCCCCAGAAACTGCAGAGTCAACCGTGAACTTAAAAACAGAGGCGTATGCGGCGAGACCGATGATATCCGTGTCGCGCGCGCGTCTCTTCATATGTGGGAGGAGCCGCCGATAACGGGCAAAAACGGCTCGGGCACGGTATTCTTTTCGGGGTGCCCTCTGCACTGCTGTTTTTGCCAGAACGGCAGCATCTCGGACGGCACGAACGGGCAGATCGTCACGACTGATGAGCTCTGCAGTGTTTTCCTGCACCTGCAGGAAAAGGGCGCAGAGAACATAAATCTCGTGACGCCCACGCACTTCGTGCCTAAAATCCGTGCCGCGCTGATAAAGGCGAAGCAGGAGGGCCTGACAATTCCCGTCGTCTACAACACGAGTGCGTACGAGTCCGTGAACACGGTGAAATACTTAAACGGTCTTGTCGATGTATATCTTCCCGACCTCAAGTACAAAAACCCAAAACTTTCAAAGAAGTACTCAAATGCCCCCGATTATTTTGAGGTCGCAACAAAGGCGATAGCGGAGATGTACCGGCAGGTCGGACAGAACCTGATTGTCCGTCATCTCGTGCTCCCGGGCTGTGCCGAAGACTCAAAAGAGGTCATAAAGTATCTTTGGGACACATATGGTGACAAAATAACACTGAGCATTATGAGCCAGTATACGCCGATGCCCGGCTGCCCTTATCCCGAACTTCAGAGAAAGCTGACGGCGGATGAGTATAACGAAGTGGTGGACTTTGCCGCCGGACTCGGCATTACGAAGGCCTTCGTCCAGGAGGGTGAGGCTGCGGATGAAAGTTTTATCCCGGATTTCGAAAACTGGGACCTTGAGACATTTTTAAGAAGCTGAGGAATAAGAAAAAGGCCTGCATGACGCAGGCCCTTTCCTTTTTTATATTCATCCTATTTTAGAAAACGCGTTCATTACCTTTGCGTAGTCGGCTTTGACAACTTCAAGCTGTGCTGCCGCGTCGGGGTTGTAGACTCCCGGACGGAGCATTTCGCAGAGCAGGGCGGAAGATGCCTGAAGCTCCGTGAGGCTGAAGTTTGCATAGATACCCTTCATTGTGTGGGATGCGCGGAATGCGCCTTCCCAGTCCTGATTCGCAAAGGCCTCAATCAGGGTGTTGAAGGAAGGGTCGGCAACGAGTTTCGGAAGGAAGCGAGCCACGCGCTCCTCTCCGCCGAGTCTTATGACGACATCGTTGTAGTCAGCGCCTAAAAGGTCATAGCATTCTTTTATTGTCATTGAAACGTCGCTCCAGTCTTTTCAGTTCTGCGGGCATAGCCGTAGAGGGATGTCATTACGGGCTCTTCGCCTTCGTAGTCCCAGACGGTACGTCCTTCTATGCGGTAGATTGCTCCGCTCCATTCGACTTCATCCTTGAAGTCGGTGTACTCATATGAGGTGAGGGTCAGGACTTTGTCGAGCGTGAGCGCGACTATCGAGTTGAATCTGTCGTCGAGGAAGCCCGGCTTCAGCGGATCGACGACCATGCTGCCGCCGTCAACGAGATAAGCGGCGCCCTTAGAGAAGGAGAGTACGGATGTTTCCGCATTGTACTCGAAGAAGACCTCGTTCGTGTTCTCCCAGAAGAACTTGAACTTATCACGCTCGGTTTCGAGCAGGTGGAGTGAACGGTTCGAGGATGAGAGGTCGGGATTTGAGAAGACCTCGTTTGCAATTGTATTGAGGTCGCGTGTGGACTGCTCAAACAGGGCGATATCCCTGCCGAGCTCTTCCTTAAGGCTCGGTGCTATCTCCTCGAGGCAATCCATGAGGAGAGGATTGAACTGGCCGCACTCGCCGTTTCTTATCATGTCGAGAGCCTGCTCGTGCGAGTATGCCGCCTTGTAGCAGCGCTCGCTGGTGAGCGCGTCATAGACGTCCGCTATCGAGACTATCTGGGCGGCTATCGGAATCCTGTCGCCGGCCAGACCGTCCGGATATCCGCGGCCGTCAAAGCGCTCATGGTGCCAGCGCGCAATCTCATACGCGTAGCGGATGAGCGGCTCGTCCTTGCTGAAAGGTACGGCATTGAGTATTTTCGCACCCTCAAGTGAGTGTGTCTTTATTATTTCAAATTCCTCCGGTGTCAGTTTGCCCGGCTTGTTGAGAATGGCCTCCGGAATGGCAATCTTGCCTATGTCGTGAAGTGAGGAGGCCGTGCAGATAATCGGGACATCGGCACGCGGAATATTGTAGTTGTTTGTTCTTGAGAGAAGGGCATTGAGAAGTTTCTCGGTTATTGTGTTGATATTCAGGCAGTGGGCCGAACTCTCGCCGTTTCTAAATTCCACAATATGGGAGAGAACGGACACGAGCATGCGGCTGTTCTTTGAACGCTCGTAAATCTGGTGTGTTACGAGTTCCTCGAGTCTCTTCTGCTTTGAGTAGAGCATTATCGTGTTCTGGACACGTCTGTAGACCATGTATGAGTCAAACGGTCTGAAGATAAAGTCGGTGGCGCCGAGTTTGTAGGCGCGCTCAACCGACTCCGCTCTCTGGTCAGCGGAGATGACTATTACGGGGATATTCTGTATCATGTTATTCTTGTTCATGACCTCAAGTACTGACATGCCGTCCATGACGGGCATGATAAGGTCGAGAATAACCAGTGATACCTCTGTTGTGTGTTTTTCGAGATAGTTGACCGCCTCAAGACCATCGCAGGCTTCAGCTATTTCAAAGCGGTCAGCAAGAATGTCCGAGAGAATGGAACGGTTGAGTTCCGAGTCGTCGACTATAAGTATTTTGTAATTGTCGCCGATATTGTTCATAAAACCCTTCTATCTTGGAATAATCCAGTTTTTTCACAACTTACATTGTAAGTAATTTCTATAAAAAAGTAAATAGAATTTATAAAAAATAGTATATTATATACAAAAATAGTGATATACTATTAGCACTAAGGTGGTGAGGCTATGCCCAGAAAAAGAACTACATTGATTGTCATAACGGTTGTCATAATGCTGTTTGTGGCAATCTGTACCTGGTATTCGTACCACAATATTAAAGAAGCGGTACGTATAGAGTCCTATCAGACAATGAATTCCATTGCCGAGGCTCTGACCGAGCGGGCAAAGAATGCCGAGGATTCCGATCTCGGCGCAATCAATCTTTATTATGGAAACGGCGAGGCCTTTATAATCGACAGGTCTTCGCACGAGGTCCTTTATAATTCAAGCGATGTAAAAATCGGCCCTGAACTGAAGAACCTCTTTGACAAGAATACTGTTCCGGATGGCATGTCCGCAATAAGAATGACAATAGACAGCGAGAGGGAACTCATACTCGCGGCGCCCGAGCGTACCGTCTATAATGCCGTGTACAGGGCACGGCAGGCTTTCGTGCTGCTTATAGCCGTTGAACTCTTTGCCTTTGCCGCATACATCTACCTCGTCTTTGCGAGTGCAAAGCGCAGCGTGGAGAAGACCCTCCTTGAGGAGCGCCTCAAGAAGGTTCAGAAGGCGGATGAGGCTAAATCGCTCTTTATCTCCAGCATGTCCCACGACCTTCGCGTACCCATGAGTTCATCCATAGGCTTTACTGACCTTGCATATGATAATGCTGAGAATCCCGAGAAGACACGTGAGTATTTAAAGAAAGTCAGGTCTTCAAACGAGCATCTCCTGACTCTCGTAAACGATATTATTGACGTTAACCGAATAGAAAACGGTAACATCAGCATAAAGGAGGAGGCGTACAACCTCTACTCTGTCGCGGCGGGAATCGAAGAGATGGTCCGTCCGGAAATTGAGGCGAAGAAGATTACGTTTGCAACCGACTTCTCCGGTATTGTCGATGAGAATGTCTATTGCGACAAACTGCATATAAAGCAGATTTTCTTCAATATTTTCTCCAACGCGGTCAAGTTCACTGACCCGGGCGGAAATATCAAGTTTGAAATAATACAGCTCAAATGCGATCATCCCGGATACGGTCTTTATGAGTTCCGTGTACGCGACTCGGGTATAGGCATTGGCGCCGACTTCATGCCCTATGTCTTTGATCCCTTCACGCGTGAGAACTCTGTCGGTGTAAACAAGACCACGGGAGCGGGTCTCGGACTTACCATCACGAAGCAGATTATAGATATGATGGACGGCTCAATCGCCGTAAAGAGCGAGCCTTTCTCGGGCGCTGAGTTTATCGTAAGACTCCGCTTCAAACTCGCTTCAACCGGCGCGACACTCGGCAGCCGCAACGGAGATTATGAGGTCTTTACGGATAAGTTCCATGGCCTGAAACTGCTCCTTGCCGAGGACAACGGCCTCAATCGTGAGATGGAGAAGGAACTCCTTGAGGAGTGCGGCTTCATCGTAAACGACGTCGATGACGGAACGGGTGCCGTCGCCGTCATGGAACAGGCAAAAGCGGGCGAATATGCCGCCATCATCATGGATGTCCAGATGCCTAACATGGACGGCTATGAGGCGACACGCCTCATCCGCAAGATGCCGGATCCCGCAATCGCCCGCATACCAATAGTCGCCATGACGGCGAACGCCTTCAACGAGGACCGCTTAAAGTCCAGGGAGGCGGGTATGAACGCACACATCACAAAACCCATAGATATGGACAAACTCTTAAAGGTCCTGGACAAACTTATCTGAGGAATACTCCATGCTTGAAATCAAAAACGTCACAAAAACTTTTAACACCCTCAAAGCCGTTGATGACCTGAGTTTTCGGGTTGAAGACGGCGAGATAGTCGGATTTGTCGGCCCGAACGGTGCCGGCAAGACCACGACCATGAAGATTCTCACCGGAATCTTAAAACCCGACAGCGGAGAGGTCAACATCAACGGCTTCGACATGCAGAAGACACCCATCGAGGCCAAGGAGATAATAGGCTACATTGCCGACAGTCCCGACATGTTCCTCCGCCTCAAGGGCATTGAGTTTTTGAACATAATCGCGGACATCTACAAGGTGCCGACAGACATCCGCCGCGAGCGCATAGAGACCTTTGCAACGCGCTTCGGTCTCATTGACGCCCTTGACCTGCCGATGCAGAACTACTCCCACGGTATGCGTCAGAAGATGATGGTTGCGGCAGCCCTTGTTCACAATCCGCCCGTGTGGATTCTGGACGAGCCCCTCATAGGCCTCGATCCGAAATCCGCGTACAACTTAAAGGGAATGATGCGCGAGCATGCCGATGCCGGTAACTGCGTACTCTTCTCCACACATGTACTTGAAGTCGCCGAAAAGCTCTGCGATAAAATAATCATCATAAATCGCGGAAAGGACATATTCTACGGTACGATGGATGAACTTACCACCATGTACCCGGACAAGGACTTTGAGCAGATCTTCCTTGAGATGACGGGTGAGAGCGTATGACGACTTACCTGGCACTCTCCAAGGCGTTCATAAAGTCGCTTCAGATGAGCAAGTCGACTGACAGGCGTACGAGAATCATATTGAAGTTCATAATCGGACTGGTAGTGCTCTTTGTGTTCATACCGGTCGCGATTTTTTGCGCCATGATGACCTATTCGCTCGTCACCAACCTCCAGTTCTTCCACATACAGGACCTGGGCGTTGCGATGATGCTTCACACAATCTGTCTCTTTACGCTGTTTTTCGGCTTCAATGTAATCTTCAGCGAATTTTATTTTTCCAGTGACATTGAATACGTAAGACCCTGGCCCGTCAGCGCATGGCAGCTTGTCGCCGCCAAGTTCTCAGTCTCGTATTATGTCGATAATATGATGCAGGTTTTCATGGTTGTCGCGAGTCTTGTGGGCTTCTTCGTCGCCATGAAACCCGGCGCCATGTCATATGTCGCCTCCGCCGTCGCGGTGGTTACATTGCCCATTCTTCCGCTCACTTACTGCGGCATAATAGCGATGGTGGTAATGCGTTTTACGAAATCGATCAACAACAAGGAGAGCGTTCAGCGCATATCCGCTCTCGTGCTCGCGGGCTTTATCCTGATGTTTGTCATAATGTTCCGTGTGTTTGCGAAAAATGCCGTTGACGCTATCAGCTTTTTCATCACCGAGACAAGCAGCCCGTTTGTCGAGTATATGAATCGCATATTCCCGACCATACATTTTATCTCAAGGGCCATAACATACGGCTCTGTGTCCGACCTTTTAATCTATATTCTCATAAACATAATTGCCGTGGCCTTCATGCTGTTCCTCTCGGAATTCCTTTATTTCAGGGGATTTGAGAACCTTGTCACGAACGTGAAGAACAAGCAGCGCAGCTTTGAGGAACTCATGAAAATATCGGTTCAGGGCACACAGAACCGTGCGTACATGAAGAAGGAAATTCTGATCCTTTTCAGGACGCCCTCGTTCTTCACAAACTGTATCCTGCCGAACTTTATCTGGCCGATCTTTGCCCTCATCATCTTAAAGATGCAGACGTACGATGTATCGATCACCGCCCTTCGTATCTACAATATGAATGAGCCGAAGATTGTAGGATTCTTCCTCATTATGGGCTCCGTCGTCTTCTCGCTTATCATGACCGCGCTCAATTCCCTGGCGTCAAACGCCATCTCGCGCGAGGGCAAGCACTTCCAGTTCATGAAGTATATACCCATACCGTATGACACACAGTGGGACATAAAAATACTCATCTCCTGCGTATTTTCCTTTGTCGGTATATGGATGTATCTTCTCCCGTTCTGTATTATCATCCATACAAACTTCATCTACATCATCGTCTCGATTCTGCTGAGTATTCTGTCCATAACCTTTGTCTCGTACATGGGCATTTACATCGACAGCATTCAGCCGAAACTTATCTGGGATGACGAGCTTTCCGTTCTTCGCGAGAACACTAACGTTGCGCTCGTCATGGCGCTGGCGCTCGGAATAGGCATAGCCATAGCCTTTGTCGGCTATTCCTTCTATGCCTTCCTCAAGGTGCGCCTTCTCCTCGTCTCGCTCTCGCTCTTTGTCGTGCTCGCAATACTTAATCTCTTCGTTTTGTGGCGCACCTCGAAGAACGCCGTCCGGCGCATCGCCGAACAGGAAGAGACATAATAACACACAATAATTAAGCCTTGGGGCACTCCCCGCCGGAAAACACACCTCGAGTATTTGCAGAGATTTATATTCTTAAGTGTAGGTCGCAAATAATACGGTGGTTTTCGTCGGGGAGTACCCCAAGTCTTTTTATATCCTATATTAGGAGTTGACTTGCCCTGGGAATGGGCATATAATATTTGTGAATAATTGAATAACTGTTCAAATATTCACAAATTAACGGAAGGGAGGAGAGCTAATGGAAAACTGGTCGGCAGAGGAGTTTCAGATACTTGCCGAGCTGTTTAAACTGTTCGGCGACGGCACGAGAATAAGAATTCTCACTGCGCTTAAGGACGGCGAAAAGTGCGTGCGCGACATAGCGGACGAACTTGACATGAATGTTTCGGCCATCTCTCATCAGCTCAAATCCCTGAAGGTGGCCAACATGGTCAAGTCCCGCAGAGACGGACAGAATATTTACTACGCCTTAAGCGATGACCATGTTGAATCAATAATCAACATAGGACTTGAACATATAAGAGAAGGAAAGGAAAACTGACATGGAGTATTTCAAGAACAAAAAGCCTGAGGCGGACGTTCCGAAAAACAGCGAACAGGACGACCAGCTCATGCTCGAGGAAATCCTCGCGAAGAAGGACGATTGGACCTTCTACGAAGAGGATACGGGAGAGGCCGTGAACGAGGAACCGGCCGCCCCGGCAGAAGAAGAGGAAGAAGTAATAATCGAGGAGGCCGAAATCGAAGAGGCCGAAATCGAGACAAGAGCGCCTGCAGTCGAGGAGGAAGACTTGCTCGACGGCGAGCCGATTCTCCTCGACGATGAAGAGATCGAGGCGGCCGAGTGGGCCTTCGATGACGAGGAGCCCGAAGAAGCCGAAGAGGCAGAGGAAGAGGCTCCGCTCTTCACCGAAGAGGACGAGGACGAGCCCGAAGAAAAAGAGCCTGAAGAAGAGCCCGAAGAGGCTGAGGGCGAAGAGAAAAAGGAGAAACCCGCATCCGGAAAGAAGATGCAGGTCATGACTCTTGCCGACATCAGGAAGAAGCGCCGCGACAAGGAACGTGAGCATCTTCATGAGGAGGATGGCGACGATCACGAGCATCATGATCATGAACATGAACACGAGCATGAACATGATCATCACGGACATATTCATCATGAGGAGACTTTCACGCTTCGCGGAAATGCTCCCGGTATGAACAGCATTAAAATCAAGCTTATGCGCCTCGGCATAGCTCTCGCCATCTTTATTGTAGGCTATATTCTTTATAAGGCCGTAAAAGCCACCGTATGGGTCGGTGTTCCTTTCTTTATAATCGCATATATTTTCCTCGGTATAGACATCTGGATGGAGATGTGGAGAGAGAAGTTCGAAGAGGGAATCTTTGATGAGAAACTTCTCATGACAATCGCATCTCTCGCCGCTTTCATAGTGGGCGAGTATCCGGAAGCAGTAATAGTAATGCTCCTTTATCAGCTCGGCGAACTCCTTGAGGATATCGCCGTAGGCAGATCAAAGAAGAACATAAGAGACCTTATGAATATCCGTCCCGATGTGGCATATGTCATCAGAGGCGGCAATACGCTCAAGGTTCATCCTTCAAAGGTATCCGTAGGCGACCTCATAGTCGTAAGACCGGGCGAGCGCGTGCCGCTTGACGGTAAGGTTGAGCAGGGCAAGGGCTTCGTTGACACCTCCGCCCTGACCGGTGAGTCAGTACCGCGCCGCGTACACGAGGGCGATGAGGTTCTCTCAGGATACATCTGCAAGGACAGCGTCCTTCATATCAGAGTTGAGAAGTTCTTCGCTGACTCAGCTGCCTCAAGAGTTCTCGACCTCGTACAGAACGCGGCCCAGAAGAAGGCTCCCGCGGAGCAGTTCATTACAAAGTTTGCCCGCTACTACACCCCTGCGGTCATGATACTTGCCCTCCTCATAGCGGTAATCCCGAGTATCATCTTCAAGGTCTGGAAAGTATGGGTCTACAGAGCATGTATCCTCCTTGTAATCTCCTGCCCGTGCGCAATTGTAATCTCAGTACCAATGGCATTCTTTGCCGGTCTGGGTGTCGCTTCCAGAAACGGTATCCTTGTCAAAGGCTCCAACTATCTTGAAGCGCTGAACAATGTCGACACAGTCGTATTCGACAAGACAGGCACACTCACAAAGGGCACATTCGCAATCACTCAGGTATCCGCGGCAAACGGCTTCAAAGAGGCACAGCTCCTGACCCTTGCGGCCCATGCCGAGTGCCAGTCAAATCACCCCATAGCCAAGGCCATAATGGACCTCTACTATAAAAACGGCGGCAAGCACATAGCAAGAGAGAAGATCACAAGCTATAAGGAAATCGCCGGACACGGCATAAGCGTAGTGGTAGGCGACCACCTCATCCTTGCCGGTAACACCAAACTCATGAGTGCCGCGGGCATCAGCATAACAGAGAGCACCGCAATAGGCACAAAGGTATATGTCGCCGCTGACAATCAGTATGCGGGATACATTGTAATCGCGGACGAAATCCGTGAGGACGCCCGCGAGGCGATAACGGAACTCAAACTTACGGGTGTTGATCACACCGTAATGCTCACGGGCGACAATGTCGACATAGCGTCGAACGTCGCCAAGTCAGTGGGACTTGAGAAGTACTACGCCGAGCTCCTTCCCGATGAGAAGGTTGAGAAACTCGAAGAGGTCATGACGGGCGCCCAGGGCATAGGCCTTGTCGCCTTTGTAGGCGACGGCATTAACGACGCGCCCGTACTTGCGAGAGCCGACATCGGCGTCGCCATGGGCGGCATCGGTTCCGACGCCGCAATAGAGGCCGCCGACGTCGTCATCATGGACGACCAGCCGAGCAAACTCGTTGACGCCATCAACATTGCGCGCGACACGAAGATGATTGTCAAAGAGAACATCATCGCGTCGCTCGGCGTCAAGGCACTCGTATTCCTGCTCGGTATCGTCGGCGTCGCGAACATGGGCTTCGCGATTTTCGCCGACGTCGGAGTAATGCTCCTTGCAGTCGCAAACGCCATGAGACTTCTCAGAAAATGAGGCGACATAAAATGAAAAAGATACTGGCCGTAATAATTTCGGCAATCATGCTCCTGACACTCTCGCTCCCGGCTTTTGCCGAGGACGGAGTGACCGAGATAAAAACATATGAGGACCTCCTCAAAATAAAGGACAATCCTGCCGGCAGCTACAGACTCGTAAACGACATAGACTGCAAAGGTCAGGACTGGATGCCGGTCGATTTCTCAGGCACCCTTGACGGCAACGGCAAGGCCATAATGAACCTGACAATCACAAAGACGGGAGAGTCCACAAGGACGACAATCGACGGCAACTGGAAGGAATATGACACGCATTTTGCCGGTCTGTTCTGTGTAGCCGAAAACGCCACTATTGCCAACCTGACACTTCTCGGTGTAAATGTCGATGTAGCCCTCGACGACAACACATATGTCGGTACAATCGCAGGCTATATGGCTGACAGCACAATTGAAAGCTGTACTGTTGAAGGCACTGCAAAGCTCACCTCATCCTGCAAGTCCTTCGGCGTAGGCGGTATTCTCGGCTACGGCAAAGGCAGGATCAATTCCTGCACCGCAGATGTCACACTCATCTGTATTGACACTGACAAAGAGTGGAAGGACGAGCAGTTTATGGGCGGCGCGTACGCAAACGGCTATCCTGACGTCACAAACTGCACGATAAACATAAAGGGATATGACTCGGATCACGGCTATGTCCATGACGGCGGTATTGGCGGCATGTACATACTTCCCCATAGCGAGAAGTATGCAGGTCACGTTGACAACAACAAGGTCACCGGTTTCATCAGCTTCTTCGAGGACAACACAAACAGAAGAGCGTACTGTGTGGGTGACATAGGCGAGATCATGAACTGGACTCTCACAAAAGACGGCAATGACATAAAGGGCTTTGAGCGCCGTGAGACGAAGGACTACTCAAAGGACCTTCTGCCCAACATGTGTGAGAACGCGGAGTATGACCAAAGCGTAACCGCACCCACAGAGACTGAGTACGGCTACACCACCTACAAGTGCAAGACCTGTGACTACAGCTATAAAGCAGACTACACAAGCCTTAACGTCTATGCTGAGCCCGAAACTGAAACCGAGGAACCGAAAAAGGGCGGGGAAACTCCCGCAGAGCATCAGGGCCTTCCGGTAATAGTCAAGGTCATCATTGCGGTAGTCGCATCACTCATACTCATAGTAATAATCCTGAACATAGTAAACAGAGTCAGAAGAAATATCCGCAGAAAGAAGCGCTATGAGGCGCGTCACGGACACAGATAATATGCTGAAGAAGAATCAGGACATAGAACTCGAAATAGACGGCATGACCGCTGAGGGCTCCGGTGTGGGGCACTTTGACGGTCAGGCCGTCTTTGTCCGTAACACTGCAATAGGCGATGTAATTGACTGCCACATAATAAAGGCAAAACAGAACTATGCCGTAGGCACAGTAAACAAGATAAAAAAAGCATCTCCCGACCGCATTACCCCTGATTGTCCCTCAGCCGGCAAATGCGGCGGTTGTGCATTCAGACACATTACATACGAAAAAGAGCTCGAAATCAAGGCACAGCGCGTCAGAGACGCTTTTCTGCGCCTTGCACACCTTGAAATAAAAACAGAACCCATAATCGGTGCTGATGAGACGGACGGCTACAGGAACAAAGCACAGTTTCCGGTCTCAAAAGACACAAGAACCAATGATCCCGTCATCGGCTTCTATGCCTTCAACACCCACCGCATAGTCCCGCAGAAGGACTGCCGTCTCCAGCCGCCCGTCTTCAGGGACATACTGGACATAGTCGAAAACTGGATTAAAGAGAACAATATCTCAATCTACGACGAAGAGAAAAACAAAGGCCTTCTCCGACACATCTACATCAGAGAAGGCAGGTACACGAAGGAAGTAATGGTCTGTCTCGTCATAAACGGTGATGAGATACCATATGAAAGCAAACTGATAACGGAACTGAAAAGCGGCATACCGAAACTGAAGTCAGTCGTGCTTAATATCAACAAGGCAGACAGCAACGTAATTCTCGGCGATGAAATAAAAGTCCTCGATGGTGATGGTTTCATCACAGACAGAATAAACGGTAAAACCTTCCGTATCTCACCGCTCTCATTTTTCCAGGTCAACACAGCCCAGTGCGAGAAGCTCTACAACAAGGTAAAAGAGTTCGCAGGGGAAGACAATGAACTTCTCCTTGACCTCTACTGCGGAGCGGGCACAATAGGTCTGACACTCGCGGACACGACTGAAAAACTTGTTGGGGTTGAAATAGTCCCCGAAGCCATAGAGGACGCAAAGAAGAATGCACAGCAAAACAAAATCACCAACGCTGAATTCTTTGCGGGTGACGCCAAAGAAATAGCAGAGAAACTCAAAGAACAGAATGTGCACCCGGACACCATAGTCGTAGACCCTCCGCGCAAAGGACTTGACGCGGAGCTGCCCGCAATCATTGCGGACATGGCGCCAAAGCGCCTGGTCTACGTCTCCTGTGACCCCGCTACGCTCGCACGCGACTGCGCTCGCTTCGCTGCCCTCGGCTTCACAATAGACACCGTCCAGCCCGTCGACATGTTTCCCCGCACCTCCCATGTGGAGACCGTCGTTTCGCTGTCAAGGAAATAAAGGCTCTGTATCAGAGCGTAGGTTGGACGAACTATGGATTACAGAAAGAGTGATGCTGATAATATGAAGATGATAGAATACGGAAAACAAAATCGCGATACGATCATGCTGCTTCACGGCGGCGGAT
>DBWX01000012.1 GCA_002309175.1 Ruminococcaceae bacterium UBA1227
TAACCGATATCGTAGGCCCAGCCGTCTCCGCCGAAGATCCAGATGGACTTCTTCTGGAGATACTGCTTCTTCTCGAGGATCTCTTTTGCGAGAGGTCCGTTGCAGCTCTCGAGAGCAGCGATGTAGTTTGCGGTAGCCTCTTTATTTGCCTCGCCGTCATACATGGTGTCGAGCCATGCCTGAGCGGCTTCCTTTACGCCTTCCTTGTCGCACTTCTCGATGACTTCTCTTGTCTTTGCGGCGAGAGACTCACGGATTGCGTTTTGGCCGAGGAACATACCATAGCCGTGCTCGGCGTTATCCTCGAAGAGGGAGTTGGCCCATGCCGGACCGTGACCCTTGGCGTTTACGGTATAAGGTGATGTGCCTGCAGGGCCGCCCCAGATTGATGAACAGCCTGTAGCATTGGAGATGTACATGCGGTCACCGAAGAGCTGGGTTACGAGACGTGCATAAGCTGTCTCTGCGCAGCCTGCGCATGAGCCTGAGAACTCAAGGAGCGGCTTTCTGTACTGTGAGGAGATGACTGAGAGCTTGCTTGTTGTCTCGGGCTTCTCAGTTACGTTTGCTACACAGTAGTCGAAAGCGGCCTGCTGCTCGTCCTGTGACTCACGGGATACCATCTTGAGTGACTCTGTCGGGCAGACGCCTACGCAGACGCCGCATCCCATACAGTCAAGCGGGGAGATGGCAAGGGTGAATGTATACTCTGTGCCGACAACGGGCTTCTCGGCGAACTTTGTGACTGCCGGAGCCTTTGCCTTCTCGTCAGCATCGAGAGCGAAAGGTCTGATTGTAGCGTGAGGGCAGACATATGCGCACTTGTTACACTTGACGCAGGTCTCGTTGTTCCACTCGGGAACCATGACTGCGACACCGCGCTTCTCATATGCGGATGCGCCCTGTTCGAACTGACCGTCAGCATGGGACTCGAATGCGGATGCGGGAATCTTGTAGCCGTCCATATGACCGACGGGTTCCATAATCTCGCTTACCTGCTTTACGAGTGCGTCCGGACCGGTGAGGGCCGCGGCCTTCGTGTCGTCCGTTGCGTTTGCCCACTCGGCGGGTACTTCGATCTTCTTGTACGCGGTTACACCTGCGTCAATGGCGTCGTGGTTGCACTTTACAACCTCGGGGCCCTTCTTTGAGTACGACTTCGTGGCCGCGTCCTTCATGTGTTCAACGGCCTCTTCTATCGGCATGATGTTTGCAAGCGCGAAGAAGGCAGCCTGAAGGATTGTGTTCGTGCGCTTGCCCATGCCGACCTTGATTGCGAGGTCGATGGCGTTAACCGTGTAAAGCTGTACGTTGTTCTTTGCGATGTACTGCTTTGTCTTTGCGTCGAGTTTCTCGGCGAGCTCGGCCTCATCCCACTGGCAGTTGATGAGGAATACTCCGCCCGGCTTTACATCGTCAACGATGCGGTAAGCCTTCTCGATGTATGAGGGGTTGTGGCAGGCTACGAAGTCCGCCTTGTTTACATAGTACGAGCTCTTGATCTTGTTATCACCGAAACGGAGGTGGGAAATGGTGATACCGCCCGTCTTCTTTGAGTCATACTGGAAGTATGCCTGTACGTTCTTGTCGGTGTAGTCACCGATGATCTTGATGGAGTTTTTATTGGCACCGACAGTACCGTCGCCGCCGAGACCCCAGAACTTGCACTCGATTGTGCCTTCGGCTGCCGTGATCGGAGCGGGCTTCTCCTCGAGTGAAAGATATGTGATGTCATCGTTGATGCCGATTGTGAAGTGCTTCTTGGGCTCAGCCTTGGAGAGTTCTTCATAAACAGCGAATACGGATGACGGAGGTGTGTCCTTCGAACCGAGACCGTAGCGGCCGCCGATTACCTCGATTTCTGTCATGCCTTTTGCCTGGAGGGCGGCTACGACGTCGAGGAAGAGGGGCTCACCTATGGAACCGGGCTCCTTTGTTCTGTCGAGGACGGCGATTCTCTTAACCGTCTTCGGAAGAGCTTCGACAAACTTGTCGACAGCGAAAGGTCTGTAGAGACGGACCTTGAGGAGGCCGACCTTCTGACCGTTTGCATTGAGGTAATCTATGACTTCTTCAGTTACGTCGTTGATTGAACCCATGGCAACGATGATGTTCTCGGCATCTTCAGCACCGTAGTAGTTGAAGAGCTTGTAGTTTGTGCCGAGTTTGGCATTGACCTTGTCCATATACTTCTCAACGATTGCGGGGACTGCATCGTAGTACTTGTTGCAGGCCTCTCTGTGCTGGAAGAAGATATCGTCGTTTTCATGAGAGCCGCGCATTGACGGGTTCTCGGGGTTGAGAGCGTGATTGCGGAACGCAGCGACTGCGTCCATGTTGCACATCTCTTTGAGATCCTCATAGTCCCAGATTTCGATGTTCTGGATTTCATGGGATGTTCTGAAACCGTCGAAGAAGTTGATGAACGGTACACGGCCTTCGATTGCCGCAAGGTGGGCAACTGCACCGAGGTCCATTACTTCCTGGGGGTTCGTCTCGGCGAGCATTGCGAAACCTGTCTGACGGCAGGCGTAGACGTCTGAGTGGTCACCGAAGATATTGAGTGCGTGAGAAGCTACGCAGCGAGCCGAAACATGGAAAACGCTGGGGAGAAGCTCGCCGGCGATTTTGTACATGTTGGGAATCATGAGAAGGAGTCCCTGGGAAGCTGTGTAAGTTGTTGTGAGGGCACCGGCTGCAAGTGAGCCGTGTACTGTGCCTGCGGCACCTGCCTCGGACTGCATCTCGGCAACTCTGACAGTTGTGCCGAAGATGTTCTTTCTGCCCTGGGCTGACCACTGGTCAACGTAGTCTGCCATGGGGCTGGACGGTGTGATGGGATAAATACCCGCAACCTCAGTGAACGCATAGGATACGTGAGCGGCTGCGGTGTTACCATCCATGGTTTTCATTTCTCTTGCCATAATGATATGCCTCCGTTTACAAGATTGTTTATTTTTTAACAATAATAGTATAGAAAATTACTGCTATAAAAGTCAATAGATATTTTACCATAAATTGCGCTGTACCATCAAATAAATACACAAATTTTTACAGGTAAAATCGTACAAAATTATGCATGTTTTCTCTACATCGCCGAAGTTGGAAAAACAGATTGACATTTTTTTATCAATCTATTATAGTATGTGTGTGGGAAACAATTATGATTATTTGAAAAAACAGGAGGAAACAACATGTCAGTTAAAGTTGCAATTAACGGTTTCGGCCGCATCGGTCGTCTTGCATTCCGCCAGATGTTCGCAGCAGAGGGTTATGAAGTAGTTGCCATCAACGATCTCACAGACCCCAAGATGCTCGCTCACCTTCTTAAATACGATTCAGTACAGGGCCGCTACGCTCTCGCTGATAAGGTTGAAAACACAGACCACTCAATCATCGTTGACGGTACTGAGATTGAAATCTACAAAGAGGCAGATGCCAGCAAGCTCCCCTGGGGTGACCTCGGTGTCGATGTAGTTCTCGAGTGCACAGGTTTCTACACATCAAAAGAGAAGTCAATGGCTCATATCCGCGCAGGTGCGAAGAAGGTTGTTATCTCCGCTCCCGCAGGCAATGACCTCAAGACAATCGTTTACAACGTAAATCACAATACACTTACAAAGGAAGACCAGGTTATCTCAGCTGCTTCCTGTACCACAAACTGCCTCGCTCCCATGGCTAAGGCTCTCAATGACAGCCTTCCCGTAGTATGCGGTATCATGACAACAGTTCATGCTTACACAGGCGACCAGATGGTACTCGACGGTCCTCATAAGAAGGGTGACCTTCGCCGCGCAAGAGCCGCTGCCTGCAGCATCGTTCCCAACTCAACGGGCGCAGCAAAGGCTATCGGTCTTGTAATCCCTGAACTCAACGGCAAACTCATCGGTTCCGCACAGCGCGTTCCGGTTCCCACAGGTTCAACAACAATTCTCTGCGCAGTCTGCAAGGGCACGGCAGTAAACGTTGACCAGATCAACGAGATCATGAAGGCAGCTCAGACAGAGTCCTTCGGTTACACCGAGGAAGAACTTGTTTCCGCTGATATCGTAGGTACAACATATGGTGCTATCTTCGATGCCACTCAGACAATGGTTGAGCAGATTTCCGAGCACACCTGGGAAGTTCAGGTCGTTGCATGGTATGACAACGAGAACTCCTACACAAGCCAGATGGTACGTACAATCAAGTACTTCGCTGAGCTCGACAAGGATGAACTCGACGACTAAGACTTAAAAGTAAAGCCCCGCCGGATTGGCGGGGCTTTGTTTTATCTGTTTTTCTTGTCGTTGAACTCTGTCGAGCGGGAGTATTTCTTACGATAACCCGTTGTCGTACGTACGGGTCGGTGGCCGCCCTTTATGACCTTGTACTTCTTTTTCCTGATGTTCTTGTTGTAGTAGCGGAGCAGGATGATGAGAAGTATGATGACGGCTATGCCGATGTATACGAAACGCATGATCTTGCTCGTCAGGAAAGTCTTGATTCCGTACTTTATTGTGGCGAAGAGGCTGCGCTCGACGTCCTCACCGGCGACAAGGTCGACGGTTTCGATGACATCGCCGGCGTAGCGTATCTCAGCCTGGCCGAGTACGGTTCCGGCCTTGACCGGCGCCTTGAGGTCGGCCTTGACCGAGCCGGGGACCGTCTTTATCTCGAGCTGAGATGCATCGACGTTCGCCGGCATGAGCGCCGAGACGTCATTTGCGGGGACGAGTCGTATGTGGTCGGTCTTCTTTGCCAGGGCAATGTCGACCACATCCACGACGTCCGTGGTCGAGGCGATGGTCTTGAGCTTTATGTTGCTGAAGACCCATTCATAGGCCATCTTTGTCTCTTTGAAGGCGAAGTTTATGTTGACCTTTGATTCCTCAGTGAGCGGCCTGTTGGGCGCGTTCATGATAATACAGAGATAGGTGTAGCCGTTCTTTGTCGCATAGGATGCGAGGCAGTAGCCCGCAGCCGTTGTGGAACCTGTCTTTATGCCCTTACAGGGCTCGTAATAGAAGGAACTGTTGATGTTTAAAAGGTTGTTTGTGTTTGTGTACTTCGTTTCCTTGCGCTTGTTGGTCGCCTCGATGGTGTACTCGGGCTGAGCGACTATTTCGCGGAAGGTGTCGTTTTGCAGTGCATACTTTATGATTACGGCGAGGTCCTCCGCGGTGGAGTAATGACCTTCCGCGTCAAGGCCGTGCGGGTTGACGAAATGTGTGTTCTCGCAGCCCAGGCGCTCTGCCAGCTCGTTCATCTTGGCGACAAAGGCGCTCACATCGCCTCCGCCGAAGTGTTCGGCGAGTATACATGCGGCCTCGTTCGCGCTTCGGACCATCATGAGGTTTAAAAGCTGGCGAACGGTTAAAATTTCGCCCACCTTTGTGCCGGCGGTTGAACTGTTGGTGCCTTTGAGCATGGCGAGGGCAGAAGCGGAGGCCGCGACCTCCTCCTCCAGGTCCTTGCAGTTTTCAAGCACTACCAGACAGGTTATTATCTTCGTCAGTGAGGCTATGGGAGCCCGTTTTGTTGAGTTTTTATTGAAGATGACGGAGTTCTGATCGAGGTTCTCCATATAGACTATCTCGGCTTCAAAGTCGAGCTCGCTGTTGTAGGCCGCGGAGGCCGGAATGGCGAAAACGGTCGGGAGGAGGAAGGCCAGAATTAACATAATTGTGACAAAAAATGTCAATCGTCGCTTCATAATAAAATCCACCTTGAGAATGTTCATACTTTGTTGTAAGATTATATGTACTATAGTATAACAACTATTCCTTTGAAAATAAAGAGGAAGTGAAAATTTGGTATTTGTTACAGGCGATGTCCACGGCGATTTCGGCCGCTTCAGCTCCGGTCCCGCCCGAAAGCTCCAGAAGGGTGACACACTCATAGTCTGCGGAGACTTCGGTTTTATCTGGGACGGTGACAAAGAGGAGCAGAAAATCCTGAAAAAGCTCGGCGAAAAGAAATTCAATATCTGCTTTATCGACGGCACACATGAGAACTTCAAGATACTCAACTCCATGGAAGTCTCTGAGTGGAACGGCGGCAAGGTACACTATCTGGGCGGTAATCTCTACCACCTCATGCGCGGTCAGGTCTTCACCATTGAGGGCAAGACCTTCTTCACCATGGGCGGAGGTGAGAGCCCGGACATAGACCTGCGTATTTCCAACAACACCTGGTTCAAGGAAGAGGCACCCAGCCAGCAGGAACTTCTCGAAGGCGCCGAGAACATAGAGAAACACAACAACCGAGTGGACTACATCATCACGCACGAGCCCTCGGCCATGGTCAAGGACTTCCTTCAGCTTAAGACACTTAACAAGAACAGGCTTTCCATACTCAACACCTATCTTGAGGAACTTGGAAACTCCTGCGAATATGACAAGTGGTATTTCGGCAGCATGCATCTCGACAAGCATGTATCTGCATCTCAGATAGCCGTGTTCAATAAAATACTGGAAGTCGAGTCCGGAAAGAGTATCTGATGAGTACAAAAGGTTTTGATAAAAAGCAGATTCCCATAGCCATAGGTTCGGTATTTGTCGTTTTCGCCATAATGATCTGCATCATCGTATTCGGAAAGACAACAGGTAAGACCGATCCGGAGACTACAACAAACAATTACAAGGAGCCGGAGACATCGCAGACGACGAAGGCCACAACGACCGAGTACACGAGGGCGACAACCCAGCCGCAGGAGTACAAGAACACGGGAGCCATAATTGTACAGGGCGACCGTGCGATGGAGATTTTCGGCCTTAACACCAACGGTATGAAGCGCTATACCGGATACATCTGCTCCTTTGCGGAGAAGGTTCCCGACATAAATGTCTATATGCTTATTGCTCCTACGTCCATAGAGTTCTACGGACCCGAGGAGTACCACACGGGCAAGCGTTCCGAGAAGGCAGGCATTGACGCCGCCTACGAGGCTATTACTGCCAAGAACGTCAAGGGCGTCAATGCGTATAAGGAACTCGAGCGCTATGTCGACGAGGAGTTCGTCTACTTCAGGACGGACCACCACTGGACGGCACGCGGAGCGTACCATGCCTATGTCGCATTCTCGAAGGTCGCGGGCTTCAAGCCGACAAAGCTTGAGGACCACAAGTCCGGTCAGTTTGACACCTTTGTCGGCACCCTTTACGCGTGGTCCGGCGCCTCGATTTTAAAGGAGAAACCCGACTATCTCGAGTACTTCTATCCCTTGAGTGAAACCACCGCAGTCAGGTATCCGAACGGCTACATCAAAGATGAAGAAGCCATACCGATGAAGGTCATAAACGAGAACCCCGCGGTCGGCAAGTACACCTGCTTCATAGAGGGCGACAACCCCGTAACGA
The DNA here is from genome assembly GCA_002309175.1 of Ruminococcaceae bacterium UBA1227. Classification (GTDB taxonomy): domain Bacteria; phylum Bacillota; class Clostridia; order Oscillospirales; family Acutalibacteraceae; genus UBA1227. Next base: position 7,341 of record DBWX01000012.1, read on the forward strand.
AGATAGTCACAAACGCAAATTCCGGCAGAAAGATCGTCATGATAAAAGAGTCCTACGGCAACTCGTTCGCGCCCTGGCTCTGCGACAATTTCGACGAGGTCTGGGTAATTGATCCGCGCAAGGTCAACGTCGGAGCAAACGAGCTTGATCTCAAGACTTTCTGCAACCAGTACGGTATTACCGATGTATTGTTCTTAAACTACATCTTCGCCTGCACAAACGACCAGTCATATATTCCGGAGTTTAACAAACTCCTCGGAAATTACTAAGGAGGTAGAAATCATGGAAGAATTCAGATATGACACACAGCTTCTCATAGACGGTGACGACCTTGATGAGGATGAGGTTCATGACTATTTCATGGCCAATTTCAAAGGTGACTGCCTGCTTGCGGTAGGCGGTGACGGCGACCCCATCAAAATCCATTTCCACACAAACGAGCCCTGGAAGGTTCTCGAGTATTGTTCGACAATCGGTGAAATATACGATATAGTCGTCGAGGACATGGACAGACAGTCCCGCGGACTCAAAGGCTGAGAAAAAGCAAAGCCCTGCTCGGTTGAGCAGGGCTTTTTTCATTGTCCGAATGAGTCCATGCGGCGATACTGTATGGCTTCCGAGATATGCGGCGTGTCAATGAGGTCGGAACCGGCCAGGTCGGCTATGGTGCGCGCGGTGCGGAGTATCTTGTCGTTTGCGCGGGCGGAGAATTTCATCTGCGTGAATGCGCGGATGAGGAAGTTCTTCGCCTGCGGTGTCATGATGCAGAAACGACGCACCATACGTGGCGTCATCTGCGCATTGCAGGTGACTTCAGTGCCCTCGAATCGGGCACGCTGGACGGCCCTTGCCGCCATGACCCGTGCCCGGATTTCAGATGAGGACTCCTCAGGTTCTGCAGGCTTTCCGTAGAGTGCTTCGGCATCCAGCGGATCGACCTGGACATGTATGTCGATACGGTCGAGGAGCGGGCCGGAAACCCGCGCGTTGTAGCGCTTCTTCGCGGCGTCCGAACACCGGCACTCATGCACGGGGTCATAGAGGTAGCCGCAGGGGCAGGGATTCATGGCGCAGACGAGCATTATACTGCCCGGATATGTGGCAGTTACGGCGTTTCTGGTGACTGTCACCTTGCCGTCTTCAAGCGGTTGCCTGAGGGTCTCCAGGGCGGCCCTCGAAAAGAGCGGCAGCTCGTCGAGGAAGAGGACGCCGTTGTGGGCGAGGGATATCTCGCCGGGGCGGGCCTTCGTTCCTCCGCCTGCGAATGCGACGTCCGTTGTCGTGTGATGCGGGGCACGGAACGGACGGCTTATGATGAGCGGGGTCTCCTTTGTCAGAAGGCCCGCCACCGAATAGACCGAGGAGGTCGCCAGCGACTCCTCGAAAGTCATGTCGGGAAGGATTGTCGGAAGTCTTTTGGCGAGCATGCTCTTGCCTGCTCCGGGACTTCCGACGAGGAGGACATTATGGCCGCCTGCGGCGGCAATTTCCAGGGCGCGCTTGGCGCATTTCTGTCCTTTTACGTCTGAAAAATCGACAGATGCGGCTGACGCTCCCGCTTTCGCCGCAATCTCTTCAAATGTCAGCGGCTTTACCGGGGTGATGGGAGCGGTGCCTTTGAGGTGGTCAAGCAGTTTTGATACGGTCTTTACCGGATATATGCGGATACCGGGGATGAGTGCGGCTTCCTCCCTGTTGTCATAGGGGATAAAGACCTCTGTTATGCCGCACTCCTTGGCCCTTGCCACCATGGGCAGGGCACCGTTGACCTTTCTTATGCCGCCGTCGAGCGCCACCTCTCCGAAGAGGGCGGAGCCGCTTAAATCGGTCTTCAGCTGTCCGGAGGACAGGAGGACGGCGACCAGAATGGGCAGGTCGTAGATGGGGCCTTCCTTCCGGAATTCGGCCGGGGCGAGATTCACCGTAATCCGGCTGATGGGAAAGTCGAGCCCGCAGTTCTTGATGGCGGAGCGGACGCGTTCCTTCGCTTCCGATACCGCCGAATCGGGGAGACCTACAAGGTCGAACCTGGGCAGTCCGGCGGACAGGTCGCATTCCACGAAAACACGCTCCGCCTTAAAGCCCGAAAGGCCCATACTGTTCACTTTTGAGAACATTCATTACCTCCCTCAATACCATTTGACATTATACCATAAAAGGTATTAAAATTGAGATTGATTTAATAAAACGGAGGCTTTTTTATGGAAAATTACAAGGAACTATATGAACTCTGGGTAGCAGAGTGCAAAGACCCCGCTCTCAAAGCCGAGCTTGACTCAATCGCCGGCAAGGATGACGAAATCCTTGACCGTTTTTATAAAAAACTTGAGTTCGGCACAGCCGGCCTTCGCGGTGTTCTGGGAGCCGGAACAAACAGAATGAACATCTACACGGTAGGCCAGGCTACACAGGGTATTGCGGACTATTTAAACGCGACTTTTGAGAACCCTTCGGTTGCCATAGCATATGATTCGAGAATCAATTCCGACCTCTTCTCAAAGGAGACTGCCGGTATATTCGCGGCAAACGGCATAAAGACCTACATCTATCGTGAACTTGTGCCCACACCGATGCTCTCCTACGCCGTACGTGAACTTCATTGTGCGTCAGGCGTCATTATCACGGCGAGCCACAACCCCGCAAAGTACAATGGTTACAAGTGCTATGACCCTGAGGGCTATCAGATGACGGATGCCGCGGCTGCCGAGGCTTATCAGTACATCCAGAAAGTCGATATGTTCAAAGACATAAAGAAGATCGGCTTTGAGGAAGGTCTCGCAAACGGCACAATCGAGTATATCAGTGATGAGGTATATGAGAAGTTCTTCGACCTCGTCGCGAGCAAGGTTATAAATCCCGAAACGGCAAAGACCTCCGGTCTCAAGGTTATTTACACCCCGCTCAACGGAACGGGCAACAAGCCCGTCAGAAAGATTCTGGCCCGTCTCGGCGTACAGGATGTCAAGGTCGTTCCCGAGCAGGAACTCCCCGACGGAAACTTCCCGACATGTCCGTATCCGAATCCGGAAATCCGCCAGGTCTTTGAGTGCGGCATAAAGATGGCCGAGACGGATAAGGCCGACCTCCTGCTTGCCACAGACCCCGACTGTGACCGTATGGGTATCGCCGTCCGTGACGGCGACGACTACCGTCTCATGACGGGCAACGAGGTCGGCGCCCTCTTCACCGAGTACGTGCTTTCACAGTACGAGGCAAAGGGCATTATGCCGAAGAATCCCGTTGTAATAAAATCTTTCGTAACAACAAACCTCGTAACGAAGATTGCCGAGAGCCACGGCGCGAAGGTAGCTGACCTTCTCACCGGCTTCAAGTATATTGGCGAATACATCACCAACCTCGAAAAAGAGGGCCACGCGGACGATTTTATTGTCGGTATGGAGGAGAGCTACGGATATCTTCTCGGTATCCATGCAAGAGACAAGGACGCGGTAGTTGCTTCCCAGCTCCTCGTTGAGATGGCGGCTTACTACAAGTCAGTTGGCAAGTCACTCATAGATGTCATGAACGACATATACGCGAAGTTCGGTCTTTACTTGAACAAGGTCGATAGTTTTGAGTTTGAGGGTGCAGCCGGCATGCAGAAGATGGCCGACATCATGGAAACCCTCAGAAACAACGCACCTTCTGAGATAGCGGGCCTTAAGGTCCTTGAAGTCACCGACTATAAGGACACTGCAAAGACGGGTCTTCCGAGCTCCAATGTTCTCTCGTACAAACTCGAGAACGGCAACGGCGTTGTCGCCCGTCCGTCCGGCACGGAGCCGAAACTCAAGTTCTATTTCACCGCGGTTGCGGCTAATACGGATGAGGCGGAGGCTCTCTACGCCAGAATGCTCGAGAATGCCAAAGCCTGGATGGAGGCCTGAAAATGAGAAGAAACAAGTTCGTTAAAGGCGTATGTATCTTTCTCGCGATTTTAATGCTCGGCAGCGTGCTAATCGGTGTACTTCAGGCATTTGCTCTGCCTGCAGAGACACTTTTGTCATTTTGTTCAGTTTACGCAATTGACAAAATTCCTCTTTTGATATAACATTATTAGTATATGTCCCAGAAAACAGGACAAAGTATGCAATAAAAAAGAGGTTAGAATCATGTACGAAGACAAGACTCTCATCTGCAAAGAGTGCGGCGAAGAATTTGTTTTTACCGCAGGTGAGCAGGAATTTTACGCAGAGAAAGGCTTTGAGAACGAGCCTCAGCGCTGTAAGGCCTGCAGAGATGCAAGAAAGAATGCTGCAAAGGCTGACAGAAAGCTGTACGACGCTGTCTGCGCAGCATGCGGCGGCCCTGCAAAAGTACCGTTTGAGCCCAGAGAGGACAGACCGGTTTACTGCAGCGAGTGCTTTGCAAAGATGAAAGAAGAGGAAGAAGCTTAATTTCCGTAACTCAAGGGTTGTCCGAAAGGACAGCCCTTTTTTTGTGCAATGTATCTCTCTTTAAAGGTTTGATTTATTACCGAAGATATAATATAATTAATTTTATATAGTACCGCTTGAACCGTTTGTATCGTCGGAGGACATCATGTTAGAACTGATCAAGGCTTTCTTCAAGGACTTGTCCCGTATAGGCAAGTACTATGGATTTAAACAGCCTGATGAAAAAAAGGAGCAGGCTTATCTCGATTACGCCGAGCGTATGCGCATACTTTCCAATCTGCGCCGCACGGTCGTATTTACGGGATTCCTCATCCTGTATATTCTGGCAGTTGTCTGCTTCAAGTCGTTCACCGCATCTATCAACCTCGGGTCATTCAGATATGCTCTCATAGGCGGAGTCGTTGCCCTGGTTGCATTTGTCGTCCTTGCGACACGAATTTACACATCGGGAATTGAAGCGGGCGCGGATATCTCGAAGAAGATGCGCAGGAGCATCCAGATTACTTATACGGTCTTCTGGAGTCTCTACTATTGCATGCTCATCTACAGCGACTTCCTCTTCACTGACTGGTATGCCGGTCTCTCGGTTATAATGCCGATGATACTTATGGGTATCATTGTGCCGGTTTACAGTCTGCAGGAAGGCATACTTCCGATGGCACTTGCGGTTTTAACCATCTTTTTCATTTTCCGTGAGGCGGGCTTTGAGCTCTGGCGTTTTGCCGTTGCCTTCCCGCCGTGCGCGATAGCGATAACGATTGCGGACATAAATCACGCCGAACGTATAAATGCCTTTTATCAGGAAGGTAAGACTCAGGGTGAGGGACTTGCGTCACGCCGCAGACTCGGCAATGTCTTTGGAGAGATTTATGACATGGCGCTTGAGTTTGACCCCGAACGTCGTGAGTGTACAGTCCTCAGAAACAATGACAAGTTCGCCGTAAAGCACAGGAATGAAGTCATATCCTTCGACGAGTATTCGAACTTCGTTGAGGAGATAGTCCATCCGGACGATACAGCCATGGGCGCACGCATACTGAACCCCGATCAGATTATCAGCGAGCTTTCAACTGAAGGACACAGCCAAATTTATCAGGAGATGCGTATTCTTGATGCGGAGGGTGAGTATACCTGGGTATCCGTATACTTTACGCGTGAGAAGAAGGTTGCTGAGGAATATTCCGATTCTCCCGAGTATATTCTCTGTCTTGTACAGAACATTCAGGAGAGAAAACTCAATGAGGACAGGCTCAAGCTTGAAGCCGAGCGCGATCCTTTAACCCAGCTCTACAACAAGATGACAACGCGAAGCCTTATCGAGGAGTGCCTCGAGAAGAGCCCCACGGCTCAACACGCGCTCATCATCATAGACATAGACAACTTCAAGACCATAAACGACACACGCGGCCATACCATAGGTGACCAGATTCTTCTGGCCTTCGCGAATGAGCTCAGCAGGAACTTCCGTGAGTCGGATATCCTGGGACGTGTCGGCGGCGATGAATTTGTCGTTCTTATCAAGAATATCCAGTCGATAGCCCTTGTCTGCGACAAACTCCAGAGGTTTACCTCGGCGTTCAAGAAATACGGTATCGACAACGGATTCCCCGGACGTCTGTCCACCAGTATAGGTGTTGCCGTGTTCAGCAAGGACGGCACGACCTATGAAGAGTTGTTTAAGAAAGCTGACGCTGCTCTTTACGAGGCAAAGAGAAACGGTAAGGATCAGTACAAGTTCAGCATAACCAGAAGTTAAATCCATAAAGTAAGGAGAAACTCACATGAAACTCGGAACACTCGTTAAAATCGGAGCCCTTGCAGTTGCTGCAGGTTCGACTGCTGTCGGAACCGTAATGCTGACAACCAAGGCGCTTTCGAAAGCCAGCGACACAGACGCTGCCCCGGCAGAAGAGCCGAAAGCGCCTGTATTCAACGCGCCTGCTCCCGCTCCTGCGGCAGCTCCTGCGCCTGCTCCCGCAGAACCCGCACCTGAGACGAATCCCTTCTACTCACCGGCACCTGTAATTGAACAGGCTCCGGCATTTGAACCGGCACCGGTCGTAGTCGAGGAACCCGCCCCAGAGCCGGAACCTGCACCTGTATTCACGCCCGCTCCGGAGCCCGCTCCGATGCCGGTATTCCATGCTCCCGAGCCGGAGCCGGTATCCTTTGCAACAACTCCCGCAGAGCCCGTTGTGGAGCCCGTAAAGGTTGAACTTCCCGACATCGAGGCACCGATTTCCGCACCGATTCCGGAGCCCGCAGCAGCTCCTGAGGCAGATTTTGATATCGGATATCAGCTTCCGTATATGGCCGGCAGCAGCACAGAGTCTGACGTCGTAATCGGCGGCGCAGTCGCTGAAGTTGAGCCTGAGCCCGAACCGGAACCTGAGCCGCTTCCCGAGCCGGAGCCCGAGCCCATTCCGGAGCCCGAGCCCATTCCGGAGCCCGAACCCATTCCGGAGCCCGAACCCATTCCGGAGCCCGAACCCATTCCGGAGCCCATAGCTGAGCCGGAAGTAGTTATCTCTTCAGCAGAGCCCATCACTTTTGAGGCCCCCGCTGATCCCGTACTTCCCACAGCTCCCGCTGAGGAATTCTCCGCTCCCGAGGTAGATCCCCTTTCACAGGGCTTCTCGGTAGCAATGACAGACGTCATTGAGGAAGGCTCCACACTTATTCCTCAGGCGCCGACAGTTGAGCCCGAGGCTATTGCTGAGCCCGTAGCTGAGCCCATCCCCGAGCCCATCCCCGAGCCTGCTCCCGAGCCCGTAACATTCAGTGATATCTCTTCTCACAGTGAGTATATCGAAGAGGTTGAACCCGCTTCTGAGCCCGCCTCTGAAGTTGCAGCTCCCGCTCCCGCACCCGCACCGGTTGCAGACAAGGGCAAAGAGATCAGAATTGGCAATACGATAGTTTCCGATAAAAATACGAATCCCAATATTGTCGCCGTAAACAGTGCTTTCCATATTCCTATGGACAACCTCGTTTCAATTGAGGCTGAGCAGCAGATGCCGATGGTATTTGAGTTCCTTTACAGCGACATGCGTACAGATGCCACACTTATCGCCGTATACTTCATTCAGGGCGGCGTAGCCGTACCTCCGCCGGAGACAGAGAAGGAGAATATCCTTGCTTTCGGCAGAAACTTCATCACATCGAATGAAGAACTCAAGGCATTTCTTGCATAAGTGAAATAAAAAGAACCCGCTCATTTGAGCGGGTTCTTTTATTGTTTAAAACTTTGTTGCGTCTGAGAATCTTCTGCCGGAGTTGTATGTGGGCTGAAGCATGTCTCCGCCGTAGGCAGTGTAGACAAGGGGAGGAATGCCTCCGTTGTGCCATACAATCTGGTTTCTGCCGTTCTCTTTTGCAATGTAGAGGTTGTGGTCGGCGGCTTCGATAAGCTCTTCCGCGGACATGCCGGGCTTGTACATCGCCACACCGCCGCTTATGGTGATTGTCTTGTTGATATCCTGTGACAGCTGCGTGTTTTCGACCGCCACACGGATCTGTTCGGCGCGGCGGAAAGCCGGCGTCTCGTCCGCGGTCGGAAGAACACAGATAAACTCTTCGCCGCCGTAACGCGTTACGATATCCGAGTCACGCGTGGCACTCTGTATGATGAGTGAAAGGCTATGTATACAGTCGTCACCGGCAAGATGTCCGTAGGTGTCATTTATATTCTTGAAGTGGTCGATATCGAACATGATTATTGAGAATGTGGAGAGCTCACCCTCCTCATACTCCTTAATGCACTTGGCCAGGAAGTCCATGAGGTAACGTCTGTTGTAGGCGCCTGAGAGCGGATCCTTGGTGGCCGCGTCCTCAATCTTGGCATAGAGTTCATTTACCTTTGCTTCCTTTTCCTCAAAGCCCTGGGTGAGGCGTCGCAGGAATATTCCCGCGGCCCAGCCCGCAACGACGGCGCTTATGGCTATGTCGAGGTAGATATGGTCCCCGCCCTTTGGCATAAACCGGTCGGAAATGAAGTTTGTCTGATCGATGTTATAGGTTATGAACGCGGCTGCGATATTTGCGACAAGGACTAAAATCATTAGCCAGTTGTCGAGCAGCAGGATAGTGGCTATGCCGCCCAGCATGAAGAACAGAGGTACACCGCTGTGAATGCCTCCGCCGTAGAAATAGAGGGCAGGTACATAGATACAACCTATTATGGCACAGTAGAGTATGTACACGGTTATCTGTGTGGGCGGGTTCTTCGTGAATTTGTAAATAAAGAACAGAAGGCCCATGAACACAAGCATTGAAATCGCGGTTATGATGAAGTAGATATGCTTGTGGACGATGAGGCCGAAGACAAAGAAGCCTACGGCGATGATGGCTGTTGAGATGACTATCTGGGAGAAGAAGTCACGCTTTAAGAGCGGATTCTCAACTGCGGGACCCGTGAAGATGCGGGTTATACGCTCTTTTATGTTCATGACGCCACCTCCTCTGCACAGATTCGGTTACGTCCGCTTGTTTTGGCTTTGTACAGGTTTTCATCAGCGCGGAGGACGAGCTTTTCATCCGTGTCATCGGGACGAAGCGTCGCGATGCCTCCGCTTATCGTTACAGGCGCGTCCTTCGGGAGATCGGGGCAGAGATATGAGCTTTCGACAACTCTGCGGATCTCGTCCGCGCGCATGAAAGCTTCCTGTCTGCCGATGCCCGGCAGGACGATCAGGAACTCTTCACCGCCGTAGCGGGTGGCGATTTCGCCGTCTTTGCAGGCGCTCTTTAAGATGTTTGCGAGTGCCTTGAGTACGGCGTCGCCTGTCAGATGGCCGTAATTATCGTTTAAGCGTTTGAAAAAGTCTATGTCAAAGAGCATGACCGAGAGCGGGGCTCCGCTCTGTCTTGCAAATGCGGACTGCTCTTCGAGGTAGGAGTACATGTATCTGCGGTTGTAGACCGTGGTCAGAGGGTCGATAATCGACTGGCGTTCAACCTCTTCAATGTTGGCTTCGATTTTCTTCACCTGGGCCTGGTAGAGGTTGAAGATAACCTTTGCGAGAAGACCTATGGCGATGCATACCATCAGGGTGTTTGAAGAGATAGCGTTGAAAGCGAAGTCTCTTCTGCCCGTCTCGGTTGCCGAGAACGCGGGGACATCCACGCAGAGGTTGGGCCACTGCCATGATACGAAAAATGTAAAGGCATACCACAGTGAGTATATGCTCGTCAGGATATAACTGATCTTTCCCGATGTGAAGAAGAGAGTCAGCGCCAGACCCAGAACGAAGTAACTCGGAATACCGCAGTCTATGGCTCCGCCTGATATGTAAAGCGCGGGGAAGATAATCAGATTTACAATGCAAAGTGAGATGATGATAACTATGTTCTGCTTATCTTTTGACCGTATTCCTATGTATGCAAGCAAAGGGAATGCCAGCGTCATTACGGCGGAAATCGTAATTGCCTCTATGGAGGAATTGAGATTTATGCACGCAAAGACACCTGCAATACCGACCAGTATACCCATCATGAAGATTATGTTGAAGAATCTGTAACGGATGGGTATGTTGGAGCCGAATGAAGTTTTTACGAATTTCTTGAGCTTTTCCATTGGTTATTTTTCAGCGTTGTCCTTTAACATACAGCATTTTTTGTATTTCTTGCCCGAGCCGCAGGGGCAGGGGTCGTTGGGACCGACCTTGTTGCCTTTGCGGACGACAGGGCGTTTTGCCTCAGTGCCGTCACCTGCGCCGGAGGCGCCTGTGACTTTAGCTACCTGTTCGCGCTTGACTTCCTCGTTCTTTGTGACGCGGACGGTGAAGAGCTGGCGAACGGTGTTTTCGCGGATGGCTGCGGTCATCTCGTCGAACATGTCAAAGCTTTCAAACTTGAACATTACGACGGGGTCCTGCTGTGCGTATGCGCGCAGGCCGATGCCCTTCTTGAGTTCCTCCATCGCGTCTATATGGTCCATCCAGTTCATATCAACATTGCGAAGCAATGCCATACGCTCGAGCTGACGCATGAGTTCCGAACCGAATTTTTCCTCGCGCTGGTCGTAAATCTCGTGGCCGCGCTTTAAGAGGAATTCGGAGATCTCTTCCGAACTCATGTCCTTGAAGGAATCGTCCGGCTTGAGAATCCAGCCCATATAGTATTCGCGCAGACCTGCAAGGTTCCAGTCCGCACGGTCCTGTGATTTCGGGCAGTAGAGACCGACATTTGATTCGACCGTCTCGTCGAACATCTCCATGATCTTGTCGCGGAGGTCCATCTCCTCGAGCACCTGATCGCGCTGGCCGTAGATGATCTCACGCTGGTTGTTCATGACATCGTCGTACTGGAGTACGTGCTTACGTATAGCGTAGTTCTGTGACTCGAGTTTCTTCTGAGCGGATTCGACGGTGTTGGAGATCAGCTTGACCTCTATCGGCAGATTCTCGTCGATATTCATGGCCTCCATGATTCTGTACATGCGGTCGCCGCCGAAGAGACGGAGCAGGTCGTCCTCCATTGAGAGGAAGAACTGTGACTCACCGGGGTCGCCCTGACGACCTGAACGGCCGCGCAGCTGGTTGTCGATTCGGCGTGCCTCGTGGCGCTCCGTACCGACAATATAGAGGCCGCCCGCGGCCTTTACCTTTTCGGCTTCGTCTTTTATTTCTTCCTTGAACGCGGATTCGAATTCGGCGAAGTCGGCACGCGCCGCGAGGATCTCCTCGTTGTCTGTGGACGCGAAGCCGGTGGCTTCGGCTATGACCTCGTCGGTGTAACCCTTGGCGCGAAGCTTGGCCTTCGCGAGGAATTCGGGGTTACCGCCGAGCATGATATCGGTACCACGGCCGGCCATGTTCGTCGCAATTGTGACTGAACCGTATTTACCGGCCTGGGCTATAATCTCAGCTTCGCGCTCATGGTTCTTCGCATTGAGCACTTCATGCTTTATGCCGCGCTTTTTAAGCAGCTTGGAGAGAAGTTCAGACTTCTCGATGTTTACCGTACCTACGAGGACGGGCTGGCCCTTCTCGTGGCACTCTATGATACGGTTAATTACCGCATTGAACTTCGCGGCCTCGGTCTTGTAGATGACGTCCGGGTTGTCGATACGGATCATCGGCTTGTTCGTCGGTACTTCAACCGGGAAGAGGCCGTAAATCTCCGAGAACTCATCGGCCTCAGTCATGGCAGTACCGGTCATACCGGCAAGTTTCTTGTAGAGACGGAAATAGTTCTGGAAGGTGATTGTGGCGAGGGTCTTGGACTCTCTGCGTACATTTACGTGCTCCTTGGCCTCAATAGCCTGGTGGAGACCTTCGTTGTAACGGCGGCCGAGCATGATACGGCCGGTAAACTCGTCGACGATTAAGACTTCGCCGTCTTTTACGACATAGTCCACATCGCGATGCATTACACCGTGGGCCTTTATTGCCTGGTTTATGTGATGAAGGATAGTCGAGTTCTCGGCATCCATCAGATTCTCAATGTTGAAGTAGGCCTCAGCCTTGGCGACACCGCTCTGTGCGAGTGTGGCTGTCTTGGCCTTCTCATCGACGATGTAGTCGCCGTCGCCCGAATCCTCGTATTCCTGCTTGTCGTTCTGCTCCTTGATCTTGGTCATGGTGAGCGTCTTTACGAAGTTGTCGGCAAGCTTGTAGAGCTCTGTGGACTCTGAGCCCATACCGGAGATGATGAGGGGTGTTCTGGCCTCATCTATGAGGATTGAGTCGACCTCGTCGACGATGGCGTAGTTCGGGGGCCTCTGTACCTTGTCCTTCTTGTAGGAGACCATGTTGTCACGGAGGTAGTCGAAACCGAATTCGTTGTTCGTACCGTAGGTGATGTCTGCGCTGTATGCCTTTTTACGCTCCTCGTTGTCAAGGCCGTTGACTATAAGACCGACCTCGAGGCCGAGGAAACGGTACACCTTGCCCATCCACTCGGAGTCGCGGCGGGCGAGGTAGTCGTTGACTGTTACAATATGTACGCCCTCGCCCGCGAGTGCGTTCAGATAAGCGGGCAGGGTGGCGACGAGAGTCTTACCTTCACCGGTCTTCATCTCGGCGATACCGCCGTTGTGGAGGATGACACCGCCTATGATCTGTACGGGATAGTGGCGCATGCCGAGCACGCGGTCAGAAGCCTCAATACAGGCGGCAAATGCTTCGGGCAGTATGTCGTCAAGAGTCTCGCCGTTAGCGAGACGGGCCTTCAAAGCGGGGGTGACCGCCTTGAGCTCCTCATCGCTCATTGCGCGGTACTGATCCTCAAGGGCCAGCACCTTATCCTTGATAGGATTGATCTTTTTAATCTGCTTCGATGAATAATCACCGAATATTCCTGAAAAAAGTCCCATTGGTTGACTTAATACTCCTTTTAAAATAAACTAACAATAAGTATACACTATAGTATACCACAGAATACATTGTTTGTGATATGAATTTTTATGCAAAATAGTGCATATTTTCTTGACTTTATGCACCTTTATGCATATAATTACGTTAAATATTACTGAGGAAGCACAAAGGACTGAGATTTATGAAACTCTGGACAGGACGGTTTGAAAAGGAAATCGCGAAGGAGACGAACGATTTCAACTCCTCAATATCCTTCGACAAAAGGATGTATAACGAGGACATCATGGGCAGTATGGCGCATGCGACCATGCTTGTCGCACAGGGAATAATCAGTGAGACTGACGGGGCAGAGATTCTCGCCGGTCTTGAGGGCATTCTCTCCGACATAGACAGCGGAAAACTTGAAATCGACCCCTCCGCCGAGGACATCCATACCTTCGTTGAGGCAGAACTTACAAAGAGGATAGGCGATGCAGGCAAGAAACTGCATACAGGCAGGTCCAGAAACGATCAGGTCGCCCTCGATATCCGTCTCACACTGAGGAAGGAGACCGAAAAAGTTCAGGTTCTCGTTGAAAATCTCATAAATACCATAGACAAAAAGGCTGCTGAGCACGAGAATACGATAATGCCCGGCTACACCCACATGCAGAGGGCACAGCCGATAACTTTCAAGAAACATCTCGGTGCATACAGTGAGATGTTCAGAAGAGACCTCGACAGGCTCAATGACGCGAAAAAACGTATGAATTTCTCTCCGCTCGGAGCGGGCGCCCTCGCGGGCACAACCTACCCCACAGACAGAATGCTTGTCGCAAAGGCCCTTGACTTCGACGGCATCTGCGAGAACACTCTCGACGCAGTCTCTGACAGAGACTTCTGTATTGAACTCGCAAACGCCTTAAGCATAATAATGATGCACCTTTCAAGGTTCTCCGAAGAGATTATTCTCTGGTGCTCGTGGGAGTTCAAGTTCGTTGAACTTGATGATGCCTTCTCGACCGGCTCGTCGATAATGCCACAGAAGAAGAATCCGGACATCGCGGAGCTCGTCCGCGGCAAGTCCGGCCGTGTCTTCGGCGACCTTTTGACTCTCCTCACCGTCATGAAGGGCCTCCCCCTCGCATACAACAAGGACATGCAGGAGGACAAGGAAGCCATCTTTGACGCTTTCGACACGGTCAAAATGTGCCTCACCGCCTTCACTCCTATGCTTGACACAATGACCGTCAACAAGGAGAACATGAGAAACGCCGCAGCGAAGGGCTTTATCAACGCCACCGACTGCGCCGACTACCTCGCCAAAAAAGGCCTCCCCTTCAGGGACGCCTACAAAGCAACCGGCGAACTCGTATCCTACTGCATCAAAAACGACTACACCCTCGAAACCCTCCCGATAGACATTTATAAACAGACCTGTGAACTGTTCGATGAAGATGTCTATGACGCAATAAACCTTGAAACCTGCGTCAAAAACAGGAACTAATGAGTAAAAAAAGAACCTCTCACGGCTTGTGAGAGGTTCTTTTACTTTGCTTAAAGATGTTCCTCGAAGAAGGCGAAGAGTTCGGTGTAGAAGCGCTGTCGGTCTTCGTCTGTGGAGTTGAAGATTTCGTGCTTGGAGCCGGGGAAGTGAAGGGCTGTTATATTGGGTGCCTTTTTTATGAGAAGGTCAAAGCCCTTGGGGCTGACCTGGTTTTCTCTGCCTGCGGTGAGGAGGAGAAGGTCGGTCTGGATTTCCCCGAGGTGTTTCTGAAGTTTCAGGGTACCTTTGAGGGCGGCTTTTGACCAGCCGTAGGTGGCGGACCAGGTGCGGAAGTTTTCGTCGTTGAGGCGCTGCTCGAAGAGGTAGTGGTACCGCACCGCGGAGAGAGTGCCGGAGGCGGGGAAGTTCTCAACAGGGTTGAAGCCGTCTTTCTTGGTGAAGGGGGCGTACTTCTTTCCGAGGAGAATCATCAGGGAGAGGTAAGCAATAATCGGTGCTGCGGGAATACCTTTGGTCTCCATCTTTATGAGGGGAGAGCAGAGGACCGCAGCGGGTATGTTTATCTCTTTGCCGTATTGCTCAAGGAAAGTGGTTGTGACTGCACCGCCCATTGAGTGGGAAAGAATCAGTTTCTTGAGGTCAGGTGCTTCCTTGTTTACCACATTGTCAAAGAACTCCTTGAGATCTTTTGCGTATGTGTCGAAAGAATCGATGTATACGAAGTCCTTTCGATCGGCATCCCTGTGTGAATAGCCGTAGCCGCGCTGTTCCATGAAGAAGAAGGCATAGCCCTCGTTGTACAGGTAGTATGTGAGTTCGTGGTATTTGCCGTAGAACTCACAGTAGCCGTGAACGAGGATTATTGCGGCTTTGGCGTTTTCGGGGATGGCGAAATGGTAATGGAGTTTTGCACCGTCAGAGGTGGTGAAATAACCGTCTTTGACAGCGGAGCCAAGCCATGGTTTTACCACGGTCTGCATTTTTTCTTCAAAGTTTTCTTCGCCGAAGAGTTCAGTTCTCATTTTTTACCTTCTCCATTACCTGTCTTGCGACATCGGGATAGTTGGTTATCAGGGCATCTACGCCCATCTTAAAGCACATTCCCATGTGCTCGGGCTCGTTTACGGTCCAGGGGTAGATTTTGAGGCCGCGCTCTTTGCACTGCTTTATGAAATCCGGATACTGAAGGTTGTATATGGCGGGATTTACGGAATCCATGCCGTATTTTTTTGCGTATTCCGGCATCTCAAGCGGGCCGTCAGCGTAGAGAAAACCGCACTGTGCTTCAGGATTGAGTTCCTTTATCTTCAGCATCGTGGAGTGGTTGAAGGATGAGTAGCAGACCCTGTCCTCCATACCGTATTTCTTTACGAGTTCGAGGATTTTTCTCTCTATGTCCTCGTAGAAGACGATGCCGGTTTTAATCTCTATGTCGATGGTCTTGTCCGTTTCACTCCAGAGTTTCAGGACTTCCTCCATTGTCGGTATTTCGACCCTGCCGTATTCCGGGTAGACCGGGACCGGCTCACGGTCTGCGGCCTTGGGGTCAAAGCCGAACGCGCCGTTTTGGTAGTTGAAGCTCAAAGCGCGCAGTTCGGCGAGGGTCAGGTCTTTGACCCAGCCCTTACCGTCTGATGTACGGTCCACGGTCTCATCATGTATGACGACCATCTCACCGTCTTTTGTAAGCTGTATGTCGAGTTCGATGCCGTCGGCACCCATCTCAAGAGCTTTTTTAAAGGATATTATCGTGTTTTCGGGAGCATAGCCCGAGGCACCGCGATGAGCCCAGATTTTAGTGTCAGTCATATCAGTCATCCACATCGAAGGCCTCAAGGCCCGTCTTTCCGACTTTGGCGTCACCGTGTTTTACAAAGATCATCGTGCAGAACGCGAAGATCATGAAGGCTGCGGCATAGACGAAGTAGATGTTGTAGCCTATGTGCTCAAGCAGGAAGCCGCAGAGAATCGGGGTGATTATCTGAGCTGTCATGCTGAAGGTGTAGTAATAGCCCGTGAACTTACCTACATCGCTGCCCTTGCACATCTCAAGTACCATGGGCAGGGAGTTTACGTTGATTGCGGCCCAGCCCATGCCTATCAGTGCGAAGATGGCATAGAGGAGGGTGGCAAAGTGGTCGTGTGTGGATGTGAACCAGAGGCCGAAGAGGTAGCAGCAGGTCATGATGATGATACCGCCGAGAATGCTCTTCTTTCTGCCTATCTTGCCGGAGATTACGCCTACGGGGATGTAGGAGATGATGGCACCTGCGTTGGCAATGAGCAGGCAGGTGGAGGCGCCGCCTATGCCCTTGCCCCAGGTCATTTCGGCAAACTTCGTAAACCAGGTTTCAACTGCGTTGTAGGATACGAACCAGAGTGCGACGGAGAAGAGCAGGAAGATGAGGCTCTTCTTTACGGCGGCGGGAAGGACTTCGTTGCCTGAGCCGTCATCAACCGCGAGGTTCTCCTCGGGATGCATCTTTTCGTATTCCTCCATCTCTTTCATGACCTTGGTCTCGTTGACCGTGATCATGAGGATGATGAGGGCCGCTACCATTATGCCCGCGACAAGGACGAAGAGGAGCATATAGTTTACGTGCTCAAGGCCTTCAGTCTTGGAAGCGGGGTAGAGGACTGCGGCGAGCGCCAGGTAGAGGATACCGCCAATGGCGCCCATGAGGTTGATTATGGCATTACCCTGTGACCTCTTGGCCTTGGGCGTAAGGTCGGGCATGAGGGCGACGGCGGGGCTCCTGTATGTGCCCATGGCTACAAGCAGAGCGCCGAGCACGGCGATGAAGAGAATTCTCTTGCCGGCTGAGGGGTTTGCAAAGTAGCTGTTGTCGATGAGGGGTATGAGCACCATGAGGACAACGGCCGCTATTGTGCCGAAGAGCACGAACGGTTTACGGCGACCCATCCTGCTCTTGCACTTGTCTGAGATTGTGCCGAAGAGCGGAAGCAGGAAGAGGCCGAGTACGTTGTCCGCTGCCATGATGACACCGGAGATTGTCTCACCGAGGTGGAAGGTTCCGGTCAGAATGAGCGGAACAATGTTGTTGTAGAGCTGCCAGAATGCGCAGATTGAGAGGAAGGCGAAGCCTATCCTGACTGTCTGGCCGACGCGTAAAGCGCCGAGATCTTCAGTTTTGGTTGCCATAAATTTACCTCACTTTAAAGTTTTACGTGCTTTATGCACTTTTCATATTCTCTTTGCCACTCGGCAATTTCTTTTTCGTTGTATTTTTTCGGAAGTCTCATTGCCATGAAGAGTCCGAGTGCCGCTTTCAGCACCGCGCCTAAAAGACCTGCTATGAGTTTCGGCCTTGAGAGCAGGATGCCGACTTTCTTCAGAATCTGAAGAGGGGAGATTGAAGCCTTGTTGTTCTCGTCCGTTGAGAGGAGCTTCATGTCTTCGGATGTGACCGCGCCGCAGCCGAAGACCCAGTTTACCGTCTTCGGGTCGAGGAAGAGAACATAGCGCTTCACGATGTCAATGGCCATGTAAAGTGCGCCGAGCTTCTTGAAGAAGGCCACCTGGTAGTTCCAGAGGTTCTTCGCCGTGAAGCGGTCTCTTCCGCCGTTTACGACGGTCTCGGCAAGCATGCGGCCGGCCTGCATTGAGGCCTCAATGCCGCTGCCCATGAAGGGCATTGTCATGAATGCGCTGTCGCCTACGGCGGCGTATCCGTCCGCCACAAGCCTCGACATGGTGTACCTTACGCCGACGTCCACGGGACGGGGCGGCATGATTGCCTCGTCAGAGACCATGTCATGGTTGGCTTTGAGCGCTGCGGCAAGCTCGCTGTACTCGTCCTTTGTCATGCCGCCTATACGCAGGCAGAGCATGTCGACCTCATCGCGGTCGTTTAGGTTGCACCAGCTGATACCGGGGCCGTCCTTGTGCATGACATAGAGCGTGCTCTCTGGATCGGGTGTCGCGGATCCCGGACGGCGCTCGAAGAATGCGCGGTAACCGCTCATGAGGTCGTCATGCGCAGGCTCCGCCTGTATGCTGAATTTTTCCGGCACCTGCCTGCGGAGTTTTGAGTGCAGGCCCGAGGCGTCTATTACAAGATCAGCCTTGTATTTTTTCTTTGATGTCTTTACGCCGACAACCGTGTCGCCTGAGAGCAGGAGTTCCTCAACGGCTTCGCCGTAGTGGAGGGTGCAGCCTGCGCCTTCGGCGAGGTCACAGAGGTGCTGAACAAGGCCGCGTCTCGAGATTGAGACCTCAACCATTGGCGGCATGGGAGGTACGGCGAGGGAGTTCTTCTCGTCGGGCGAGACGAAGAGCCACTTGCTCTTCTGCGTATAGCACTCGCGCGGCGGAGCGGGTATGCCTACCTTCTCAAAGATATTGAAGGTTATGTCGTCATACCAGGGGTAACTTACCTCACCCTTTTTCGCCTTTTCAAAAACATCGACTCTGTAGCCGTTCAGTGCCAGGTATGAGGCGGCGACCAGGCCGCCCTGACCCATGCCGGCGACGACTACATTGCCTGAGTATTTTTTCTTAAACATAAACTGCCTCACTTATTACCAGTCGGAGTCCCAGTCGGAATCATAGCCTGAGTCCCAGCCGGAATCCCAGTCCGAGCCTGAGTCGTAGTCCCAGTCGTCATCGTCCCAGTCATCGTCCCAGTTGTTGTCGGTGTCATAGTAGTTGTCGTAGTAACTGTCACTGGATGAGTAGTCTGAACCGCCGTAGCTGTCATCATAACCGTAGGACTCGAAGTAGTCCTCATAGTTGTCGTTGAGCTCATCGTCAACGGTGGTTGCGTACCAGTCACCGTAGTCTTCATCGTAGTAGTACCAGTTGCCGTTTCTCTGGTAGTAGAGAGTGTCGTCGTACTTGTAGTAACCGGTGTTCTTGACATTGCCCGCGAAGATGGCTGTGATGATGCCTATAATTATACCGATTGACATGTATGCACCGAAGATTATGCCCAGGATTTTCATTATCGAAGGCGTGGTGCTCTTGCGGGTGCGCTTGTTTTTACCCGAGCCGGAGCCTGACTTGTGAACCGGATGGTCAGCGCTGTACTGGCGCTCCTCGATGATTTCGGCCTTCATCTTCTGGTAAATTTCATTTACCGCATAGGCCTCATCCTTGCCCTCGTAGCGTACGGCTCTTGTGCCGTCGGCCTTGTTCTTGTAGACGACGAAGTTGCCCTTGTCGTCCTTGTAGATACCGAAGGCCTTCGGCTCTTTATAATCCTCTCCGAGATGGAAGTGCATCTTCTCGAGCGGGAGATTGTGCTGCTCCGCGAAGGCCTTGAGCTCTTCAATCGTCTGCGGTATCTTTACCGCATTCCTCTTGAGAGCCGGATTGGGCGCTCCGCAGTTCGGACACCGCTCATCGGTGTCCGCAAGGTAGTGGTCGCAGTATTGGCATTTGAGTTTCATGGCAATTACCTCTTTTGTGAATGTAAAATAATTATAGCATATATTGTGGAGGATTAACATTGTCATAATAAATGTAAAATTGATATAATTATTACGTATTTTACCGATTAGGCAAGGAGGATATGACGTGGCGGAAAACAACAGATTCACAAAAGCAACCTGGAAAATAATGGAGCAGCTGCTTGAAGTGGATAATCTGGATGAGGCTTTATCCGGAAGCCTTGAGATTATCATCAGGGAGCTCGACAGTGAGGCGGGCGCAATCTGGTATCTTGACCCCAAGACGGACAGATTGTCGCCGGTTTTTCATGTCGGACCCGCTGACATTTCAAACATCAGCGTTGAAAACGGCATAGGTCTTGAAGGTGTCGTAACAAAGACCGGAAAATCCATCCTCGTAACCGATCCGCAGAACGATGCGCGCTTTGAGGGCTCTGTCTTTGAGGACAGCGGCATTGAAGCGAAGACCATGATCTGCGTACCCCTGAACAACTTAAACGACGTAATAGGCTGCGTTCAGCTCATAAACAAGAACGACGGCACCGAGTACACCGAGGAGGAGCTCCAGCTCTGTGAGCGCATGGCATCTCTCGCCGCCATGACCATAGAGGAAAAGGGTCTCATCGTCCCCGAAGAGGAGGAAAAAGAGGTCCTGATTTCTCTCAAGGACGTTACAAAGGAATTCCCCTCGGGCGATGGAGTCCTTCAGGTACTCAAAGGCATAAACCTCGACATTTACAAGAACGAATTTGTCGTAGTGCTCGGTGAGTCGGGCTGCGGCAAGTCGACGATGATGAATATCGTCGGCGGAATGGAAGCCCTGACGGACGGCAAGCTTCTCGTGGAGGAGAAGGATTTCTCACATCCCACGGATGCCGATCTCACCGAGTTTAGAAGAAAATACATAGGCTTTATCTTCCAGTCATACAACCTCATGCCGAACCTCACCGCCGTTGAAAACGTAAGGTTTGTGGCTGAGCTCGTGGACGAGCCCATGGACTCTGCCGAGGCGATTGCAAAGGTCAACCTTTCCGATCGCGCCGACAACTATCCCGGCCAGCTTTCGGGCGGACAGCAGCAGCGCGTGTCGATAGCACGCGCCATCGTAAAGCGCCCGAAGCTCATCCTGGCCGACGAGCCGACGGCGGCTCTCGATTATACCACCAGCATTGAGGTTTTAAAGGTCGTCGAGGACATTGTCCGCGACGAGGGAACAACCGTCATGATGGTAACCCACAACCCTGAAATCGCGAAGATGGCGGACCGCGTCGTAAAGGTCCGCTCGGGAAAAATAGCGAGCATCAAGCGTAATCTCCATCCGCTCCACGCTGAAGAACTGGTATGGTGATTATATGAAGAAAACACAACTCAAAGATTCCCTCAGGAATATAAGCAGGCAGAAGGTATCATTTCTGTCAATTGTCATAATCGCCGCCATGGCGGTTATGGCGTATACCGGTCTGAACTTCGCGTCGGAAGCAATATCGGGTAACGCGAGCAGGTTCTATGACTCGGTCAAATTCCGTGATGTGGAGATAGTCTCGTCACTTCTCGTCTCCGAAGAGGACCTGAAGGCCTTAAAGGAGATAGACGAAGTTGAAACTGCCGAACTTGTATGGCAGTCCTCGGGAACACTGAAAAAAGGAAACGAGGACATATCCGTCAGCGTGGTTTCTCTGACGAAGGAAGTAAACGTACCGTCACTCGTCTCTGGACGTCTTCCGAAGTCAGCTGACGAATGCCTCATCGATTTCGAGCTGGCTGAGAAAAATGGCATTCATGAAGGGGATAAGATAACAATTAAGGATGCCGCCTATCTCAAAGGCGAGGAATTCAAAGTATGCGGTCTCTCTATGAATGCCGATCATGCCGTAAACATGATGGCCATGCCCGGTGCACGGTATGTGACGGTTCTGCCGGAGGCCTTTGACCGCGAAACGCTTGACGGCTGCGGCATGAAGGCCGTTGCAGGTCTTAAAAACGTCATCGGCACAAACCGTTTCGGCGAGGATTACAAAGCCTATTCGGGTGATGCGCTGGAAAAAATCGAGGCTCTTGCGGATACACAGACGGATCGCCGCACTGACGCAATTATGGACAAGTACAATGCCCAGATTGCCGAGGGCGAGGAGCAGCTTAAGGCGGCTAAAGCAGAGCTTGACGCAGCAAAGGCTGAACTCGATGCCGGCAAGGCTGAACTTGATGCCCGTGAGCAGGAGTATGCCGACGGCGGCAAGCTGCTTTCGGAGAAGGAAAAAGAGCTTTCCGACGCAGAGAAGAAACTCGCTGAGGCAAAGGCTCAGCTTACAGAGGGATATAAGTCAATTGACGATGCAAAAAACACTGTCCGTGAAAATGTCAAAGATGCAATCAGGAAAGGACTCGGACAGGAATACGTGGATGCGGTCAGGTGGGGATCTCCCACGGGCTCATTTGATGTTGATGATCCGAATCTTACCGCAACAAGGCTTTATCTGCTGCAGCACCACTACATTGACCTCAATGAGCCGATGCTGGGCCATATCTCATTTGTTCTTTCCAGTCTTCTGCAGCAGGGCATTACGGAAGAGCAGATTCTTGCTGCGGCTGAAAAGGTGTACGGCGTAATAGAAATATTCCCGGAGGAGGGAATCATTCAGGCTGTCGCCCGTAAGATTACAGAGACATACAACAACTTTGACAATAAATATGAGCAGTTTGCGGGCGCCGCCCGTCTCTGGGACGAGAAGCATGCGGAATATCTTGCCGCGCTTGCTCAGTTTAAGGATGGTAAGGCACAGTGGAACGCCGCCCGTACCGAGTACAGGAACGCTCGCGCGGCTCTCGACTACGGCTGGAGCAAGTACAACGACGGCCTTGAGAAGTATGAGGCGGGCCTCAATGAGTACAATCTCGGCCTCGCCGAACTTGAGAAGGCCAAGGCGCGCCTTTCCGGTGTCGACCCCTGTCAGTGGGTTGTTCTCGGTCCCGGCGGAAACGGGTCCTACGGTATGATTGACTCATCCGTAAAGAATATTTCCGACATGGGTATTACATTTGCCCTTATCTTCATACTTGTCGGTGCCCTGGTAATATACGCGACAATCGGACGTATAGTGGACGAGCAGAGAAAACTCGTCGGTGCCACCAAGGCGCTCGGTCTTTACCGGAGAGAGATATTCCAAAAGTATCTCATGTTCGGTGTAGGCGGCACAATAATCGGTATGATTCTCGGTGTTGTCGGCGGATACTTCCTGATTCAGCCCATACTCACCGTGACATACGGCAGATTCTATAATTTTGAATGTTCGCACAAAGCCTTTATTCTCCTGATGTCGCTGATAGTAATTGTCTGCGGTATCATACTCGCGACAGTTGCCGTCTGGAGTGCGTGCTCGGTTCTTCTTCGCTCAAGCGCGATGAACCTCATGCAGGACAAGGCTCCCGGCACAAGCAAAAAGAGCGGAAAGTCTTCATCGAAGTCGCTCTATACACGTCTTATCCTGCTCAACATGCTGACGGACAAGAAGCGCGTGGCCGTAACGATCGTCAGCATTGCGGGCTGCTGTGCCCTCCTTGTCGGCGGCTTTACAATGCGTATCGGCATTGTTCAGGCGATTGACCGCCAGTTTGCTGAAATAACCCATTATGATTCAATTACGATCTTCTCAGACGATGCGGCAGAAAAGCAGCTGCCTGTTACACAGACACGGCTTGAAAGTGCCGGAGCCGACACCTTTGCTTTCATGACCGCGGACATGCCGTTCGTGGCCGACGGCTCAATCAAACCCGGTCTCATCTACTGCGGCGACCTTGACGCGATGCAGACGTTCTTCACCGCAGCTGACAGAAACACAGGAGAGAAGATTGATGCCGATGCCGAAGGCATATGGGTGTTCGACGGACTTCTGGACAAGGTTGATTTTAAAGCGGGAGACACATTCATCGTATATGACAGGAACATGCAGCCGCACAGCGCAAAGGTCGCCGGAACATTCAAAAACTATTTCGGCCGGGAAATACTCATGAATGAGAAGACATATGAGAGTATTTTCGGCGAGGTTCCGGAGAATAACACCCTGCTCACAATCAATAAGAATGCCACGGCAGAGGGTGTCAAAAAGATACTATCTTCGACGGAAGGTGTTGAGAGTGCGGCTTATTCGCTTGAGACACATGATGAGTACAGAAATCTGGCATCCGCGCTTGACCTTATAGCCCTTCTCATGGTGGTTATCGCGGGCGTCATGGCATACTTCATCATCCTGAATCTCGTTACGATGCATGTAAACCAGAAACGAAGAGAACTCACAATCATGCGTGTAAACGGCTTCACCGTGAAGGAGGCAATCGGCTACATCCTTCGTGAGACAGTGGTGTCCAATATTGCAGGTATAATCCTCGGCCTCGGAGCGGGAATGCTTCTCGGATACCGCGTAATCATACTTCTTCAGGGCGTAGGAACACACTATGTCCTTGAACCACGGCCGATGGCCCTGCTCCTTGCAATACTCATAACCATCGTTTTCAGTGCAATGGTTAATTTCCTGGCACTTCGTAAGGTCAAGTACCTTAAACTTACCGACATAGCATAAAAAGTTTTTGGAGGAATTGAAATGTATAAGAAAGCGTTGACCCCGCGTCTTATGCGAACCCATGCAGAAGTCCCCAGAATGGTAGTTGAGGCCAAGAACAACTTCCCCATCGTCTTTGTCCACGGGGCAATGGGATGGGGAGAGGATGACCTCTGGAACAAGTTCATGAGATACTACGGTTTCGTCCGTATGGACATACCCCGTATGTGTCGGACGATCGGGCTTGAGGCCGTAGCGCCCTCGCTCGGTCCCTACGTGCCCTGCTGGGACCGCGCCTGCGACCTTTGGGCGCAGCTTGTAGGCGGAACCGTGGACTACGGAGAAGTCCACTCAAAGCGCTACAAGCACGACCGCTACGGCCGCACTTACGACAAACCCCTTATCCCCGACTGGGGTGAGCTCGACGATGAAGGCAAGCGCAAGAAGATCTGCCTTATCGGTCACTCATACGGAGCGCCCGCCGTTAGGGTATTTATGTCGATCCTCGCCGAAGGCTCCGCGGAGGAGCGTGAGGCGACGCCGGAGAGCGAACTTTCCGAGTTCTTCAAAGGCGGCAAGGCCGACTGGGTACATGCGATAACGACGCTCGCCGGCATCAACAACGGCCTCACGCTTGTTGAAATCTTCGGCGAGGATGTCTGCGCTCCGCTCTGGTCGGGTCTGCATTTCCTCATAAGCCTTATCATGGACATACCCATTGCCCGTGTAATCTACGATATGAAATTCGATCAGTACCATCTGACCTCAAAACCGGGAGGTATCTACACCCCCATCTGGGAGAAGTGGCGCGGCGCGAGAAATATGGCGCAGAAGCAGCTCAACTCGATGGTACATGAGGTCACGTTCCCCGGCTCTGCCGAACTCACGGCAGAGTATCCGGGACCGTACCCGAATGTCTACTACTTCTGCTACGCGGGCGCCGCGACAGAGTACAACGACAAGGGCTACGCCGTAACCAGGCGTGAGATGTTCTCACCCACCCGTATAGTCGGACCGATAACGGGCCGACTTAAGATGAAGCCCAATGACCGCTCGCCGGGCTTTGACGAGAGCTGGAGGCAGAGCGACACGCTCGTCCCCGTAAAGACGGCTCAGAACCCGCTCTCCGAGCCCGCCGAGGACTATGTCTCAATGGACGAGTGCAGACCGGGTGTCTGGTACAAGATGCCGCTCGAGTCGAAAGACCATCTCGCCTATATGGGCGTAGGTGAGGAGAACGAAATCTACGGCGCCTTCATGCTCAGTGTAATAACACGCATGCTGAATCTGCCCACCGCAGACGGCAATGACGTGCATCTGAAATAGTTTTTCTGCAGGAGCTGCAGAACAGAAATACAAAAAGCAAGAGGCAGCAGGAAAACCTGCTGCCTTTTTTGTTACGTAAAATATTGCGTAATATTTTAAGATGAATTATAATCATAAAAGGAGGTGCGCATATGGCAAAAATCAGTCCGGTTTCCGATCTGCGAAATTACAACAAAGTTCTTGAAGAGGTCTCCGTGGGATCTCCTGTTTATCTCACCGTCAACGGCAGAGGTAAGTATATAATCAGGGATATTGCGGAGGATGAGGAGTATGAAAGAACCAAGGCGGCACTGCGCCTCATGTGTGAACTGAATGAGGGAAGAAAATCCGGTGAAGAGGACGGATACATCTCCGAGAAGAGCGTGCGTGAATACTTCAGGGGAAGAACTGAATGAAATATCAGATAAAATACTCCCCGAGTGCAATCCGGGACCTCGACAGAATCTGGTTTGAAGTTTTCAGCGCTTCAAAGGAACCGAAAATCACTGAAAAGTACATAGGTGATTTATTGGATAAGATAAAAACAAAATCCGAATTTCCGAAAACAGGTACTCCTCTCTATTATGAAAACCTTTTTACGGGGTATTATTTCACCCGCTTCAAGTCATATCTCGCTTTTTATCGTATTGACGGCAATCAGATCCTGGTTGACAGGATACTTTATGCTAAAAGTGACTATATGAATATTCTGGGAATCGCCTCTTCTGAGGACACGGATCCGGAACAATAAAAAGGCAGCAGGAAAACCTGCTGCCTTTTTCTGTGGTGGAGATGGCGGTAATCGAAACCGCGTCCGAAAACCCTTTCACACAAATTTCTACGAGTGTATTCTACCTATGAAGATTCCCCTCAGCAACCGCCGATAGACGGGCAGAAACTTACGGTAGCCCCAAGGTCATGACGGATGAAGGGGCACTCATCCGTTCACGTTCACCGCTAGTCGACGCCCAAACTCAAGCCGCGGTACTCAAGAGCAGGACGGGTCGCTTAAATTAAGCAGCCTTAAGAACTGGTTTTTCGTCAGTTATTATTTAAGTGCAGAGTTTTATAGCGGTCCCTGCGCCGCTACTCGCTTATCATGCTGCAAGATCTCCGTCGAAATCCTTTCATCCCCGCGAAATGAGCGAAGCGAATTTCGCGGCTAAGAATTGCGCTCCTTGAGCGCCCTTCTCGCTTCCAGATCCGCGTCGCGCTTGGCGATGGTTGCACGCTTGTCGTAGGTGTGCTTACCTTTGCAGAGGCCGACCTGGATTTTGAGGCGGCCGCGGTTGAAGTAAGCGGAGAGAGGTATGAGGGTCATACCTTCCTGTTGCACCTCGGCAAAGAGTTTGTTTATCTCCTTTTTGTGCATTAAAAGACGTCTGCTCCTCATCGGGTCACGGTTGAAGATGTTGCCGTGGTCGTAAGGGGAGATGTGCATGCCGTTGACAAACATCTCGCCGTCTTTTATGTTGCACCAGGAGTCTTTCAAGTTTATTTTGCCCTGACGGACGGATTTTACCTCCGTTCCGAAGAGCTCTATGCCTGCCTCGAAACTGTCGACTACGAAGTATTCGTGGTAGGCCTTCTTGTTGGTAGCAACGGTTGTGAGACCGTTGTTTTCCTTTTTAGCCACCACGTTCACTTCCTTTCTCCGCTGTGGCAGGAAATATATAATAACAGATTTAAGTTAAAATGCAATACCGAAATTCGGACATTAAATTTCGCGGCGGCCTTCCATGGCGCGCGTCAAGGTGACCTCGTCGGCATATTCGAGGTCAGCGCCGACGGGTACGCCGTAGGCGAGGCGCGTGACCTTAATGCCGAGGGGCTTCAAGAGACGCGAGACATACATGGCCGTCGCCTCACCGGTGACGGTGGGATTGGTGGCCATGATAACCTCTTCGACGCCGTCGAGACGGGCGAGAAGCTGCTTTATTGTGAGCTCCTCGGGGCCTATTCCGTCGGCGGGAGAGATAGCTCCGTGGAGGACATGGTATGTGCCGTCAAACTCGTGGGTGCGCTCGATTGCCATGACGTCACGCGGGTCCTCGACCACGCAGACAATCTTTTTGTTGCGCGCCTCATTCTGACAGATAGAACAGGTCTCGTTCTCTGTCAGGTTGCAACAGACGGAACACTGCTTTATGCTCTCGTGCGCATTCTCTATGGCAGAGGCGAATTTCTTCGCGGCGTCATGGTCCATGTCGAGGACATAGAAAGCCATTCGCTGCGCGCTTTTCCTGCCTATGCCGGGCATGCGCTCAAACTGGTTTATCAGCTCTTCGAGAGCGGCTACATCGTATCCGAGACTCATAATCCGAGACCCGGTATGTTCATACCGCCGGTAATCTTGCCGATTTCACGGTCCATAGTCTCTTTGGCCTTGCGTGTGGCCTCGTTGAGTGCCGCGATGAGCATATCCTCAAGCATCTCGACATCTTCGGGGTCAACTACATCGGGCTGGATTTTGATTGATTTTACCTCGTGGGCACCGTTGACTGAAACCTCAACGGCTCCGCCGCCTGATGATGCGGTGAACTCGGTCTCCTCAATCTCCTTCTGAGTGGTCTCCATATTGTCCTGCATCTGCTGGAGCTGCTTCATCATTGCGGCCTGGTTCATGCCGCCCTGGTTCGGTATTCTTGCTTTCATCTTTTACTCCTTAATCCTCAATGAAGAGGCTGAAATCTGTCTGACCTTCAAGCTGGTCAAGGAAGGCGTCGAGGGGGTCCTCATCTTCCTTCTTTTCGTCGCCTAAGAGTTCCTCGAAGATAGAGGCTGAAGAGCTCTCTGCCTTGGGAACCGGTTCAGGCTCGGGCTCGGGAATGGGCTCGGGTTCAGGCTCCGGCTCCGGCTCGGGTTCAGGTTCCGGCTCGGGAACGGGTACCGGATCGGGAATCAGCTCGGGTTCGGGAACGGGTTCCGGCTCGGGAGCGGGTTCAGGCTCCGGGGCGAACTCGCCTTCGGCAGCAAGGCGGACATAGAGGTCCTCGCCGAGGACTGTTTTAATTGCGTCGCGGATGACACCGTTGTGGTAATCCTGAGGGAGGAAGCGGCGGAGCAGGACGTTGTCGGTCTCGACAACGAGGCAGTCGCCCTTCCTGTGAGCCCTGGCGCTGTTCATGGAACCTATTAGCACCTTGTCGGTCGTGACGACCTCACGGATGATGGCGTTCCATGTCTCCGTCGGCAGAGCACCTTCGGAGGGGATGTAATCCTCAACGGAGGCCTCGTCTTCAGCTGCGGGCACTGCAGTTTCAGGCTCGTCAGCCGGGAGATAGTCCTCTATGGCGGGCTCAGGCTCGGGAAGATCCGGGAAAGGTATCTCCTCCGGAGTGATGTCAAAGGTTAAAGCCGGCTCGGGCTCCGGTATGGGCTCGGGCTCCGGTTCCGGTTCGGGAATCGGCTCAGGTTCGGGTTCCGGAATCGGCTCAGGTTCAGGCTCCGGTTCGGGGAGCGGAGCGGGTTCAAAGACAACCGGCTTCGGGGCCTCGAGCTGCTTTACTTCTATGGGTTCAGCGCCCGGCAGGAGCGATTCGGTTCCGCTGTTACAGAGGCGGATTATTGCCATTTCCATCTCCACGCGGCGGTTGAGTCCGCGGCGCAGGCTTGAGAGCGTGTCGCCGAGTACGTTTAAGACCTCAAGGATGAAGTCCATCGAGTAGGCGGCTGAGATTCGCTTGTACTCCGCAAGTTCCTCCTTTGAGCTGATTACGAGTTCTTCAGGATTCTTGACTGCCTTGCAGATCATCAGGTTCCTGAAGTGGTTCGTGAGCTCGTTGCAGAGGCGCTCCATGTCACAAGAACTGTTGTGGAGCAAGTTTATCTGGGTGAGGGCGGAGGCTCCGTCCTTGTTTAAAATGCTTGTACCGAGGGCAAAGAGGTACTCCTTGCCGGCGAGGCCAACGGTGGCGTTTACCACGTCGAGCGTTATGTGGCGCGAATGGCCGATGCACTGGTCAAGGATTGACAGTGCGTCACGGAGCGCGCCGTCAGCGAGACGGGCTATGAGAGCGGCCGCGTCGGGCTCGAGGATCAGGTCCTCGCGTTCGGCGACATAGGAGAGGCGCTTTGCTATGTCCTCCGGCGTAATACGTCGGAAGTCAAAGCGCTGGCAGCGCGAGAGAATGGTCGCCGGGAGCTTGTGGACCTCTGTTGTGGCGAGGATGAATTTCACGTGTGCAGGGGGCTCTTCAAGGGTCTTGAGAAGTGCGTTAAACGCGCCTGTTGAGAGCATGTGGACCTCGTCGATAATATAGACGCGGTACTTGCCGCCGACCGGCGTGAAGTTGGCCTCGTCACGGATGTCGCGGATATTGTCCACGCCGTTGTTTGAGGCCGCGTCTATCTCGATGACGTCCATTATGGCTCCGCTGTCTATGCCTTTGCAGGTCGGACATTCGTTGCATGGGTCACCGTTTATGGGATGCTCACAGTTGACTGCCTTTGCAAAAATCTTAGCGCAGGTGGTTTTTCCGGTGCCGCGCGAACCGGTGAAGAGGTAGGCATGTGAGTGCCTGCCGGTCTCAATCTCGTTGATGAGGGTTCGCGTTATGTGCTCCTGGCCGACAACGTCGGCAAAGACCTGAGGACGCCATTTTCTGTACAAAGCCTGATACACGTTTTACTCCTCCATGTCAAAAAATAAAGCAGAGGTCTTTCACTTGACCATACAGCGCGCAGGCGGACTGTGGCGCACAAAGCTGTTCGCTTAATGCTGCTCGGTTCCCCGCCTGACATGGTTCACGATGCCCTGTCGCACAGGACCCACACGCCATATGGTCAAACAAAAGTTACTCTGCTTACCACCTTAATATTATATTAAAAAATACGATTAAAATCAATAGTATTGCGAAAAACCACTATAGGTGGTATACTTTATTCTATATAATGACTATATATGCCGTTTTGGGGGCTAATAAATGAGGGAACAGCAGACAACTGAGTTTCAGAGCGAACTCATCATCGGCAGAAACCCGGTGATGGAGGCTCTGAAAGCAGGAAGAGAAGTGGATACTCTGTACGTCGCGAAGGGCGAGCGCAGCGGGTCCGTGGGCAAGATAATAAGCATGTGCCGCGATGCAGGCATCATCGTAAAGGACACGGACCAGAAGAAACTTGACTTCATGTGCGGAAATCAGAATCACCAGGGCGTGATTGCCAGGGTGGCTGCGCACAGCTACGCGAGCATAGACGATATCTTCGCGAAAGCGGAGGAAAAGGGAGAAAAACCTTTCATCATTATCTGCGACGAGATTGAAGACCCTCACAATTTAGGCGCGATAATAAGGACGGCCGAGTGCGCGGGCGCACACGGCGTGATAATCCCCAAACGGCGAAACGCGACCTTGAGCCTTACCGTGGCCAAGACGGCGGCGGGCGCGCTGGAATACGTGCCGGTGGCACGTGTGGCAAACCTCGCGGCCGCCATTGACGAGCTCAAGGAGCGCGGCGTATGGGTGTATGGCACCGACATGAAAGGAGACATGTGGTGCGAGACGGACCTGACCGGTGCGGTTGCACTGGTAATCGGTTCGGAAGGCTCCGGAATGGGACGCCTTGTCAGGGAGAAATGCGATTTTGTGCTGTCGCTCCCGATGAAGGGTGAGATAAACTCACTGAATGCATCGGTGGCAGCGGGAATCATAATGTATGAGGTCAGCAGACAGAGACTGGCCGCAAAATCTTGAGGAAAGGGGTGTGTGAAGATGGCTGACTACAGAGATTTGGATGACCTTTTGACAGAGCTTGAAGCGGAAAACGAAAACACCCCCAAGAAGGCATGGTCCTTCAGCGAGATAGACGCTCTGCTCGGCGAGGAAGATGTAATGGACGAGATAGACAGGGCTGCAAAAGAGCCCGATCTCGAACCGGACCCCGAGCCCGAACCCGAACCTGAAGAGGAACCCGAGGAGTTCGAGGAAGAGCCGGAGGAGGAACCTGAGGAGGAAGAAACCGAAGAGGACGAGTTCCTCGAGGAACCCGAGCCTGAGCCGGTACCCGAAAAGAAGAAAATAGTAAAGGTCGTAGGCGTGGTCGGAAACGTCTCTCCGAAGCTCCCGAAGGGCGAGGAGAAGACCGTCGTATTTGACGCCGAGACCGTAAAGACGAAGTCGGTGGACAGGGCGGTTGCCGAGCGGGTCGATGACGAGCTCGACAATATAAAGAGCAAGCGCCCGGACCAGACCCAGGTCATTATGGCTCTCGCCGATGACGAGGACATGGAGATGACCGAGGTCCCGACCAAGGAGAAGGCTTTGGAGCCGGAGACCGAGGAACAGAGGCTCGAGCGCAGGGCGCTCGCCCAGAAGACAATCGGTATCCAGCCTATCTATAACGAGAAAATCAGGCATCAGATTGTTACCGAGAAGATCGAAAAGAGCCCGACAGGGGTGATGGAGACCGACCGGTACAGGGAGCGTTTCTTAAACGTTCCGAAGCAGCACCTTGAGCGCACTGCGGACTATGCCGCCCTTCACCAGGGTGAGAAGCCGCAGATAGAGCGTGCGGGACGAATCGTAAAGCGCAGCAAGTTCAGAAACACCGCTGACCTTGAACCCGTTCCCACAATAGTCTCCGCGAGCGAGGAGCGTTCGAACTTTGACAAGACAATCGTCGCGACGTCCGGCACGAAGGTAATCGAACACAAGGACAACGACAGCGTGACGGGCCAGATAAGGCTCACCGGCTTCGGTGAGGAAGAGGTCATTGACCAGATAGACGAGGAGAATGCCGAGGAGGCTCTCCGCGAGGTCAGAGGCCAGAAAGTGGCCGAGTTCCAGCTTGACGCGGACTTCGACGAGGTCGAAGAGTATTACGAGGAACCTGAGGCATCCGGTGATTCGGGCGCCGCTTCGGTCCTTACCGCGAATTTCATAAATGACGAGTACAGGACTGAAGGGGATAAGGACCGAATTGCCGCCGCTCTCGCCAAAGCGGTCAGGTTTACCGGCATCTCCGCCGGGGTACAGGCTGTGCTCACACTCATTGCACTCATAATTTCGGGAATCGTCATAAGGAGCGGCGGCAACCTCTCCGTTGTCGGAGGCGGCGCCCTCGGATGCGGCCTCATCAACATAGTCATCCTGGCTGTGGCCTGCGCTTTCGGACTTCCCATACTCATCAGAGGCTTAAACGGCATAGCAAATCAGAAGCCGAATGCCTCCACGGGTACACTCATTGCAGTGGTTGCCTGCCTCATCGAGGACCTGGGTCTCATCCTGTTCTCATCCGAAGGATACGCCGATGTCGCAATTTACACAGGTGCTGCCTGCGGCGCGCTCGCAATAGCGAATGTCGCAAGGCTCATAACCCTGCTTCGCGCGAAGAACAACTTCGCTTTCGTTACAAACGGCACGCAGCTTTTCAGCACTGAAAAGATCTCGGGCGAGGACGACGCGTTTGAAATAGGCAGAGGCCTCCTTATCGGAGACCCCGCAATCTGCTACAACGCGCGCATGGAGCGCCCGTCATACTTCATTGAGAATTCCTTTGAGGATGACCCTGCGGACGACTATGCGGACAAGCTTATCTACATCACCGTAATACTGGCGATACTTTTCGCCTTTATCTTCGGTATCATCCACAGGAGCGTGCTCTTTGCACTCGGCACATTTGCCGCGTTCTGCAGTGTCGGTATTCCGGCCTTCCTGCTGCTCGCGTCGAACATAGGCCTCTTCTGGAAGAACAGGCAGTTCAACTCGAGCGGTGCCGCGATTGTCGGACACCGCGCCGTCGAGGACAGCACGGACGCGAACGCATACGTGCTCGACGCGACCGATATCTTCAAGAGCGGCTCGAGCAGCATCATCGGAATCAAGACCTTCCACGGCATGAGAATCGACGATGCCATCCTCTACGCCGCGGCGCTCGTAATCGAGTCCGACGGACCGCTCTCATGTATATTTGACAGCGTAATTTTAGGCAAGAAGGATCTCCTGCCTCCGGTAGAGTCCCTGGCCTATGAAGAGCGCCTCGGCCTCTCGGCCTGGGTTCATACGAACCGCGTGCTCTTCGGTACCAGAGAACTTCTCATAAACCACAATGTCGAGGCACCCGACAGGCAGTTTGAGAACCAGTACGTCCATGACGGCCGAAATGTCGCCTACCTCGCGATAGCGGGCAAGATTGCGGCGATGTTCGTCATCAAGTACCAGCCCGATGCCCATGTGGGCAAGTATCTCCGCTATCTTGATCGGGCGGGCGTATCAATTCTTATCCGCTCCTGCGACTGCAACATAACGGAAGAGATGATCTGCAGACACTTCAAACTTCCCGCATCCGCGGTCAAGATTTTAAGCCCCGTCTCCGGAGATATCTTCCAGCAGTATCGGAATGAGGACATAGAGACGGCTCCCGCCGGACTTATTCACAACGGTACTCTTGAGTCCTCGATAACGGCCTTCTACGAGGCCCGCGAGCTCTCGGACGGCACCTATGTGAACAAGACGGTCGCCACCATCTACACGGGCATGGCCCTCCTCTTCGGCTTCTTGCTCTGCCTCATCGGAGGCCCCGAGAGCATGGGCATAAACTGCGGCCAGATTATTGCCTTCCAGGCCCTCTGGACCGTAATAGCCTCAGCCATTCCGATCATAAAACGACGGATAGACAGATAAAGAAAAAGGACCGGCTGAAAAGCCGGTCCTTTAAATTTCCTTTTAGTCTGCTGAGTAGGGGAGAAGGGCAACGTGACGGGCACGCTTGATAGCTGTTGTGAGCTGTCTCTGATGATATGCGCATGTGCCTGTAACTCTTCTCGGAAGGATCTTGGCGCGGTCGCTTGTGTACTTGCGAAGGCGTGCTGTGTCCTTGTAGTCTATGTTGTCGATCTTCTCAACACAGAATGAGCAAACCTTTTTACGTGACTTTCTGCCGCCACGTGCGTTCTTATCGTAAGCCATTTTGGTATTCTCCTTTTCTTAGAATGGTAATTCGTCTTCCATGTCGGCTGCAGAGAAATCAGAAGCGGCTGCAGTTGAGAATGAAGGAGCAGGTGATTCAGCGGGAGCTGAAGGAGCTGCCGCAGCGGCACCCGTGCCGCTCTCATTCTTTGATCCGCAGAATGAAACGTTGTCTGCAACGATTTCAACCGCCGTTCTCTTCGCGCCTGTCTTATCCTCGTAGTTTCTGGTCTGGATTGAGCCCTGAACGGCAATCATTGAACCCTTGTGGAAATAACGGGTAACGAATTCCGCTGTCTGTCTCCAGGCTACTACATTGATAAAGTCTGTCTGGCGCTCTTCGCCGGCTCTGACGTATGAACGGTCAACCGCAACGGAGAAACTTGTAACAGAGACACCCGTTGTTGTTGTACGAAGTTCGGGATCCGCAGTAAGGCGGCCCATGATAACTGCACAGTTAAGCATTTACGTTACCTCCCGATTACTTGGAAATGTTGAGGAAACGGAGAACGCCGTCGGTGATACCGAGGATACGCTCAAACTCAGCCGGGAACTCCGGCTCAGCCGTATACTCAACTACGTAGTAATAACCATCAGTCTCATAGTTGATGGGATAAGCGAGCTTGCGTGAGCCCCACTCATCAACATTACCGAGGGTACCGTGCTTTTCGATAAGCGCTTTGAACTTCTCGAAATTGGCCTGTGCTTCCTCTTCTCCGTTCTTTACAGAGAATACGAGCATAGCTTCGTAGTTTTTAGCTGCCATTTTCTTTACCTCCTTCTGGTCTTTTGGCCCTGCAATTGGCTGCTGCAGAGCAAGGAACGCGTGACTTTTCACGCGCGTTTTAAAAGTATATACAAAAACTCAGTCAGTGTCAATCCTTTATTTGCTCAGATTTTTAAGTGACTCGGCTTTGAGATACGCGTTGATAAAGCCGTCTATGTCACCGTCCATGACTGCGTTTATGTTACCCATTTCATAGCCCGTTCTTGTGTCCTTGGCGAGGGTGTAGGGCATGAATACGTAGTTTCTTATCTGGTTGCCCCAGGCGATCTCGGTCTTTACGCCCTTTATGTCCTCGATTTTTTCGAGGTGCTGCTGCTCCTTGATCTCGATGAGCTTGGACTTGAGCATACGCATACAGACCTCGCGGTTCTGATGCTGTGAGCGCTCAACCTGGCAGCAGACGACAATACCTGTCGGCTTGTGGATGAGGCGGACAGCGGAGGAGGTCTTGTTGACCTTCTGTCCGCCGGCGCCGGAGGCCCTATAGACTTCCATCTCGATGTCCTCGGGACGGAGCTCGACCTCGGTGTCGTCGTTGATTTCGGGCATTACCTCGACTGCGGCGAAGGATGTATGGCGACGTCCCGCAGCGTCGAAAGGTGAGACGCGGACGAGGCGGTGAACGCCGGCTTCTGATTTCATATAGCCGTAGGCGTTCTCTCCCTCGATGATGATGGTGGCGGACTTGAGTCCGGCCTCATCTCCGTCGAGATAGTCTGTCGTTGTGACTTTAAAGCCGTGGCGTTCACCCCAGCGGTTGTAGAGGCGGTAGAGCATGGATGCCCAGTCCTGGGCCTCCGTACCGCCTGCGCCGGCGTGGAACGTCAGTATGGCATTTGAGTTGTCGTATTCGCCTGTGAGAAGTGTGGAAAGGGTCATCGTGTCGAGCTTTGCCTTAAACTCGTTTACATTTTCACAGCACTCGTCGTAGAGGCTCTCATCGCCCTCTTCATCGGCGAGCTCAATCATGACAAGAGCGTCGTCATACATCTGAGAGAGCTTCTCGTATGACGCCACTTTGGCTTTGAGGTTGCTTGTGCGCTGCAGGACCTTCTGGGAGTTTTCAAGGTCGTCCCAGAAGCCGTCCTTCGCGGCTTCATCCTCAAGATTTTTGATTTCGTCTCTCATCTTGTCGAGACCGAGGGCCGCTTTCAGGTCTTCGAGCGGCTTTTCGTTCTCTATGAGAGAGAGTCTGAGTTCCTCGTACTGGAGCACAATAAATCACCCTTTCACGCGTTTTCATATTATAGTAAAAAACTTTTGTATTGTAAAGCGAAATAATGTATAATTATGGGGATATTTGACACCCAAAGGAGCAAAACTATGAAATATACAGGCGTTCAGTGCCCCGTTTGCTTTGAGGTCTTCGACGACAGTTCTGATGTCGTCGTATGTCCCGAGTGCGGTACTCCGCATCACCGTGAGTGCTATGAGAAAAACGGCGGCTGCGTAAATGCCGCAAAACACGGCGGGGACTTTATCTGGGTAAGTCCCATAGCCCCGAAGGAAGAGGAGCCCGAGGAGAAGCCCAAGGCCGCCGATCCGATACCGGTACCTTCTTTCATCACGAGGGATGACGTGCCGAAAAACGGTGTCATCGGCGAGATGAAGACGGACCAGATGGGCAACCGTCATCCCGAGTACAGGGAAATCCGCGGCAACGAGAAGATAGGCGAGTTCACGGTTGACGATTACGCTCAGGTTGTGAATAAGAATGTGCCGAAGTTCATGCCGCGCTTCATGATGTTTGACAAGACGGGACGCAAGGTCTCCTGGAACTGGGCGGCATTTCTTTTCGGCCCGTTCTACCTCGCGTACAGGAAGATGTACAGCATGGCCATCCTCGCATTTGTCCTGATCTTTTTCATCCCACTCGTGTTCATAAACGAAGTCACTTATTTTTATAAGCAGAGCTACGACGAATACACGAAAATCCTGACCTCTGACGCATATCAGAGCCAGGAGGAGATGAACGAGGCGATTGAGGAGGCGCAGGCCAATCTGCCGACTCCGCCCTACGCGCTGACGGCGGCTTCGTATATTGAAACCGCAGTGAGCATACTCTGTGCGCTCTACGCGAATTATCTCTACAAGAGGCACTGTGAAAAAGTGCTGAAAAAGGCGCAGGGTATGCCTGAGGAGAAAAGGCAGAAATACATCGCCCGGCGGGGAGGCAGGAGCCTGCTCGGAGTTATCCTGGTAATGCTTGTACTCTACGTCATTATGATTGCGGTCGGAGCGGTTTATTCGCTGATCGGGTCTGACCTGGGAACACTGCTTAAAAAGCTTATCAATAAATAGAGGAGCCGCATATGTTTATTATTGCAGGCCTCGGTAACCCGGGCCGGGAATATGAACAGACGCGCCACAATATCGGCTTCATTGCCGCCAACGCGATAGCGGAGGCGCACGGCGTGAAAATCGACCGGCTGAAGTTCAAAGCCCTGACGGCAACCTGCGTTATAGGGACCGAGAAGGTCCTGCTGATGAAACCGCAGACCTTCATGAACAACAGCGGTGAAGCCATAGGAGAGGCGGCGCGTTTCTACAAGGTCCCGCCCGAAAACATTCTCATCATAGCGGACGATATCTCCCTGCCGCCCGGCACGTTGCGGATAAGACGCAAGGGTACGGCCGGCGGACACAACGGTCTGAAAAGCATCATAAATCATCTTGATTCGACGGAGTTCCCGAGAATAAAGATAGGTGTGGGAGACAGGGAGAATCCCGATGAGGAACTCATGGACTACGTCCTCGGAAAGTTCCCGCGGGAGGACATCGACCTCATGAATGAGACCATAAGGAAGGCGGCGGCAGCCGCTGACCTGATTGTACAGGGACAGACCTCCGAGGCGATGAACCTGTACAACACCAAAAAGAAAAAAACCGTCGAGGAAAACGACGATGAAGACACCCCCGTTTGAGAAAAACGGGGGCTTAAGTCCTGTCCGGGAGGAAAAATGTCAGGTTTTTCAAAGGCACTTGAAAAGAGCGAACAATTTCGCAATATAAGTGAAAAAGCGGCGCAGGGGAAGTTCCCCCTGGGCCTGCTCGGCGCCGCCGGAATCCACAAGGCACTTCTTGTTCACGCACTCTGTGAAGAGGGCGGAAGAAGGGCCTTTGTCGTCGCGCCCGATGAGGCGACGGCGAACCGCCTGTGCGACGACCTGACCGCTTTCGGCACCAGGGCTCTGCTCTACCCGGCAAAGGACATAAGCCTGCTCTCCGAGCAGACCGTGTCAAAAGAGTATGAGCAGCAGCGCATGGGTGCACTCTCAAACTGGCTGCTCGGAGAGTGCGATGTGCTCGTCATGACGGGTGCGGCCGCGTGCCAGAAGACAATTCCGGCGGCGACGCTCAGACGCCGTATGACCGTCCTCGAGGTCGGAAAAGAGGTCGCCCTCGAGGATCTCGTGACCTCACTCGAAGCCGCCGGATACAGGCGCTCGGATGAGGTCGAGGGTCACGGACAGTATGCCGTCCGCGGCGGAATCGTGGACTTCTTCCCGCCCGACCGTGAGCGCCCCTTCCGTCTCGAACTCTGGGGCGACGAGATTGACGCGCTGGCCGAGTTCGAGACCGAGAGCCAGAGGCGCACCGAGAACGTGAAGAAGGTGCGCGTGACCCCGAGCTCTGAGGTGTTCTCCGAGGATACGGAAGCTTTCGCTGACAGTATTGAGGCGGCCGCAAAGCGCGTAAAGAAGCCCGCGGCAAAAGAGAAACTCATGCGCGACGCGGACGGAATAAGAAGCGGACTTACCGATATCTGCACGGACAAATACATAAACCTCGTCTATGAGGACAGCGTCACCCCGCTCGCATATATGACGGGTGACGACCTGCTCTTTGTCGTCGAGACGAAGAGCGTGAAGGAGAGGACAAATGCCGCGGTGAAACTGCACCGCGAGGAGATAAAAGAGGCCCTCGAGTCGTTTGATTATGTAAAACAGCTCGGTGACCTCATGACCGGTTTTACAGAACTGACGGCTGACTACGAAAACGCGAATACAATCTACCTCGACAACTTCGCGAGAGGCAGTTTTGACACACCCGTAAAGGAACTTTTCAATTTAAGTTTCGGCCAGATGCCGGCCTGGAACGGCACGGTCACGACCCTTGTCGAAGACATGCTTGAAAAGGGCAAAACGACTGTGGTCGCGGCCGGCACGCAAAAGGGAGCCAAAGCCCTGGCGGAGGATCTGACTGCGAGGGGCGTCTCCGCATACTATGCGGAGAAACCGCCGCAGGAATTTCCGAAGACAAAGATTACAGTCATCCCGGGCTCGTTCTCGGGCGGCCTCCGCGTGCCTGAGGCGGACTTTGTCCTCATAGCCCACGGCCAGAAGACCGCGGGCACAAAGCGCCGCTACAGGGCGAAGGCCGAGAACGCCTTCCACAGCCTGGATGAGCTTCACAAGGGAGATTACATTGTCCACAACATACACGGAATAGGCATCTTCTCAGGCATTGAAAGCCTTGAGGTACAGGGCGTCACAAAGGATTACATCAAGATAAAATATGCGAAGGGCGATGCCCTCTATGTCCCTGTCACGCAGCTCGACCTCGTCTCAAAGTACATAGGTCCGCGTGATGACACGAAGACGATAAAACTCAACCGTTTAGGCGGCAAGGAGTGGGAGAAGGCAAAGGAGCGTGTGCGCGGAGCGGTAGGGGATATGGCGAAGGAACTTACCGAGCTCTATGCGAAGCGCCTCGCCACACCCGGCTATGCCTTCTCGCCCGACATAGACATGCAGAGTGACTTCGAGCGTCGTTTCGAGTACGACGAGACCGAGGACCAGCTGCGCTGTATAAGCGAGATAAAGCGGGACATGGAGAAGCCCGTCCCAATGGACCGTCTCCTCTGCGGCGATGTAGGATTCGGCAAGACGGAGGTAGCCCTCCGGGCGGCATTCAAATGCATCGCCGAGGGTAAACAGTGCGCCGTTTTAGTGCCCACGACAATACTCGCTTTTCAGCACTACAACACCATCTTAAAGCGATTTGACGGCTTCCCGTTCGAGATAGAGATGCTGTCCCGCTTCAGGACACCGGCCCAGCAGAGAAAGACTGTGCAGAACATAAAAGCCGGCTATACCGACATAGTCGTCGGCACGCACCGGCTGATCTCGAAAGATGTGGAGTTTCGTGATTTAGGCCTTCTCATCGTCGATGAGGAGCAGCGTTTCGGCGTGGCTCAGAAGGAGAAACTCAAGGAGAAGTTCCCGAATGTGGACGTCCTGACCCTCTCCGCGACACCCATACCGAGGACGCTCAACATGGCCATGACGGGCATACGCGACATGTCAATCATAGAGGAGGCGCCGTCGGACAGACATCCGGTACAGACGCACGTGCTCGAGTACGATCCGGGAATTATTGCGCAGGCCATAGAGAAGGAACTGCGCCGCGGCGGACAGGTCTATTACATGCATAACAATGTAGAGACCATAACCCACTGTGCGGCGAGAATTCACGAGCTCGTGCCCGAGGCGCGCATAGGCATAGGCCACGGCAAGATGAGTGAGGACGAGCTCTCCGAGGTCTGGAGAAGGCTTGTCGAGGGCGAGATAGACGTTCTTGTCTGCACGACGATAATAGAGACGGGTGTTGACGTGCCCAACGCCAACACGCTGATAATAGAGAATTCGGACAGACTGGGCCTGGCCCAGCTGCATCAGATAAGGGGCCGTATCGGACGCTCGCCGAGAAGGGCGACAGCCTACTTTACCTTCTACGGCGGCAAGGAACTCACCGATACGGCGTACAGAAGACTCACGGCCATCCGTGAGTATACGGAGTTCGGCTCCGGCTTCAAGATTGCCATGCGTGACCTCGAACTGCGCGGAGCGGGCTCGCTCCTCGGCGCACGTCAGCATGGCCATATGGAG
The DNA here is from genome assembly GCA_002309175.1 of Ruminococcaceae bacterium UBA1227. Taxonomy (GTDB): domain Bacteria; phylum Bacillota; class Clostridia; order Oscillospirales; family Acutalibacteraceae; genus UBA1227. The sequence continues at coordinate 48,396 of DBWX01000012.1, forward strand.
GCCGTAGGCTACGACATGTACTTAAAGATTCTCGGCGACGCAGTCGCAGAGCTGCGCGGGGAACAGAAGGGTGAACCGGTGAAGGCCGAGCCTGAATGTCTCATCGACATTCAGATAGACGCCCATATACCGGAATCATACATCTCAAGCGTGCCTCAGCGTCTGTCCGCCTACAGGCGTATCGCCGATGTCAGGACGGAGGATGATGCCTCGGACGTAACCGACGAGCTGACCGACCGTTTCGGCGATCCGCCGCAGGCGGTGCTCGGCCTTATAGAGGTCTCGCTCCTGCGAAATATCGCCGCGCATGTGGGTGTTTACGAGATAGGCCAGTCCGGCAACAGGCTCCTGCTTTACTGGAACAGGATAGACATGAGGGCAGTCGGCAGGCTCAATGAGGTCATGAAGGGACGGATTCTCGTCTCGGGCGGCTCAAGACCATATGTCTCGGTCCGCGTGGACGACCCGAAAGACACGATAAAGACGCTCAGGAATTCGCTGATTATTCTGGCGGCGGCGGAAAAACAGGCATAAGAAAAGCTCCCCTTTTCGGGGAGCTTTTTATTATTCGAGATTCAGCTTGTGCTTCATTACGTAAGTGAGCAGCCAGAAGAGGAGTCCGGCGAGCAGCAGGTTTACACCTGAGTAGCCGAGGACCACAAGCTGAAGGGCCTTGCCGCCGCTCTGCGAGAGCTCCGTGAAGTAGTCCGGAGCCACGCTCGTGGCTATTGCGACGAAGCCGCCTGTTACGGCATATGAGATATTGTCGAGAATCAGGAACGCTACGAGCGTGCCGATAATCTTGTGCTTCTTCGCTATCATCGTGCCCGCGCCTATTGAGGCGTACCACTCAAAGATATACCTTGAGATGAGGAGGATGACGAAGATTACGAGCTCAATCACAAATACCCAGATGGGCACGCCGAGTTCGTCGCGGATGAAGTCGCCCTCGCGGTCGATGACCTGTTTCACCGAGTCAAATGTCCGTGAGATAAGGTCGGTCAGCTGGTCGTAATGACCGAGGGTGATGTAGAGTGACGCTACGGCGATGATTGCGCTGAACAGGAGCCAGATCCACGAGTTGAAGAGCTTTGAAAAGATGAGGCTCGCAGGTTTTACGGGGAGCGTGAGCATCAGGTAGCCCTCGTCCGTGAAGTAGTTCTTGTAGAAGCGGTATACCAGGAATACGACAGTCATGACAATGAAGGCTATGAAGGCCAGGACATAGACCGTCGAGATAAGTGATGAGAGGATTTTTATAATCCTGACGAATGTGGGTGCCACATGGTCAATGACGTACTGACGGGATGTTATCCAGGTCAGGAAACGGCCCACAACCGAGATGGCGAGGATTGCGAGATAGGCGGGGATTGCCAGGCGGCCCACCGTGAGGAATTCGTGTTTTGTAAGTTTACCTAACATCTGAACACCTCCCTGAAGAGACCGTCGACAGTCTGACCCTTGGCCTTGACTTCGTCCACTGCGGAGTGCTGTAGTATCTCACCCTCACGGATGAAGATGAACTCGTCGAGCACCGGCTCCACGTCCGCGATAAGGTGCGTCGAGATAAGCACGGTGGAGTTCTCCGGGTGGTTGTCGATGATTGTCGAGAGTATATAGTCGCGCGCCGCGGGGTCGACACCGCCTATCGGCTCGTCGAGCAGATAGAGCTTCGCGTCGCGGCTCATGACAAGTATGAGCTGGACCTTCTCGCGGTTACCCTTCGAGAGCTCCTTGAGCGGACGTGAAGGGTCGATTCCGAGGTGCTCGAGCATCTCGTACGCGCGTTCTTTTCTGAAGTCCTTGTAGAAGTCGCCCATAAAATCAATCTGTTTGCTGATTTTCTTCGAGAGGTCAAGGTAGTTGCGCTCGGGAAGATAGGCGACGATTTTCTTTGATTCAACGCCCGGCGCCTGACCGTTGATCAGGATTTCGCCTGCCGTGGGAAGAAGCAGACCGCTGGCGAGCTTGATAAGTGTTGTCTTACCGCTGCCGTTCGGGCCGAGAAGGCCTACAATTCTGCCTTCCGGGAGCTCAAGGTTTATTCCCTTGAGGGCGGTAAAGCTGCCGTACTGCTTTTTCAGGTGGTTGCATTTCAGTATTTCAGCCATACGAAACCTCCTTTGAAAAGTGTCGTGTAATTCTACCACAAAGCCCGTAAAATGTAAATTGACACATAAAGTAAAATTCGGTATTATATTTTAGTATTCAAAAGCTTACCCGTTTATCTGAGAGGGGACTGTAAAATGAAGGGTCGCGACTCAAGAAGACAGACAATTATAATGGCCGCTTCCGGCATCGCCTGCGGCGCCGTGGCAGGTGCCGTAATAGGTATCGGTTTCGCCACTCCGTTCCTCATGACCAAGGGCGCCGAGGTTGCTCAGACACTTTCTGAGAATGCCCGTGCGAAGCACTATGCGGGCATGCCCGCAGCAAAGGCGGAGAAGGCGAAACTCGACGCGCTCGCAGCTGAAAAGAAGCAGCTTGAAAAGGACAAGAAGGCGCTCGAGAAGAAAAAACTCGAAGCCAGAAAGAAACAGGCAAAGAAAATTTACGAGGAGCGCGTAGCCAACGGCTACGAGGCCTCCGTACCCGTCCTCGAGCGCGAGGCAAACAAGGCCTTCGCCGCCTCTGAAGGATACGAGTACAGCGAGAAAAAGACAAAGAAAAAGAAAGAGAAAAAGGCTAAGAAGACAGCACCTGTTATCATTGAGAAGCAGGAGCGCATGACAATAGCCATAGATCCTAAACGCAGGAACGATGTCTATGACATCGAGGCCGGCGAGGAGGATTACTCCGAATCAGCAAGCATGTTCAAGGGTCTCAGTTTCAATCCTTGACTTAGCGCGCGACTTGTGAGAAAATAGATAAGAATTAAATATGAGTTCCGAGTCACGGAAACCTAAAGCGAAAGCCATGGAGCCGTGAACAGGGCCAAGCCGGAAACGGCCTGACCTTCCGTGTTTGAAAAGGGGCAACAAAACTGCTGTTCGCATCTTCTGTTATGGATGTGTTTCAGGGCTCCTTTACACATGGTAAAGGGGCCCTGATTTTTTGCCGCAATCGCTGTAGTCTCCCACAGCGTTTTGCATATGGAAATTGTATAACCACCACTATTACAATTTCACACCCATAACACCGAATGCCGGGCTTTCGCCCGGCATTTGGTTTTATTGACATAAAAACTCTTTTATGATAACATTTTTAAACGGTGGTTATATTAATTACGGGAGGAACAGACAATGCTTGAGAAAATCAAAAAGGTCATAAAAATTGCTCTTAGACTTGTTCTTGTGGCGGTTCTCGGTTTTGTGGGTTACTTAGTATGGGTAATTAATCCATTTAACATGCCTGCAATTTTCAAGAGAAACTATCCGGAAGCTTTTGAAAGATTCCCGCTGAAACTCATCAGCCCCTTCATCAGCATCTGGTAATTCCAAACAGCAAAAAGAAAGTGCTTGCATTTTTATGGCGACTTGGCTATAATAATCAAGCACTTTAAATATCGCGGGGTAGAGCAGTTGG
>DBWX01000007.1:0-7824 GCA_002309175.1 Ruminococcaceae bacterium UBA1227
ATTCACTTTATCGGAATAGGCGGTTCGGGCATGTGCCCGCTGGCAGAAATTCTTATTGCGAAGGGTTATACCCTGACCGGTTCCGACAACAATCCCGGTGACAATATCAATAAACTCCGCACACTCGGTGCGACAATAAATATGGAGCAGGTTCCGGAGAACCTCGAACAGTTTAAACCGGAACTCATCGTCTATACCAATGCCATACTTCCGGGTAACCCGGAGCTGGAGGCCGCGAAGGCCTCGGGCGTGCCGTGCGTCGAGCGCGCAATACTCTTCGGCGCCGTTTCACGCATGTATGATAACTGTATAGGTGTCTGCGGAACACACGGTAAGACGACAACGACTTCGCTGCTGTCGCAGCTGCTGCTTGAGAACGGCGCCGACCCGACTCTTGTCATCGGCGGACGCCTTCCGCTCATTGACAGCCACGGCCGCTTTGGCTCTTCGCAGACAATGGTCTGTGAGGCCTGCGAGTTCAAGGATACCTTCCTCGAACTGTCGCCTGACACCGCGATTATTCTGAACATTGACAATGACCATATGGAGTATTTCGGAACCATTGAGAACTCCATCCGCTCATTCACGAAGTTTGCGGATATGACAACGAACCTCATTGTCTACAACGGCGATGACGCGAATACGGTCAGGGCCATTGAGAACATGACTTCAAAGGAAGGAAAGAAATTCATAACCTTCGGCTTTGATCCCTCAAACGATTACACGGCGGAAAATATCACATACAACAGAGGAGCGTTCCCCGAGTTCGACATCATTGCTTACGGCAAGTGTATCGGACATGTTGCTCTGAATATCCCCGGCAAACACAACGTGCTCAACGCTCTCTCGGCCGTCGCGGTTGCCATTGAGAACGGTATCGGTATGGATGCCATTACAAAGACCATCGGCAACTTCAGGGGAGCGGGCAGACGCTTTGAGGTACTCGGAGAGTTTGGCGGCATCACCATCGCGGACGACTACGCTCACCATCCGACGGAGCTGAAAGCCACACTCGAAGCCGTCATGACCATGGGTTACAAACACGTCTGGGCAGTTTTCCAGCCGTTTACTTATTCACGCACGAAGACGCATATGAAGGCCTTTGCGGAGGCCCTCTCAATTCCCGACTACGCCGTTATGACGGAAATCATGGGCTCGCGTGAGGTCAACACGGACGGTGTATATACATCGCAGCTTGCAGAGCTGATACCCGGAAGCGTCTGGTACGAGACTCAAAAGGAAGTCGCAGACTATGTCATGTCAAAGGCCGAGCCCGGCGATTTAATCATCACCCTGGGCTGCGGCGACATCTACAAGGCCGCGCAGTATATGGCCAAGACTTATGAGGAGAAGACCAATGGCTAAGTACACGAGAAACACCAACAAAAACAAGTATATGACGAAGCGGCAGATTATGATGCAGCGCCGCAGGAGAACCACGATAGTCGGAATAGGTATTATTCTGCTTATCTTCATTCTCATCCTCAGCAGCTGTATCTCCCACAGCCATAAGAAGAAATCCTCGGAGGAGGCATCCTCAAAGGCCGCGACAAAGACCACGACGGAGGCTCCGACGGAAACTGTCACGTATGAGCGTGACATAGCGTTTGATGTTGACGACGCGTATAAGAGAACCCATAAGTATTGCGTAGGCGTAAACAGGAAGATGAATGTTGTCACATTCTATGAAAAGGATTCGAACGGTGATTACACCGTTGCGGTAAAAGCTTTCCTCTGCTCCTGCGGAAAAGGCGGATCTGAAGATGCCGAGACACCGCTCGGTGTATTCACTACGACGGAAAAATCAATTCCGGAGGACAACCCCTGGCTTAAGATGGTTGATGGTTCATATGCGCGCTATGCGGTACGCATTGTAGATCAGATATGGTTCCACTCGGTACCGTACACGGCCAAAGATAAAGGCGCCCTTGAATATGAAGAGTACAACAAATTAGGCACTCCCGCTTCGCTGGGCTGCATAAGAATGAACATAGAAGACATAAAATGGCTGTACGAGAATATTGAATGGAAGACTGTCGTTTTCATCTATGACAGTGACACTCCCAGCCCCCTCGGAATACCCGAGCTGAAAAAGATAGATGTCAACAGCCCGAACAAGGGCTGGGATCCGACTGACCCCGACAAGAACAACCCCTGGAACAAGAAATAACGGAGGACTCAGATGAACACCAACAAAGCACTTTATGAAATGAGACCGATCCGCGATTTTCGTGACATGATGAATCAGAGCGCGAGGGAGTTCGCGAACGAGCCGGCTTTCAAACTCAGACAGCCGAATGGTGAGTACAGCGAAGTCACATACGCGCAGTTTCGTACAGAGATAGATGCCCTCGGTGTCGCCATGCAGGAGCGTGGCTGGCTGCCGAGAAAGAATGTCGCGATAATGGGAGGCAATTCATACGAATGGCTCCTTACATACCTTGCCGCCCATATCGGTTCGGGCATCGTCGTGCCGATAGACAAGGAGCTTTACTTTGAGGATATAAATACAATCCTCAAGGTCTCCGAGACCAAGCTCATATTTGTCGACAACAAGGCCTTTTCAAAGATCTCAGAGCACAGGGATGAACTTCCCGCGGGAATTGAAATAGTGCTCCTTGAGGGCAAAGAGGCCATACCGGGAACAATTCTCTTCCACGATTTACTGGCCCACGGACATGAGCTGCTCTCTCATAATGCACCCTGCGTTGCGGAGTACAAAAATGTTGAAATAGACCCGAATGCCCTGGCTGTGCTCAGTTTCACATCCGGTACATCCGGACTTACAAAGGGCGTTATGCTCTCGCAGGCCAATATCTGTTTCGTAATAGTTTCAAACTGCTCGGTCGCGAAAGGCGGCCCCGGTGACCAATATCTCTCGGTATGCCCGATTCACCATACAATGGAGTGTACGGAAGGCATTCTGATTCCTCTCTATATGGGCGCCTGCATAGCTTTCAACGACAGCCTTCTGCACCTGATGAGAAATCTTCAGGAGGTCAAGCCCACCATCTTTGTCACGGTACCTCTCATGCTCGAGAAGTTCCACGGCCGCATAATGCAGGCCGTCTCCGAGAAGAAGGGCGGAAAACTCAAACTCACCTTCGGCAAGATCCTTGCCGAGGCGACAAACGCCGTAGGCGTAAATATGAACGACCGTATCTTCGAGGAGATCACGAAGAATTTCGGCGGCCGTCTGCGCCTCATCATCATAGGCGCGGCCGCGGTACGCCCCGAAGTCATAAAGGGTTTCAAGACCTTCGGTATTACATCGTACATAGGTTACGGTATGACGGAGTGCGCTCCGCTTATTGCCTGCAACCATGACCAGCTCTTTACGATTGACTCCGTCGGCAAACCCATCCCCGGACTCGATGTCAAAATCATCAACGAGGACTCCAACGGAATAGGCGAGATCTGCGTAAAGGGACCGAATGTAATGCTCGGTTATTACAAGGACGACGTGCTCACGAAGGAGACAATTGATGAGTTCGGTTACCTGCATACGGGCGATCTCGGCTCAATGGACGAGGAGGGAATCCTGCGGATCCACGGCCGTATCAAGAACGTAATCGTCACGAAGAACGGCAAGAATATCTACCCTGAGGAGATTGAGTACCACCTCAACAACAATCCTCTGATTGCCGAGTCCATGGTCGTAGGCTTCGATAATGAAGAGGAGAATGAGACCATAGTCGAGGCCAAGATATTCCCGGACTTCGAGGCAATAAAGAAGAAGTACACGGAAAAGGGCAAGGACGCCCCCACGGGCGGCGAGCTCGAGCGTCTCTTTGATGAGATAATCAAGGACCTCAACAAGAGACTTCCGAATTATAAGAACGTAAAGAAAGTAACGCTCCGTGACAACGAGTTCATCAAGACCACAACGATGAAGATTAAGCGTTACGCAAATATGGATGACAAGGAGACTCCGAAAGAGGAGAAGGACTCCGAAAACAATCCGCTTAAGTAAGGATGGTTTATGAATAACCGGTTTTCAACGAAAAGACTCACATGTATTATGCTTGCCCTGGCGCTTGTCCTCAGCTTTGCAGGCTGCAGTTCCCACTTTACGGAGGAGAGCCTAAAGGTTGTGGAAAATACTTCCCAGGGCACGCAGTATCATACTTCCGTACCGGAGAGTTACCAGTCGGTTTTAAAATCAGGTCTCTATGAGCTTCTGCTCGATGAGGCGAACTGTGCCATAGCGCTCAAGGATACGACGGGCAATATTGACTATTCAATGCCGACCGTCGAGAACAGCGTAGGCGCGCTCCTCTATGTCGAGGCCACTGACGGCGTCAAGTGGTACAAACTCAATTCACAGGACAACGCAGTTGCGCTCGGCGGTGCGAAGGCTGTGACGAGCGCAGAAGGACTCGACATCCAATACAAGCTCAGAGACAAGGCGAAGAACCCGTCAATAGGTGTGGACCTGACCCTGAGTTTCAAACTTGAGGACGGTGTACTCTCGGCATCTGTTGACACATCTTCTGTCAGCAAGGACATAACCGTAATCAGCATTGAAATACTTCCGACCTTCGGCGCGGTTTCAGACCCGCAGGGCGGGGATTTCATCGTAATACCTGACGGACCGGGCGCTCTCATTGACCTGACCTCGTCCGAGGAAGCCGTATATGCGCTCGACACATACGGTGCCGATCTGACAAAGACGGAGGAGAACAAGCACCCGGCCGTATTCGGAGCCTTCGGCTTAAAGCACGGCGAGGCCGCCTTTGCCGGTATTGTAACCGGCGGCGACGCAATCTCGAAAATAAAGGCGACGACAGGTGCCATAGACTATGTGCGCGCCGCCTTCTCATATCCTGTAAACGAAGTCCTTAAGGTATCGTACAAGTTTATCTCCGGTTCTGCCGCAACCTGCTCTTCACTCGCTTCCATGTGCCGTGAGGAGATGGTGCGTGACGGTATGATGTCCACACGTACTGTTGCCGCTGAGGAAAACCTTCCCGTGAATATCACCATTACAGCGGACTCGAAAAACAAGTATGAAAATGCCGAGGATATGGTCTCCGTACTCAAGGCAAAGGGTATCAACTCCCTCAACCTGAGATATGACAACCTACTGAAGAAATTCCGTGTCCAGTCGAAATACGGCAGCAGGGAAAGCCTTGACTCTCTCATGTCTTATCTCTCTTCCCAGGGATTCGGCTTTTATGTCACCGCCAATTTCTTTGACGGCAAGGCCACCACGACAAAGGACCTCACATCAAATGTCATGTCCTTCATAAAGAACGTGAAGAAATATGATTTCAGGGGTTACTGCCTCGGTGATGTAGGTACAATCCTGCCCTCAACGGATTCTGCATCGCGTCAGGAATTCGCCGAGAGTATCTTCAATCAGTCCATCTCGCTCTCAACAAACAAGAGCATAATGGTGGACAACGGCAATCTCTACACTTTAAAGAACGCGAACATAGTATCGTGCCTTCCTATAAAACCGTCTTATCCGGAATCCGCCATCTATTCTGCGGAGCCTTTTGTACAGATGGTTCTCCGCGGCACGGTTGAATACACAAGCCCTTATCTCAACGAGATCGACGATTATGACAGGATGCTTCTGCGCTGTCTCGAATACGGCGCAATGCCTGCCTATAATCTCACTTTCGACAGCAAGGAGAAGAACTATTACGAGCTGTGGTCACAGCAGGCCCTTGACGCTTACAGGACCTTTGATGCCGCGCTTTCCGACCTGCGCTCCGCAAAGATGACCGACCACAAAAAACTTAAGGACGGACTTTATGTCTCCGAGTTCAACAAGGGCACATACATCTACGTAAACTACAACAGCGAAGTCAGCTATTACAACGGCCTTACAATTCAGCCGATGAGCTATCTTCGCGTAAACTAGGAGTATCCATGAGTACAGAGATAAAAATCCCGCGCTTTGACTACATGTGCCAGAAAAATACCTTTTCCGGCAGCGTGGGAAGTTTCAGATACAAAGTGTTCCCGAAGAACATAAATGAGACCGATAAGGTCTTCGTTGCCGCCACGTACAGAAACAACTGCTTTGAGGTTGAGGATGCGGCCGGCAGAACAGAAAAGAAAGAATTTGAGTATAGTCCCGAAGGACTTGCCGAGGCAGAGGCATGGATTTCGGGACAGTCAGGTGATTGATTTGTCCGACTATAAGCAGAACATAAGGAACTTTTCCATAATAGCTCATATCGATCACGGCAAGTCCACGTTGGCGGACCGTCTGCTCGAACTTACGGGCATGGTCGCGAAGCGCGATATGACGGAACAGCTCCTCGACAACATGGATCTTGAGCGCGAGCGCGGCATAACCATAAAGGCGCATGCCGTAAAGCTCGACTACAAGGCTGAGGACGGACAGGTCTATGAGCTCAATCTCATAGACACCCCGGGCCATGTTGACTTCAACTATGAGGTATCACGCTCGCTCGCGGCCTGCGAGGGGGCGGTTTTGATTGTTGACTCCACACAGGGCATAGAGGCCCAGACCCTGGCGAACACATATCTCGCCCTGGACCACGACCTCGAAATCTGCCCTGTAATCAATAAAATTGACCTCCCTGCGGCGCATCCCGAAGAGGTGTGCAAGGAGGTCGAGGACATTATAGGACTCGACTGCAGCGAGGCACCGCGCGTCTCGGCCAAGACGGGCGAGAACGTGGAGCAGGTGCTCGAGCAGATTGTAAAGATCGTACCGCCGCCGACGGGTGATGAGCACGCGCCCTTGCGCGCCCTTATCTTTGACTCGATCTACGACAGTTACAAGGGCGTAATCGTGTACGTGCGAATCGTCGACGGCACAATAAAGGCGGGCGACACCATGCGCCTCATGTCCACGGGTGCCGAGTTCACGGTAGTTGAAGTCGGCTATATGCGCGCCCAGACAATGGAGCCCGCATCCTCCCTCAGGGCGGGTGAGGTCGGTTATATTACCGCCTCAATCAAGACCGTTTCCGAGGCCAGGGTAGGTGACACCGTCACCCTGGCGTCAAATCCCGCGCCGCAGGCCCTGCCCGGATACCGCAAGGTCAATCCGATGGTATTCTGCGGTATCTATCCGGCCGACGGCGCTGATTATGAGGCTCTGAAAGAGGCTCTTGCCAAGCTCCAGCTCAACGATGCGGCCTTAAGCTTTGAACCCGAGACATCGGGTGCCCTGGGCTTCGGCTTCCGCTGCGGTTTTCTTGGCCTTCTTCATCTTGAGATTATCCAGGAGAGGCTTGAGCGTGAATATGACCTCGACCTCGTTACGACCATACCGAGCGTAATCTACAAAATCCATCTGACAAACGGTCAGGTGGTTGAGATAGATAACCCCTCAAACTATCCGGACCCCGCGACCATTCAGTTTTCAGAGGAACCGATAGTAAACGCGCACATCTATTCTCCGCCCGACTATGTCGGACAGATAATGGACCTCTGCCAGGACAGAAGGGGAACCTTCCGCGATATGTCCTACATCACACCGGACAGGGTGGATATTCACTACGAACTTCCGCTCAATGAAATTATCTATGATTTCTTTGACGTCTTAAAGTCACGTACGAGGGGCTATGCCTCGCTCGACTATGAGATTATGGGTTACCGTCAGTCAGATCTCGTAAAACTCGATGTTCTCTTAAACGGTGACCAGATAGACGCACTCTCCTTTATTATCCATTCCGAAAAGGCCTATAACAAGGCCAGGAAGATTGCCGAGAAGCTCAAGGAGAACATACCGCGTCAGCTTTTTGAAATTCCCATACAGATGTCAATCGGCGGTAAGATAATCGCCAGGGAGACCGTAAAGGCCATGCGCAAGGACGTGCTTGCTAAGTGCTACGG
>DBWX01000007.1:7891-60351 GCA_002309175.1 Ruminococcaceae bacterium UBA1227
GTGCCGCAGGAGGCGTTCATGGCCGTTTTGAAGCTCGACGACTGAGAGGGATTTCGCATGAGGCCTTTCGGCATTTACATCCACATCCCTTTTTGCAGGTCATTCTGTCCGTACTGTGACTTCTATAAGGTCAGACCGGACGGGGAACTCATGCAAAAATACACAGAGGCAGTAGTGAACACCACTGCCTCTTTTTCTCATATTTACGGCCGCCGTCCGGTCGACACAATCTATTTCGGCGGGGGCACGCCTTCGGCCGTGCCCGGATCTCTTATTGCCGATATGCCGGAAGCTGTCCGTGAAAACTTCGATGTCGCGTCCGACGCGGAAATAACCGTTGAGTGCAATCCCTCATCGGACCTTGAAAGCTTTCTGCCGGCCGTTTCTGCGGCGGGTGTAAACCGCGTGTCCCTCGGACTTCAGTCCGCCTCGGACGGCGAGCGCCGCGCGCTCGGACGTGCTTCTGACGCGGTCCGCGTAAGACAGGCGGTCTCAATTGCGCGCGCCGCCGGCATTGAAAACATATCCCTCGATGTCATGCTCGGTGTACCGGGACAGGACAGGGAGAGTCTTCTTGAAACACTTGAGTTCTGCACCGGCCTTAAAGTGCCTCACATCAGCGCATATATGCTTAAAATTGAGGAGGGTACGGTTTTCTTTGACAGGGGGGAAAGCCTTGATCTGCCCTCTGAGGACGATGTCTGCGATATGTACGAGCTGACCTGCGACAAACTTGAGGCCGCGGGACTTAAACAGTATGAGATTTCAAACTTCGCCGTACCCGGATTTGAGAGCAGGCATAATCTGAAGTACTGGAGGGACGAGGAATACCTTGGAATCGGGCCCGCTGCTCACTCCTTTGCGGACGGCAGGCGGTTTTTCTTCCCACCGGATATAAACGCATTCATTGAGGGCGCCGGCACCGCGGACGACGGGCCCGGCGGTTCCTTTGAAGAGAAAGTCATGCTCGGCCTTCGTCTTACCGAAGGGGTGTCCGGGCTTCCCGCAGACTTTGTCAGACGCGTTGCCGAAAGGTCCGATCTCGCGCCCTTCGTTTCGGCGGATAAAACCACCCTGAAACTTAACAGACGCGGTTTTCTGATTTCAAACCGCGTCATATCCGAAATACTTGAAATGATATGAAAAAACCTGAGGATTTCTCCTCAGGTTTGTTTTTTATTTACCGAGATCGGGAATTGTGTGGGCCGCAGCCTCTGATATATCGTTTGAACGTAACATGGTTCCTTCTTCGGAAACCGGTATTCTCACGAGCTCGCGGTTGGGGTTGTCTGCAGGTCTTAAAGTTCCCTTTCTGGCCTTTGTTATTGTTCTCTCAATGGAGGTGTCGAGTCTCTCCTGGACGTTCTTTGTTATTTTTGACAGGTGTTTTTCATACTTGCCGTTTAAAACATCCACGGTGTCGTCTATAAGGAAGACACTTGAGAGGAATATCGTGATTATCGGGATAAGGAAGGTGACCTGGATGGTGAAGTATACATTTCTCAGGTCTATGAAGTAGAGACCGATGAATGTAAGAAGGCATACCAGGAAGTTCACCGATAATGTGATGAGAGTGAGGAACGTCGGCCAGTGCCTTTCGGCAAAGAGATATGACGCAACAATCAGGCAGAGTCCCTCAATTACGGATGCGGAAATGCATGCCACGAGATAGTATTCATCAAGGGTTGCCGCAAAGACCTGGTTGAACCTGACTGACATGTCTATGGTGTCCTTGATAATGGGCATGCTCGACAATGTGATTATGAAGAAAACAAGCTGCGCAATGAGGAAGATAAGCGTGAAGCATACTATAAATGCACGCCTGGGTAAGGGCTTGGTATCGTTCTTTTTGCTCAAGATGTCACACCACCTTTAAAAACATAAATACAGTTTAGCAAAATTTTAAGTAAAAGTAAACCTTATTATAAGGCGGCATATTGACTTTGATGACTCGTTTGGGTAAAATATGCCCGTGATTGGATTGGGCAGTCGCCGGCGTGTTACGCGGGAGGAAAGTCCGAGCCCCGAAGAGCAGGATGACGGCTAACGGCCGCCGAGGGTGACCNNGGAAAGTGCAACAGAGATATACCGCTGCGCTTGCGCAGTAAGGGTGGAAAGGCGAGGTAAGAGCTCACCGGCACGGTGGAGACATCGTGGCCATGTAAACCCCATCCGGAGCAACACCGACTTGCAAGGCTTGCTCGGCCGCTATAAAGCAGAAGGGTGGCTTGAACCGCTCAGCAATGGGCGGTCTAGATAGATGATTGCCTTAAAAGACAGAACTCGGCTTACAGATCCTATCACGCTGTATGAAAAAGGGGTGCGCATGATGCACCCTTTTTTGTTATAATAAAACAGTATTATTGAAGGGGAGGTGAACCTTTTGCTCACGGAAGACATGGACAATCTTTTCGGTATAGCCGAAGAGATAATCTACCGAAAAGAAGATACCGGCTATACGGTCCTTGATGTCGCAAGCGAGGACGGTGAGCTCATAACCGTTGTAGGCGTACTGCCGGAGATTGCGGCGGGCGAGGAGGTTCACTTCACCGGCAGCTGGGACAGACATCCGACCTTCGGCAGGCAGTTTCGCGCCGAGTCGGTTGAGCGCGCCATGCCGTCCACTGCGGCGACCATGCTCAAGTACCTCTCGTCAGGTGCGGTAAAGGGAGTGGGCCCGTCTACGGCGGTAAAGATAATAGAGGCCTTCGGTGAGGACGCGTTCGATGTAATTGAGAACGACCCTGAGCGTCTCGCGAAGATAAAAGGAATAACTGCGGCTAAGGCCAGGGCCATAAGCGAGGAATTTCGCAAGACCAATGAGGTCCGCGAGATAATGATAAAACTCGAGGCGCTCGGTCTCACGGCGAATGAGAGCATAAATGCCTTTCGCGTGTTCGGAGGATATGCCGTATACCGCATTACGGAGAACCCGTATATGCTCTGTATACCGGAGATCGGTATAAGCTTTGAACGCGCAGACGCCATTGCGGCTTCACTGCCTCAGGCCACAAAGCCCGAGTACAGGATTGAAGCGGGTATTCTCCACGTCGTGGCATATAACCTCTCAAGCAACGGACATACATGTCTGCCGAGGGATAAGATGCTCTCTCCGTGCGCTGACCTGCTTGATATAGACAAGGACACCATAGATATTGCCATGGACACCCTTGTCGAGCATAAACAGCTCACCGCCTTTGAGATGGACGGCAGGGAGTATCTCTCGCTGCCTTATATACACGAGGCGGAGTGTATGGCCGCATATAAGATAAAGATGATGGTGAAGTTCCCGCCCGCGGGCAGGCGCACCCTCGATAAAGAGATAGAGAAACTCGAGAAGGCCAACGGCATAACATATGAAAAACTCCAGAAAGAGGCTATTATGACAGCCGCACAGAAGGGAGTGCTCATACTGACCGGCGGGCCCGGTACGGGAAAGACGACAACCGTAAACGGCATACTCGAGCTCTTTGAGAGAGATGGTCTCAATGTGGTCCTCTGTGCCCCTACGGGACGTGCGGCGCAGCGCATGTCCGAGATAACGGGCAAGGAGGCGAGCACCATACACAGGCTTCTGGAGGCGGAGCGGGGCAGCGATGACCGCATGGCCTTCAAGAGAAATGAGAAGAATCCCATCGAGGCGGACGTGCTCATCGTCGATGAGCTCTCGATGGTGGATGTCATTCTCTTCTCGGCCCTGCTTTCAGCGCTGCCCATAGGCTGCCGCCTCATAATGGTGGGCGACAACGACCAGCTTCCCGCCGTCGGAGCGGGCAGTGTGCTGCACGACCTTTTAGAGTCCGGACTGCTTCCCGTCGTGGAACTCTCCGAGGTCTTCAGACAGGCAATGCAGAGTCTCATCGTTACAAATGCCCACAGGATTGTGAGCGGTGAGGAGCCCGACCTCTCCCGTGTGGACAACGATTTCTTTCACATGGAGAGGGACAGCAGCGACAAGGCCGTATATGACATAATAGACCTTTACCGGAACAGACTGCCGAAGGCATACGGATACGACCCCGTAAAGGATATTCAGGTCCTCTGCCCGAGCAGAAAAGGCGATGCGGGAACCGCAAACCTGAATCGTCTCCTGCAGGAGGCAATCAATCCTCCGGCCAAGGGCAAGAATGAGTACAAAAACATGGCCCGCACCTTCAGGGAAGGTGACAAGGTCATGCAGATTAAAAACAACTATGACATCATCTGGGAGCGCCGCGACGCGCGCGGCAAAGTCGAGCAGGGTGAAGGCATCTTTAATGGTGACATAGGCACACTGCTCTCAATAGACAGGCGCGCGGCCACCATGAAGATTGACTTCGGCGGCAGAGTCGCCACTTACCCGGCCGAGAGTTTCAAGGAACTCGAACTCGCCTATGCCGTGACGGTTCACAAGAGCCAGGGCAGCGAGTTTGAGGCGGTTATAATGCCGGTCATAGGCGTGCCGCCGAACCTCTGTTACCGCAACCTCTTTTACACTGCGGTGACGAGGGCAAAGAGCAAGATGATCACCATAGGAACCCGTGAGACCATACTCAGAATGGTCGAAAACGACAGAAAAATCAAAAGATATTCCGCCCTGAAATACTTACTGAAGGCGGAATAGTCATGTCAAAATCAATCAGCGGAGCAGAAAAACTCTTAAACCTTGTTTTCCCCGAGAAGTGTATCTCCTGCGGAGGCTACATCGTCGATGAAAACAGGCCGGGGGATTTTCTGCTCGCTCATTTTTTCTGCAGGGAATGCGCGGAGACGATAACGCGCCCGGACCGTGAACTTGAAAATGTCGCGTCGCCGCTTTTGTATGACGGCGCGGTGAAAAACGCAATGCAGAGGCTGAAGTTCAGCTCGGACATCTCATCCGCGCCGTTTTTCGCGGCGGAACTCGAGCGCGAGGTCCGGGCAAAGTTTTACGGCCTGGAGTTCGATATTCTGACCTGTGTGCCCGCGACACGCGCGAGCCTTGCCGAGCGCGGCTACAACCAGAGCAGGCTGATAGCCGAGCAGATGCGGCTCGGCTGCGAGCGCGACTGCGAACTGCTCAGAAAGAGCAGGGACACGCAGGTGCAGCATCTTCTGGATGCGGAGCACAGGCAGAAGAACATCGAGAGCGCCTACAGCCTGAACAAGGGCAGGTTTGTCGCCGGTAAAAGAATCCTTCTGGTGGACGATATTATGACCACCGGCGCCACCTGCAAGGCCTGTGCCCGCGTGCTTCTGTTTTCGGGCGCGGAGTCAGTCCACATCGCCTGTGCCACGCTGACTCCGCGTAAATAAAGTATTTATTTTATAAATAAATGATAGTATAATGAAGTTTACGCGAAAGAAAGTACAGACTTCAGTCTAGTATTTCTTCAGAGGTGTAAAATGCTGGGAATCAATATCGGAATTGATCTCGGTACCACTTCTTTGATTGCCTGTGTGGAGGGCAAGGGAGTAGTTGTCTCCGAACCTTCCATAGTCGCTTACAGGAAGACCACGGGCAAGATAATGGCCATCGGAAGGCCCGCGCTTAAAATGCTGGGAAGGGAGCCCGACTCGGTAAGCGTCGTTCGTCCGATGAAGGACGGAGTGGTATCCGATTTCACAGTAACCGAGCACATGCTCCGTTACTACATTAAACAGATCTGCGGAAACAGAATCTTTAAACCGAATATCATAATAAGCATGCCGGGTTCGGTCACGAACCTCGAAAAGCGCACAATCCTCGATGTCATCACCGCGAGCGGCGCAGGCAGGGCCTGCCTCATGGAGGAGCCTTTGGCGGCGGCCATCGGTGCGGGCATTGACATTGACCATCCGAGCGGCGTCATGATCGTCGACCTCGGCGGAGGTACGACGGATATCGCCGTAATTACCATGGGCACGATGGCCGTGGCCTCCAGTGTGAAGGTCGCCGGCAACGCTCTCAATGAGGACATTGTTCGCTACTGCCGCCGTGAGCGCGACATCATAATCGGCGAACAGACGGCGGAGGAGATAAAGAAACAGGTCGGATGCGCATTTCTGCGTCGCGAGGAGACGGCTGCATTCGCGCGCGGAAAGGACTACTTCACCGGCATGCCTTTAGATTTCGAGATAACCTCCAACGAGGTCTACCTCGCGATGAGAGAGCACATCAAGATGATTCTTGAGGCGGTCAGGGATGTCTTTGAACGCACCCCTCCGGAGCTTGTCGCCGATATCATAGAAGAGGGCATTATCCTGACGGGCGGCACGGCCCAGCTCTTCGGCATAGATCAGGCGATAAGCAAACTTACGAAGATAAACACAAAAGTTGCGGATGATCCCGTAAACTGTGTTATAAAAGGCATAGAAAAGGTGCTCGGCGATAAATTCTTCCTGGAGGAGAACGGCTATCTGTTCAAGTCCAGACAGGATATCACCGGCGGAATAGAAGAGGACAAGGAGGTTTACTGATTTGGAGAATTACACTGAATTCGACGCACTCGATGAGGGCATAGAACCCGGCGGACTTCGCAGTAAGGATGACATAAAGGTCCTCGTCTGCTATCTTCTCAAGAACATAGACGGCGGTCTTACAAGGGAACAGATAGGCAGCATAATGCAGGACCGCGGCATAGCCAATTACTTCGAGGCGATGGATGCCGTATCCGACCTTCTTACAAACGGCAGCGTGACGGGTAACTTTGTCGATGACAAGGAATATCTCTACGTGACGGAAACCGGCAAGGAGGCAGTATCCCTGGTTGAAAAGGACCTCCCGAAGACGGTGCGTGAAAACGCCATCCGTTCCGCCATACATCTTATCACCCTGGAACGCAACGCGAAGGAAAATGAGGTAAAGATTGAGCCCGTACAGGACGGCTATACAGTCACTTTCACCCTGAAGGCAGGGGACTCCACTCTCATGGAGCTCTCCATCTTCTCCGGCGACCGTGATCTCGCCGAAAAGGTGAAAAACAACTTCCTTGAGGACCCGGCAAAGGTGTATTCGAGCATCCTGGCCGGACTCATGATTGAGTAATCCGCCATGAAAAAGTCAAATGCCACGAAGAGCAGGATAGTTGCCGCTGCCTGGAAACTCTTCTACGAGCAGGGCTATGAAGACACGACTGTCGATGAGATAATCGCAGAGTCGAAGACTTCAAAGGGCTCCTTTTATCACTATTTCAAGTCAAAGGATGAGCTGATGGGCTCTCTCTCATATCTCTTTGACGAAAAGTACGAGGAGATCTCGCCGGAGGTCCGTACAATCGGAAACTCCTTTGACAGGCTGCTCTTTATGAACTCCGCTCTGTTCGGAATGATTGAGGACTCCGTCTCGCTGGACCTTCTCGGCAGACTCTATTCCTCCCAGCTTGTGACCAAAGGCGAGAAGCAGCTTCTCGACTACAACCGCATGTATTACAAACTTCTCCGGGAAGTTGTATCGGACGGTCAGAAAGCGGGGGAGATAAGAGCCGATCTCTCGACGAATGACATAGTGAAGACTTATGCTCTTTTGGAGCGCGGCCTGCTCTATGACTGGTGTATCTGCAACGGGGACTATCCTCTGAAAGACTATGCGGCAAAGCTCATGCCTCAGCTTCTCGCGTTTATAAAGGTATAATTTTTAAGTGGAATTTGCATTGCGATGTAAATTCCACTTTTTGTTCTTATTTCGTTTCCTATTTTAGTCTATAGGAAAAAGTGCTTTAAATAAGTAAAAATATGCAATTATTAGTTTAAAAGTTTAGAAAATAGTCTATACTTCGTTCTGTATTGATTTTAGTAACCTGTCATGTTAGAATGTCTTCATTCCTAAAGGGGGTTTTAACAATGAACGGAGAAATTTTAGCATTTATTCTCTACTTTGTGTGTATGATGGGAGTAGGTATTTACTTCTTCCTTCAGACAATGAAAAACGCGAACCAGAAGGAGTACTTCCTCGGCGGCCGTAAGATGGGTCCCTGGGTAACGGCTCTCTCTGCGCAGGCATCCGATATGAGCGCATGGCTTCTCATGGGTCTTCCGGGCTCGATGCTTGCTTTCGGTATGGGACAGGCCTGGATCGGCATAGGTCTTGCCTGCGGTACAATCGCAAACTGGTTCCTCTGCTCTCAGAGACTCAGAAGGTTCTCAAAGGCCTCCGGCGACTCTATCACACTTCCCCAGTATCTGACCAACAGATTTGCTTCAAAGTCACCTGCGCTCGCCATAGTATGCGCTGTAATCTTCCTTATAGCATTTACGCTCTATGTTGCGTCCGCATTTGTTGCCGGTTCCACGGTGTTCACGACTCTCATCCCGAGTCTCTCCACAAAGACTGCAATGATTATCTTTGCGGCAATCATTCTCACATATACATTCCTCGGCGGCTTCAAGGCGGTTTCATCAACTGACTTCCTTCAGGGAACGCTTATGTTCGTGGCGCTTCTCCTCGTGCCTATCTTCGCCGCTATTCACATAAAGAACGTAGATCCCGCGGTTATCGCCGCAAATGTACAGGCAGTGGGCGAGTATCCGGCTTTCACCGGCAATCTCTTCAATGCTTCATGGCAGGATATCGTAACCGGCTTCGGCTGGGGCCTCGGCTACTTCGGAATGCCGCATATCATCATNNCCTTCCATGCTCAAGAAATCCGCCGTTGTCGGCAGCGTATGGGTTGTAATCACACTTCTCTGCGCAATGCTCGTCGCATACTACGGACGTATGATCTTCGGTGCCGAGCTTCTTGAGGCCGGTCTCCAGAAGACTATATTCATAGTATTCGCACGTGAATACTTCCCGGCATTCATCGCAGGTATTCTTCTTGCGGCCATTATCGCGGCTTCAATGTCAACGGCTGACTCGCAGCTCCTTGTTGCAAGTTCCGCTTTCACGAGCGATATCTACAAGCCCATCCTCAGGAAGAAAGCTTCTGAAAAAGAGGTCCTCTGGGTCGGACGACTGGTCGTTCTTCTCGTAACCGTCGTCGCTTTCTTCATAGCCAACGCGAAGGGCCAGGGCGCTCAGGCAATCATGGAGATGGTTGATAATGCCTGGGGTATCTTCGGTGCTTCATTCGGACCCGTTGTTCTGCTTTCACTCTTCTGGAAGCGCTTCAACTATCCGGGCGCTATTGCGGGTATTGTAACCGGCGCCACAGTCGACATTATCTGGCTGTACACTCTTACTGCAAAGACAGGCGTCTATGAAATCGTTCCCGGCGTCATTGCCGCAACAATCGTTGCAGTAGTCGTAACGCTTCTCACAAAGGCTCCGTCACAGGAAGTCGAAGCCATATTCGACAAAGCCACAGATGCATCCAACGATGAGTAATCATTGTTAAAATCCCATTAAAAGGGGAAGAGTCACACCAACTCGGTGTGGCTCTTCTTCCTTTTTTATAGTATAATATTCTTTAAAGAGGTGTGGCCCGTGAGAATGTACGACATCATAAAAAAGAAAAGGGACGGCAATGAGCTGACGACCGAGGAGATAAACTTCTTTATCTCCGGCTATGTCGACGGCAGTGTTCCCGATTACCAGGCGTCGGCGCTGTGCATGGCGGTGTTCTTCTCGGGTATGACCCCGAGAGAGACGACTGACCTCACACTCGCCATGGCAAAGAGCGGCGACATGCTTGACCTCGCCGTTTTGGGAGACAAAACGGTCGATAAACATTCCACGGGAGGTGTGGGCGACAAGGTAACCCTCGTCGTAGCGCCTGTCGCAGCCGCTTTAGGCTGCACGGTCGCGAAGATGAGCGGCAGAGGACTCGGCCACACCGGAGGCACAGTAGACAAGCTTGAGTCCATACCGGGCTTTAAAGTTGAACTCTCGTCAGATGAGTTTTTTGCCCAGGTAAAAGAAATAGGCATATCGGTAATCGGACAGTCGGGCAACCTGACTCCTGCCGACAAGAAACTCTATGCCCTCCGTGATGTCACCGCAACCGTAGAGTCTGTACCTCTGATTGCTTCATCGATAATCTCAAAGAAGCTCGCGGGAGGCAGCCGGCACATTGTGCTCGATGTCACCTGCGGTTCCGGAGCCTTTATGAAGACCCCGGCTGCCGCTGAAGAGCTCGCGAAAGCCATGGTGGAAATCGGCACCATGGCCGGCAGGAAGATGACTGCCGTAATCACGAACATGGACACGCCTTTAGGCGTAAACATAGGCAATATACTCGAAGTCAAAGAGGCTGTTGACGTCCTGAAAGGCGGCGGTCCCGCAGATCTTCGTGAGGTCTGCGTGGAAATCGCGTCCCTCATGTACGCATCCTGCTTTGACTGCGCTGCCGATGAGGCAAGGCCGAAGGTCCTTAAAGTCCTTGAGGACGGCAGCGCCTTTGAGAAACTTAAGGCCATGGTATCTGCCCAGGGCGGCGACACTGCCGTCCTTGACGATCCGTCGCTCTTCCCGGCCCCGCAGTATTCCCATGAGGTTAAAAGTCCACGCGGCGGCTTTATCTCGCACATGAATGCCGAACAGGTCGGCATAGCCTCCGTCGTGCTCGGCGCCGGCCGCGAGAAGAAGGACGACCCCATAGACTACAAGGCCGGCATCTCGCTCCTGAAGAAGACCGGCGACGCTGTAGCGACAGGCGACACCATCGCCGTCCTCTACACCGACGCGGAAGACAAAATTTCCCAGGCGGAGCAGATGATTCTCGACGCCATTGAGTTCTCGAATGACGAACCGGAAGATGAAAAACTGATTTACAAGGTGATAGTATGAACATAAGAGATATTTTGGCAAAGGTCGACCATACATTGCTCAGCCCGACGGCGACGTGGGAGGAGATTAAGGCCCTCTGTGACGACGCGATTCTGTACAGGACGGCGTCCGTCTGCGTGCCGCCGTCATATGTCAAGCAGTGCGCGGAGTACCTGCATCACAGGGTGCCGGTCTGCACCGTCATCGGCTTCCCGAACGGCTATAACACGACGTTTGTAAAGTGTGATGAGGCCCGTTCGGCAGTGCTCGACGGTGCCGATGAAATAGATATGGTTATTAATCTCGGCTGGCTGAAAGACGGAAAGTATGACGAGATCCTGGCTGAGATAAATGACGTGAAGGCCCACTGCTGCGGCAAAGTGCTGAAGGTCATAGTGGAGACCTGCGAACTGACGGATGAGGAGATTGTGAAGATTACGAGAATCGTCAGCGAGTCAAACGCCGAGTTCATCAAGACCTCGACGGGATTCTCAAAGGCCGGTGCGACATTCCATGATGTTGAGCTGTTTAAAAAGACTCTCGACGAGATGAAGAGCAGCACCAGGATCAAGGCCGCAGGCGGTATCTCGTCAATAGAGGATGCCGAGAAATTCCTGGCTCTGGGCGCCGACAGGCTCGGCACGAGCAGGATAGTGAAGATAGTTAAGTCGGAGGGACTTTTGTAATGCAGGGACTCGTACTTGAAGGCGGCAGCATGCGCCCCATGTTCTCAAGCGGCGTCATGGATGCCCTGCTGGATAATGAAGTTTATTTTCCCTATGTCATAGGCGTTTCCGCCGGTATAACGGACGGAGTGTCATACGTATCAAGGCAGAAGGGAAGAAATTATGAGATAACGACAACATACAGGAATGACAGAAGGTATTTCGGACTCCTGAATTACCCGAAGGAGAAGAGCCTTTTCGGTCTGAAGTTCCTATATGAGGAAGTGCCGATGAAACTCGTGCCGTTTGATTTCGGAACTTACAGAAACAGCGGGGTGAAGGTTGTTGTCGGCGTCACAAACGCGCTTACCGGCAAACCCGAGTACCTGGACGGCATGAAACTCGATGAGAAGGCAACAATGCTGAAAGCCACCTGTGCACAGCCGCTGTTCTTCCCGGCAATTGAGATTGACGGCGTGCCGTACTATGACGGCGGCATTGCGGACTCAATCCCCGCGGAGAAGGCCGTAAATGACGGGTGCGATAAACTGCTTATCGTACTTACAAGACCGCTCGGTTACAGGAAGAAGGATTTCGATCCGAAGATGGAGATGGGCGCGAAGGCGATGAACGGCAAATACCCGAAACTCGCCGAAGCGCTTCGCGCAAGGTCGGAAATGTACAACGCGGAGACAGCTTTCTGCGAGAAACTTGAAGCGGAGGGGAAAGCCGTAATACTGAGGCCCGATGCCGATAAAATGATTGACTCCATGGAGAGCGATACGGATAAACTCGCCGCGTTTTATCATCACGGATACGATGTCGCGGCTGCGCGTATGAATGAAATAAAGGAGATGTTTTAATGACACCTACACCTCATAACACCGCAACACCGGCTGATTTTGCGAAGACCGTACTCATGCCCGGCGACCCGCTNNCAACCCCGCCTTCGACGTGACGGATCACACGCTCCTCACCGCCATCGTCACCGACCGCGGCGTGGTCTGCCCGCCCTTCGACGTCAACCTCAAGAAGATCATGGAGGAATAGAGCATGATGAAGTCTTCCCCGTCCGCCTGCATCGAACTGAAGGAAAACACGCATATCGCCAAGTGCGTGCTCATGCCCGGCGACCCGCTGCGCGCGAAGTTTATTGCGGAGAACTTCCTGACTGACGCGAAACTCGTGAACAACGTGCGCGGCATCCAGGGCTATACCGGATTTTACAAGGGCACCCGTGTCTCCGTCATGGCTTCCGGTATGGGTATGCCTTCAATGGCCATATATTCACATGAACTCTTCAACTTCTATGATGTTGATAACATAATCCGCATAGGCACCGCCGGCGGCATAGCCGACGACATAGAACTGCGCGATGTCGTTGCCGCCATGTCGGCGTGCACGAACTCGAATTTTGAAGCGCAGTACAGTCTGCCCGGTAGATATGCGCCGACGGCGAGCTTTAAGCTTCTGAAGACGGCTGTCGATGTCGCCGCCGGTCTCGGCATTGAAATGAAGGTGGGATCAATCTACTCATCCGACACCTTCTATGATGATACCCATGACCTCTCAGCCTGGCAGAAGATGCACAATGTCCTGGCGACCGAGATGGAGGCTGCGGCCCTCTATATGGAGGCCGCGCGAGCCGGAAAGAATGCTCTCGCCATCTGCACAATCTCGGACTGCCCTTTGAAGAATCAGTTCCTGGATGCTGAGGCCAGACAGACCTCATTTACACAGATGATGGAGATTGCCCTGGGCACAGCGGTCGAACTTGACAGGGAGGCAGACTGATGTCAAAACGCGTTTTTATGATAGTACTCGACAGCTTCGGTGTGGGCGAACTTCCCGACGCCGGGGCTTTCGGTGATGTCGGCGCGAATACAATAAAAGCCGTTTCCGGCTCGGATAAGTTCTCCGCGCCGACCCTGGAAAAGCTCGGACTCTTCAACATTGAAGGCGTGGATTTCCTGCCTTCGTTCTCAAGCCCCATGGCCTCTTTCGGCAGATGCATCGAGGCATCACAGGGCAAGGACACTACCATAGGTCACTGGGAGATCTGCGGCCATATAAGCCCGGAACCTCTGCCTACTTATCCGGACGGTTTTCCGCCTGAGATTATGGATGAGTTTGAAAAGCGTACGGGCAGGGGATGGCTTGTAAACAAGCCGTACTCCGGTACGGAGGTCATCCGCGACTACGGTGATGAGCACGTAGCTACGGGAAAACTCATTGTGTATACATCTGCAGATTCCGTATTTCAGATCGCGGCTCACGAGGATGTTGTCCCCGTGGAGCAGCTCTATGAGTACTGCAGGATCGCAAGGGAGATAGTGCCCGTCGGCAGGGTCATAGCGAGGCCGTTTACCGGCACCTCGGGGAACTATACCCGCACCCCTCGCCGCCATGACTTCTCGCTGACGCCTCCGGGCACGCTTTTAAATGTGCTTCATTATTACGGCAAGGACGTAATCTCAATAGGAAAGATAAATGACATATTCGCCGGCTCCGGTGTAACAGAGAGCAATCCCACCACGGGAAACACCAACGGAATGGAGGTGCTGGACTCTCTTGCCGGCCGTGATTTCGACGGACTCTGCTTTGCGAACCTCGTGGACTTTGATATGCTTTACGGCCACAGAAGGGATATCGACGGCTATGCCGCGGCGATCTCGGAATTTGACTCGTGGCTCTCAAAGTTTCTGACGAAGCTTCGCGAGGACGATGTTTTAATCATCACCGCAGACCACGGCTGCGACCCCTCATTTACGGCCCATACCGACCATACACGCGAGTATATACCGCTTCTCTGGTACACGAGAGGAGGACCCGCAGTTAATCTCGGAACCCGCAAAACATACGCAGACATAGGAAAAACAATTGAGGACCTGTTCGGATATCTGACGGACCTTGACGGAGAGAGTTTCCTCTCTGAAGTTACATTCACACCGAACGAGTTTTACAGATTTACGAAAAAATGAGGTAGCTATGATTACACCCGAAGAACTTTTAAAACAGGCTGAAAACGCAATGCATCTCGCTTATGCACCTTACTCGAATTTCAAGGTGGGGGCCGCGCTTTTGTGCAGTGACGGCACGGTCTTTACGGGCTGCAATGTCGAAAATGCCTCTTACGGCGTGACAAACTGTGCCGAGCGCACGGCCCTCTTCAAAGCCGTGTCGGAGGGGCATACCGAATTTGAGGCAATAGCCATAGTCGGAGGACATGACGGTAATCCTGAGGATTTCTGCTTCCCCTGCGGCACTTGCAGGCAGGCGCTCTCCGAGTTTGTCGGAGGCGATTTCAGCTTCTTTTTCAAAAACGGGGAAGGCGATACAAAGGAGTGCACGATGAAGGAACTCCTGCCGTCTTCTTTCAATTTACATTGATGCGTAATTTGTGTATAATTTATCTTAAATAAGCTGAAGAAAGGGAACGGATATGGCTACGAATTATTCTGTTTCACTTAGTAAAATAATTGCTTCGGAAGGCTATACCGAAATCTATTCCCCGGTCCCGCCGGAGGAGGTTCTGGTATCGGCCATGGAGGTTTCCCGTCCCGGTCTTATTCTTGCCCGTGACGATGTAAACTTCTCCGCAAACAGAATTCAGTTCATAGGTAACTCGGAACAGCTCTTCCTCAAGGGACTTCCGGAGAACGAAAAGGCTGAGGACTGCGTTGAAAGGCTTATGTCAAGGCATCCGAAGGCAATTGTCTTCTCCGTAAGCGTCACGGAGGACATTGTCGACCTCTTCATGCCTTTCGCGAAGGAGTATGAAGTTCCTCTGTTAAAGAGCGACAGCGAGACCTCGTTCTCCGTATCGTCACTCGTTTCATATCTCAATGTCGAACTTGCCGAGCGCGAGACACGCCACGGCGTGCTCGTCGAGGTCTTCGGTGAAGGCATACTCATCACCGGAGACAGCGGCGTGGGCAAGTCCGAAAACGTCGTAGAACTTATAAACCGCGGGCATCGTCTCGTGGCCGACGACGCCGTTGAGATAAGAAAAGTGTCGAAGAGGACACTTGTAGGCTCCGCCCCGGACAATATCCGACACTTTATTGAGCTTCGCGGCGTCGGCATCATCGATGCCCGCAGACTCTTCGGTATGAAGTCGGTAAAGAACACCTCGAGAATCGATCTCGTAGTTGACCTCGAGGCCTGGGACGACACCAAGGCCTATGAGCGTATGGGCATTGACGAGGAGGACATAAGCATCCTCGGCGTGAATGTTCCGCTCTGCACAGTACCCGTATCCCCGGGACGCAACCTCGCCGTTATCATTGAGGTTGCGGCCATAAACAACCGCCAGAAGAAGATGGGCTACAACTCCGCAAAAGAACTTCTCTCCAATCTCGGAATGCTCGAAGAGGAGAACGACAACAAGCCCACCGACCTTGATGTCTGGCACAACGCTTAAATCTGAAACGGGACGGCTCCGGAAAGGGGCCGTCTTTTTTTGTGCTAATGTTACATAAAGATTATCTTAAAATTAAATATATGTTAAATAGACAAAACGGGGAGTCAGGTGCTAAAATATTATCTGTAGTATTTTTTGATACGGCATATTCTTTTGCAAAGGGGGAAATGAAATTGAAAGATGCCAGAGCAATGGCTTTCGTAAACGCATACGGCGTGCTCGGAGCACTCGAAAACCTGTGCGAAATCGATGACGAGGCCAAGAAAATCTGTCAGAAGCTCAAAAAGCCCGTGAACTTCTGCTTTGATGTCAAGGACGGTCCCTGTTTTACGCTGAATTTTTCGGCTGACGGCTGCAAAATGACTGACGGCGATGCAGGCTGCACCTGTAAGATGTCATTCCGTTCACCCGACGGCTTCAACAACCTCATTGACAATTCAAAACCGGGAATCCCTTCGAAGAATCCCACCCAGGTTTTAAGCTTTCTGCTCGGTCCTTTCACAAAACTTACCAATATCCTGGTCAAGTATTTAAGACCGTCCGACAGTGACCTGAAGGACAAGGATTTCTTCGAGAAATCCACCATTCTCACCATGTATGTCATCGGCGGCGCCATCTGCGCTCTCGGAAACAACGATGAGATAAGCAAACTCTCCGCGTCTTACATTGTTGACGGAGAGATTTCCATGGGTATCAGTGACAAGGTCTATGTGACCGTAATCGCAAAAGATCACAACCTTACCCTGAAGAAGGAAAAATCACAGAACCCTAGAGCCATTATGGAGTTTAAGACGATAGAGCTCGCGAACTCGCTCTTCAACGGAACCGCTTCAACGATGGCGGAACTCTGTGCCGGCAATATCTACCTTGCAGGCATGTGTAACATGATTGACAACATAAACCGCATACTCGACAGAGTAGGCCTGTATCTTGCATAAAGGGGGGGACAGATAATGAGCAAGTATCCGGAATATGTACATACCGAGTCAAAAAAATGGTTTGACAGAGCGCTCGCGGCTGTCCCGTCAGGCGTGTACGGTCACCTCGGCCCTTCGGAAGGACTCTTCCTTCCCATTACCAAGTGGCCGCTCATGAGTGACCATGCAAAGGGCACCTATTTCTGGGATGTGGACGGCAACCGCTACATCGACTATATGTGCGCTTACGGACCTAATGTTTTAGGCTATTGTGACGACGATGTAGATGCCGCCGCAATCGAGCAGCTCAAGAGAGGCAACTGCACCACCTCCGTATCCTACAAGATGGTTGAGTGCGCAGAGCTTCTCAAGGACACTGTAAACTGCGCCGACTGGGCTTTCTTCATGAAGAACGGCTCAGACGCCACAACCTTCAGCGTAATGTGCGCGAGAGCACATACGGGCAAAAAGAAGATAGTATTCTTCAAGGGCTACTATCACGGTGATTTCCAGTGGGCACAGAAGGCCGACTATCCCGGCATTCTCCCCGAGGAGGTTGCAAACAATATCGTAATACCCTGGTTTGACATGGAGGCTCTCCAGAGAGTCTATGACGAGAATCACGGCGACATTGCGGGCATTATTGCCCAGCCGTACGACCACGGTAACTTCTATGACAATGTCTGCGCCACCAAGGAACAGTGGGCTGCGGTCCGCAAGTTCTGTGACGACCACGGAATGGTCCTCATCATTGATGACGTACGCGTAGGCTTCCGTCTTGACCTCGCCGGTTCGGACCACTATTACGGCTTCAAGGCCGACCTTATCTGCTTCTGCAAGGCGCTCGCAAACGGTTATAACATGTCATGCGTATGCGGACAGGAGCATATGAAGAACACCGCTTCATCCGTTGTCTACACGGGCTCATACTGGCTCTCGGCTGAGCCGTTTGCAGCCTGTATCGCCTGCATTAACAAAATGAAGAAGCTCGACATCCCGACGATGTTCCGTGAGAAGGGCACAAAGCTCACCACGGGTCTTCAGGAGGCCGGAAAGAGACACGGATTTGACCTTGTTACATCAGGTGAGCCCGCACTTTTCTATCTGCGCATAGCGAATGATGACAGCCTCTTCCTTCACCAGGAGTGGGTAGCGGAGTGTGTAAGCCGCGGAATTTTCTTCGCGTCGCATCATAATCACTTTATCAATGCGGCGCTTACCGATGAGGATATTGAGTACACTATCGATGTTGCCGATGATGCTTTCTCCGTTGTGGCGGAACGTCATCCCGACATGGGTCTCATAAAATAAGAAAGGGGATAATTCAAATGCCGGCAAATTACGGGCCTTTTGACAAGGCCGAATGGCTGCGCCTTGAAAAGAAGGCAGATGAACTTCGTCGTCTGACTCTTCAGACTGCCATCTGGGGCGGCTCGGGACATATCGGCGGCGCCATGTCCTGCATGGATATCTTAACGGTACTCTATCACAGGATAATGAAGCTCGATCCGAAAGATCCCAACTATGAGGACAGGGACCGCTTTGTACTTTCAAAGGGTCATGCTGCCGTAGGTTACGCTCCTGTTCTCGTGGATTACGGTTACATGCCTATTGAGGAACTGAAGATATTCAACCTCACCGGAGCTAAAATAGGCATGCACCTTGACTCCAACAAGGTCAAAGGTGTTGACTTCTCTACCGGTTCACTCGGACACGGCATCTCACTCGGCGTAGGTGCCGCTCTCGCTGCAAGATTCCATAAGAAGGACTACATGACCTTCGTACTCTGCGGTGACGGTGAGATGAATGAGGGCTCCAACTGGGAGGGTATCATGAGTGCCGCTCAGTTCAAACTCTCGAATCTCGTCATAATGGTTGACAACAATAAGTGCATGATTGACGGACGCGTTGCCGACGAGATGAACATTGAGCCTCTCGACAGAAAGTTCAATGCCTTCAACTGCAACACATACCGCGTTGACGGCCACAATATGGCCGAGATCAATGAAGCTCTCGAAGCTGCAATTGAGTATCGTAACAAAGGCGGCGAAAAGCCGACCGCGATTGTCTTTGACACATTCAAGGGCGAGGGTGTTGACTTCATGAAGGACAACTATCTCTGGCATTACGGTTCCCTTGATGATGAGAAGGCCTCCAAGGCATTTGCGTCACTTGATGCTTATTACAAAGAGCGCTGCGAGCGTGCGGAAAAGGAGGGCAAATAATGGGCGGAATGGCGTATACCAGTATTGAGGCTGAACAGCTCACTACTGCGGAATATTACGGTAAAGCACTTCACGACCTCGGTGCAAAGCATCCCGATGTTGTAGCTCTCACGGCGGACCTTGCAAAGTCCACCAAGATAGCACCGTTCGTTAAGGCTTTCCCCGAGAGACTCATAAACGTCGGTATAGCCGAGCAGAACATGTTCGGTATCGCCGCGGGTCTTGCGAAAAACGGATTCGTGCCTTATGCATCGACATTCTCGATTTTTGCAGCCGCACGTTCCCTTGACCAGATTCACACCGATATATGCTATCAGAACGTTCCCGTAAAGATTCTTGCATCACACGCGGGCACATCTTTCGGACAGGCAGGTTCCACTCACCATGCGATAATCGACCTTGCAGTTGCGCGTTCGCTTCCGAACATGACTGTAATGTGCCCCGCTGACGGTGCAGAGGCCTACAAACTCGTTCTGGCATCTTACGAGATTCCGGGTCCTGTTTACATCCGTATCAACCGCGGATTTGACGCGGTCGTCTACGGCGGCGGACCTGACTCCGTAAACTTCGTCTGGGACAAGGCCGACGAACTCAAATCAGGCAGGGACGCCACATTCATCGGCATCGGCGCCGGTGTCTACCAGGCGCTTCAGGCCGCAAACATGCTCGAGTATGACTGCGACATCCGTGCGCGCGTGCTCAACATGCATACACTCAAACCCATCGACAAGGAAGCTATCATCCGTGCAATTGACGAGACGGGCTGTATTGTCACCGTTGAGGACCATGTCCTCCAGGGCGGTCTCGGCTCAGCAGTCGCAGAGGTTATTGCCGAGTACGGCAAGCCCTGCAAGTTCAAGATGCTCGGTCACGACAACAGCTTCTCAACAATAGGCCTCCAGGAAGACCTGCTCACAATTGCCGGCATTGACGCAAACGGTGTCGCAGCGGCTGCTGCAGACCTGCTCGGTGTCAAGCTCGGCGGCAGGGACAACTGGGAAGATGAGTATTAATAGGGGAGGAAAGAATTATGCCAAGCGATGAAACTCGTTATATAAACAAAGTTTTCATGGCAGGTGCTTTGCCTCTCATGAAAGTCATTGCAACCGATGATCCGCTTATCAACAAAATCTACACTCTGCTGAAGATTGACGCGGTTTATCAGGTTTCCGCCAAGACGGGCGGCAGGGACAAAGAAGCCGTACACTTCATCGTAAAAGACGGTGTATGGGAAGTTCACCAGGGTGTTTATGATGGCAGAAAGAGAATCTCCGGCGAGCTCGCTTTCTCATCAATGGAGAAGATGAACGCCTTTATGAAGGGCGATTTCTCGCAGCTTCCTTTCTTCAAAATCAGAAGCCTTCCGAAGTTTGCGCTCTTTATGATGGTTCTCCTCAAGATGTCCTCAGTCCTTACGGCTACTGAGATTCCCGAGGATGAGAAGACACAGCTTCTCACCATCAAGTGTTTCTTCTATCTTCTTTCGACCGGTATTTCAGCCCTCAATAAGATGGGCAATCCGAAGGTTGCGGAGTGGGTTAAGAAATCACCCGACCGCTGCTATCAGTTCGAGGTTCTCGGTTATCCCGACCTCGCCGCTTATCTCCATGTAGGTAACGGCCAGTCAAAGGCGGGCAAGGGTCTTTACCCGAGATCAGACCCGTTCTTCACCATGGCATTTGACTGCCCCGAGTCCGCGCTTATGATTCTCATGGGCAAGGGCGACATGTTCAAGATGACTGCAAACCGTCAGCTTATCATGAAGGGCGGCCCCGAGTTCGGCGTTCAGCTCTCGGAGTACATGTTCTATATCCAGGAACTCGCCATGTAACTAAAACTGAAAGTGGGTATGCGCTCGCATACCCACTTTTGAGGTGAAAAAATGTATAAAATCGGAATTGATCTCGGCGGCACCAATATTGCAGCGGCTGTCGTCGGGTTTGACAATAAAATTGTTATGAAAGACAGCGTGCCGACTGCTCTGCCGAAGACACCTGACGAGATTGCGGACAGTATTGCCGCGCTCGTCAGGGACGTGGCGGCCAAGGCCTTTGTCCGCATGGATGAGATTTCCGTCGTAGGCATAGGCACGCCCGGAGCGGTAAACGCGGAGGGCGTCGTCGAAAACGATGCAAACCTGGGCTTTGTGAACACACCTCTTCGCGAGATGCTCGAGGAGAGGCTGAACCTGCCGTGCCGCGTGGGCAATGACGCCAACTGCGCAGCCCTCGGCGAGCAGATTGCAGGCTGCGGCAAAGGTACGCGCAACTTCATCGCCGTGACACTCGGCACGGGAGTGGGCGGAGGCATAATCCTCGGCGGCAAACTTCTGACAGGTGTAAACGGAGCCGCGGGAGAGATAGGACATATGGTCATTGACCGTGAGGGAATTCCCTGCAAATGCGGCCGTATAGGCTGCTTTGAGCAGTATGCCTCAGCCACGGCGCTTGTCAGTGCCGCGAAAGAGGCGTTTCCGGATATCACTGGTGCGAAGGACGTTTTCGACCTGGCTCATGCCGATAATCTGCGTGCACTTGAGATTATTGACGACTACACGGAATATCTCGCAGACGGAATCACGAATCTCATAAATATCTTCCAGCCTGAGATGATATGCATAGGCGGAGGAGTCGCCGCGCAGGGAGAGTTTATTTTAAAACCTCTGCGTGAGAAGGTCGAAAAGAAGAGGTACACAAAAAATGCCTCTGTCCAGACCGTCATACGCGCGGCAACTTTAGGCAATGACGCCGGACTTATCGGCGCTGCCAATCTTTAAGGTGAAACTATGTACGAGAAAGTTATAAATGCCTGCCGCGAATGCGGCTGCAAATATACCGAAAATGCCGATATGTCGAAGTTTACGACCTTCCGTATAGGAGGTCCCGCACGGCTTCTCGTCGAGCCGGACTCAACAGATTCCCTGTCGGCCATACTGAAGGCCTGCAAGGCCGAAGGCGTAAAGCCGATAGTGCTCGGTAACGGCTCGAACGTGCTCGTGCGCGACGAGGGCATTGACGGCATAGTCATAGTCATGGGAAGCGAGTTTTCCAAGATAGAATATGCCGGAAACGATCTGGTAAAGGTGCAGGCGGGAGCAAAGCTCGTTGACCTCTGCAGATTTGCTCTCGAGTATTCTCTCGGAGGTCTTGAATTTGCCTTCGGAATACCCGGCACAGTGGGCGGAGCCGCGTTTATGAACGCGGGAGCCTACGGCGGAGAGATGAAGGATGTCATTTGGGTTGTAAACCATATGAGCCTCGACGGCGAGAAAGGCTCCTTCCAGGGCTCACAGCTCGGTTTCTCATACCGCCATTCGGCCTATGTGGATTCGGACCTCATCATCACATCCGTAATCTTCCACCTTGAGCAGGACAGCGCAGAGGGCATAAAGAACAATATGGATGACGTGCAGCGCCGCCGCAAGGCGAAGCAGCCGCTCGAGTACCCTTCAGCCGGCAGCACATTCAAACGTCCGGAGGGCTATTTTGCTGCCGCCCTTATAGATGAGTGCGGCCTTAAAGGCTACAGCATAGGCGGCGCTCAGGTATCGGAAAAACACGCCGGTTTCGTAATCAACACCGGCGGCGCCACATCGGCAGATGTACTGGCTCTCATGGACCATATCAAAAAGACGGTGAAAGAGCAGAAGGGTGTGGAGCTTGAACCTGAAGTAAGGATTATCTGACACGGGAGGTGAATACAGTGTCGTTTGCGTCCGACGTAAAGGATGAACTCATAGAGAAAAGTGAACTCGCCCGCGCGATGGGCGGCATGAAACCGTGCTGTATTCACGCCGAGATGTACGGTATATTCCTTTTCTGCCGCGATTTTACATCGCGCGAGATATGCATAAAGACCGAGCATGAACAGGTCGCAAAACTTTTTGCGGCCTATGCCGGCAATATAACCGGAGCCTCTTACAAGCCTGTTGTGACAAGCTCGGGCAAGTACAGGGTCGACATCAAAAAGCCTGAGGAACGCGCCGCGGTGCTCGAGTATTTCGGCCATACCGGCGCAGAGGTTAACCGCAGGATGTACCGGAGCAATATTGAAGACGAGTGCTGTATGGCCGCGCTTCTTCGCGGCGCTTTTCTTTCATGCGGCACGATTACGGATCCGCAGAAGGACTACCATCTGGAATTTGTCATGGCACACAAGGTGCTCTGCGACGATCTTTTAAAGCTCATAACCGAAATCCATCTCCCTGATGAGGACGGTACAATCGACCTGAGCAGGAGAGAGTTTGAGCCGAAATATATTCTCAGAAAAGGTGTTCACGTCGTCTATTTCAAGGACAGCGAGAGCATAGAGAACATACTGACCTTCATGGGCGCTCCCGACGCGGCGCTCGAGGTCATGGGAACGCGTATGTACAAGGACATGCGCAACCGCGTCAACCGCAAGATGAACTTTGAAAACGCGAACTCGGGAAGGGCCTTCGATGCCGCGTACAGGCAGATTGAGGCCATCCGATTCATTGAGGAGGAGAAGGGCCTCGGCTTCCTGCCGGACGAACTGCGTGAACTCGCCCTTCTTCGCCTGGAGAATGAGGACTTCACTCTCGGTGATCTTGCGGACAATGTAAAAGAATCCATTTCGAAGTCGGGTGTGAACCACAGGCTTCAGAAGATACTTGAAACAGCGGAAGGACTCGGGTGGAAGGGATGAGTTTCACTCATTTGCACTTACATACCGAATACAGTCTTCTGGACGGAGCATGCAGAATAACAGAGCTTGTTCAGAGAATAAGCGACCTCGGACAGACTTCCGTGGCCATTACGGACCACGGCAGTATGTACGGGGCTGTTGACTTTTACAAAGCATGTAAGGCGAAGGGTATCAGGCCGATTATAGGCTGCGAGTGCTATATCGCCGACGATATGCACGACAAGTCAACTCCCGCGGCAAAGGTCCGTCATCACCTCGTTTTGCTCTGCGAGAACAACGAGGGCTATGAAAACCTCATCAGGATGGTCTCAGACTCCTTTACGGAAGGTTTTTATTCGAAACCGAGAATTGACAAGGAACTCCTGAAAAAGCACTCAAAGGGCCTCATAGCGCTCTCTGCGTGTCTCCAGGGTGAAATACCGTCAAAACTCAGGTTCGGGCAGTATGAGGAGGCCAAGGCCCTCGCTCTCGAGTATAAGGAGATTATGGGTGAGGGGAATTTCTTCATCGAAATTCAGAACCATCATCTTCCCGATCAGGAGAGAATACTTCCGGACCTTATCAGGCTGGCGCACGAGACCGGCATTCCGCTCGTTGCCACAAATGACTGTCACTACATCCGCAAAGAGGATGCGATAATTCAGAAAATACTGGTGTGTATAGGCACCAACCATACAATAGAGGAGGATACCGGCCTGGATTTCCGTACGGACGAGTTCTACGTGAAGTCGGAGGAGGAGATGAGAGCTCTCTTCCCGGAAGCGCCGGAGGCAATCGACAATACCGGACTTATTGCGGAGCGCTGCAATGTTGAATTCGAGTTCGGCGTAATCAAGCTTCCTCATTTTGAAGTGCCCGACGGCAGGGACCACGCCGAGTATCTGCGTGCGCTCGCCACGGCGGGCTTTAAAAAGCGCTATAAGGGCTTCCCGGAGGAGACGCTTGCGGAGTACCGAAAGCGTTTTGACTATGAGCTCGGTGTGGTCGACAGCATGGGCTACACCGACTACTACCTCATAGTCTACGATTTCGTCCGCTTCGCGAAGTCCAAGGGCATACCCGTAGGCCCGGGCCGCGGCTCCGGCGCGGGCAGTATTGTCGCGTACTGCGTGGGTATCACCGACATCGACCCGATGAAATACAACCTTCTCTTTGAGCGTTTCTTAAACCCCGAGCGAGTCTCGATGCCGGACTTCGACATCGACTTCTGCTACGAGCGCAGGGGAGAGGTAATAGACTATGTCGTTGAAAAATACGGAGCGGACCACGTGGCTCAGATAGTCACCTTCGGAACACTCGCCGCGCGTGCAGCGGTGAAGGACGTGGGCCGCGTGCTCGACATACCTTATGCCAAGGTGGACAGGATTACAAAACTCATACCCTGGCGCCTGGGCCATGACCTTCAGAGGGCCATTGACCTGACTCCCGAGATAAAAGAGATGACGAAGACCGACCCCGAAATCAGGCAGCTCATAGACTATTCGCTGCGGATTGAGGGTATGCCGAGGCACACCTCGACACATGCCGCGGGTGTGGTCATCACCCGTGACCCTGTTTATACCTATGTGCCGATGGCGAAGAAAGACGACTCCGTCATAACGCAGTATCCCATGACTACGCTCGAGGAGCTCGGCCTCTTAAAGATGGACTTCCTCGGCCTTCGCACGCTGACCGTCATAGACAACTGCGAAAAGTTCATAAGAAAGACAATTCCGGAGTTTTCCGTGAGGGATATCGACCAGAGCGATGAGGAGACCTTCAGGATGTTCGGCAGGGGAGACACCGAGGGTGTCTTCCAGTTTGAGTCCGGCGGATTGAAAAACGTGCTGATGCAGTTCAAACCGACTTCGGTCGAGGACCTGATAGCCCTGACATCCCTCTACAGACCGGGCCCCATGGACTCAATTCCCACTTATATTCACAACAGGCATCACCCGGAGGATATCCGTTACAAGACTCCTCAGCTTGAGGGAATACTCGGCGTGACGTACGGCTGTATTGTCTACCAGGAACAGGTAATGCAGATCTGCCGCGAACTTGCGGGTTATTCCCTCGGTCACGCGGACATCATGCGCCGTGCGGTTTCGAAGAAAAAGCACGATGTAATGCAGAAGGAACGCGAGAACTTCGTGTCCGGCTGCGTCGGAAACGGCATAGACAGGGAAATTGCCGGATCAATCTTCGATGACATGGTAAGTTTTGCGTCCTATGCATTCAACAAATCCCATGCGGCGGCGTACGCAAACCTCGCTTATCAGACGGCCTATCTCAAATGCCATTTCCCGGCGGAGTTCATGGCCTCCCAGATAACGAGCGTGCTCTCCTGGACGGACAAGGTGGTTGAGTATATTGCCGAGTGCAGCAGTATCGGTATTGAAGTCCTGCCGCCGCACGTAAACAGGAGTTTTGCGGACTTCACCATAGAGGACGGCAGGATAGTCTTCGGCCTTCTCGGAGTAAAGGGCCTGGGCCGCGGACTCATAGATGAGATTGTGCGCGAGCGCGAGCTCGGCGGACCTTTCACCTCGCTATATGAGTTCTTAAAGCGTGTCCACGGCCGTACCTTCAACCGCAAGGCGGCTGAAGCGCTCATAAAGTGCGGTGCCCTTGACGGCCTCGGTCTCAACCGCCGCCAGATGCTGACGCTCCTGCCCGACATACTCGGTGAGCTCGACAGTGACAGGCGCCGCAATGTCGAGGGACAGATGGGATTTTTCGACCTCGGAAGCGAGGCGTCGGCAAAGACGGCAGGGCCTGTCGCGCCCGACCTTCCGGAGTTTTCAAAGACCGACATACTTCTTTACGAGAAGGAGACCACGGGTCTTTATATATCCGGACACCCCATGCAGGAATATGCTGAGGATTCAAAACGTCTGGGTTCCGCCAGAATCTGTGAACTCCTCGCAGCTACTGAGGACGGAACCTCGCGATATAAAGACAACGATCCGGTCGTCCTTTTGTGCATGATCTCCGGAATTCATGTGAAGCTTACAAAGGCCTCCGCCACCATGGCTACGGCCACCGCCGAGGACGTAACCGGCGGCATCGAGCTCACAATCTTTCCGAAGACCTACGCGCAGACAGGCAGTCTGCTGCGCGAGAACGGGGTCTTCGTCGTCGATGCCCGCCTCTCCGTCTCGGCGGATGAAAAACCTTCACTGAAGGTCACGCGCATAACCCCTTATTCGAAGAATCAGGGCAGGAAGAAGAAAAAAGGACTCTTCCTCAGATTCGCGGACAGCGGGGATGAGAGAAGGGCGCAGGCTGAGGAAATGCTGATGTTCGACGGCGCAGGCGACACACCCGTATATTTTTATTTCCTTGACACAAAAGAATATGAGCGGCACGGCACATCCGCTGCCGGCGAGAGCCTGACAGCGGACCTTAAGGCCCTTCTGGGCGATGAAAACGTCGTACTTCAATAAGAAATCCATGAAAAAAGTTGCACAAAAACTTTTGACATGGGTTTCTTTTTTTCTAAACCCATAAATAGTGTAATTAATTGACATATATACAGAATAATGCGATACTGTTATTTGGTGAAAATTGGCTTCAGATAATTGGAGGTTTAGATATATGAAAACCATTGGAGTACTCACAAGCGGCGGCGATGCCCCAGGCATGAATGCCGCCATACGTGCCGTTGTACGTACGGCAATCGAGAACAATATGCATGTTCTCGGAATTAAAAACGGTTACGAAGGCCTTATGAAAGGCGACGTCGTGGAGATGAATCTCCGCTCGGTATCAAACATCATAAACCGAGGCGGCACAATTCTTCACTCCGCACGCAGCGAAGGTTTCAAGACCGAGGCCGGTCAGGAAAAGGCCGCCGAGATGTGCAAGGCACTCGGCATTGAAGGCCTCGTTATCATCGGCGGCGACGGTTCCTTCCGCGGCGCCCAGGATCTCTCAAAGAGGGGAATAGTATGTGTGGGCATACCCGGCACAATCGACAACGATATCGCCTGCACTGACAATACAATAGGCTATGACACTGCGACCAACACTGTAATGGAGATGGTCGACAAGGTCCGTGACACGACTGAGTCTCACTCCCGCTGCTCTGTCATAGAGGTAATGGGAAGGGACGCAGGCTACATCGCCCTCTATTCCGGTATTGCGGTAGGCGCGACAATCATCCTTGTTCCCGAAATCCCTTATGATATGGAAAAAGATGTAATAGATGTTATGAAGCGCACGGTTGCCACGGGCAAACGCCACTTCGTTATCATCCTTGCCGAGGGCTGCGGCGACGCTCCCGAGATGGCCAAGGAAATCCAGGAGAAGACCGGCATCGAGACCAGGGCCACAATTTTAGGCCATGTTCAGCGCGGCGGTTCTCCGACGGTAAGAGACAGGGTTCTCGCATCCCGCATGGGCAATTACGCTGCCCGCGTGCTCCGCTATGACGACAGAAGCTGTATTGTCGCCGAACATGCCGGTACAATCGTCGATTATCCCATCGACAAGGCTCTTTCAATGACCAAACAGCTTGATATAGATGTTTACAGAACAGCACACGAAATATCCATCTGATTTCAGAATAGGAGATATTGAATGACTTTTCAGAATGTAGCGACCCTCATAGGCGGCATCGCGATGTTCATCTTCGGTATGAACTCGATGACCGACGCCTTAAAGCAGATGGCGGGCGAATATCTTAAAAAGATACTTGCGAAACTCACCGAGAAGCGCTTTGTTGCAGTACTTGTCGGCGCAGGCCTCACCGCGCTCATCCAGAGCTCGAATGCCATATGTTCAATGGCAGTCGGCTTTGTAAACGCGGGACTGATGCAGCTTGAGCGCACGGTAGGTATTATCATAGGCGCAAAGATAGGTACCACAATCACCGGTCAGCTCATTGCGTTCCACATCTCGGACTATGCGACCATACTCATCTTTGCCGGTGTCTTTATAACAATGTTTATAAAGAATCAGAGAATAAAGTACTTCGGCACTGTTGTGGCGAGCCTCGGTATTTTGTTCCTGGGTCTCGGCATGATGTCCGGTGCCATGACACCTCTCCGTGAAATGGAATCGTTCCAGAGGATAATGGCAAACCTTGAGAACCCGCTTCTCGGCGTTCTCTTCGGTATTCTCTTCACTGCCGTAATGCAGAGTGTATCCGCATCAGTCGGTATCTTGCAGATGATGCTCCTTGCCGGAGCAATCGCCTTCACACCGGCACTTTACATCATGCTCGGTATGAACATAGGCGCTTCAATAGCCCCGATTCTCGCCTCAATAGGCGGACGTAAGGACGCGAAGCGCGTAGCGGCGATAGTCGTTGAGATTGAGACGATCGGCGCCATAGTATTCATGGCAATAATCCTTCTGGCTCCCCAG
Organism: Ruminococcaceae bacterium UBA1227; assembly: GCA_002309175.1. GTDB lineage: Bacteria > Bacillota > Clostridia > Oscillospirales > Acutalibacteraceae > UBA1227. The sequence goes on from DBWX01000007.1 coordinate 36,781, forward strand.
ACTGTAGGACTCATCCAGTCCACATCGTCTGACCCGAGCCGTCAGATGGCGAACGCCAACACACTCTTCAGTATTCTCATGTGCTTCGTCACATTCCCGATAGCAAACCAGATTGCATGGCTCTCACGTAAGATAATCCGCGGCGAGGACAAGGAGCACGAGGACGGCAAGCTCGAGTTCATCACCGAGGCCGGTCTCTCTTCAGCAGTGACATGCATCCCTCAGATAGACGCGGAAATCCGCCGCATGCAGGATCTCACAAAACAGAACCTCAAGGTTGCAACGGATACCTTCTTTGCGGATGAGACCTATGACAAATCAAAGTTCATGAAGGTCGAAAAGACAATAGACTTCCTGAACAAGGCCATCACGGATGCGCTTATCCGCTGTTCGTCACTCAATCTCTCTGAGCAGGACGCAGCTCACATAGGTCATCTCTTCCACGTCACGACCGACCTTGAGCGTATAGGCGACCATGCCGAGAATATGATCGATTACGCAAACCGCATGAAAGAGGAGAATAAACCTTTCTCCAATGACGCCATGATTGAGCTTAAAGAGCTCGTAACCGATGTCATAAATATTCTCAACGATGCATGCATCCACCTCTTCGAGCCCTCACAGGAGGCATATAACAAGATCTACCTTGAGGAGCAGGCGGTAGACGACCTTGTAGATGTCATGAAGGACAATCACGTCAAACGTCTGCACGACGGCGAATGCCATTCCTCACAGGGTCTCATCTTCGTAGAGACACTGACCGACCTCGAACGTGTAGCCGATCACGCCCTGAACATTGCACAGGCTGCGAACGTACGCTACTACTACGATGGTCCGGACGCACCCCCGATAAATCCCGCAACTATTTGATTGTTTGTACACCTTGCACAATTGTCTAAAAAATAACAAATATTTTTTGTAAAATTTGTTGACTTATACCGGAAACGGTGTTATATTGAAGACAAGAAAAGGTTCCGAATTCATAAAGAAGGGATTGATTCCAATGTACAATCGAGGTTTTAGCAAGTAGACTAAAAACGGAGTTGGTACGTATGATTCAACTTGAGGACAATCCACCGGATGTTTAACCTGAAATAATTTGAAAGGGTGAGTCCAAAGAACAGTTAAGTCTTTTTTCGGAATTAAACTGTGAGGTAAACTCCAATGAAATAGTCAGACAGGCGGCAACGTAAGTTGCCGCCTTTAATTTTTATATTGATAAACTTTCTCTTGAATTAGGACACGTATTGCACTAAAATCTTATATTATGAATTCGAATACAAGTTTTGTAAGACAGACAATACTGCCGCTTATCGCGGCTTTTATCTGGGGCTCCGCTTTCGCGGCCCAGTATCTCGGCGCAGACAGAATGCCGCCGTTTGCTTTCAATACTTTCCGCAATCTCTTTGCGGTTCCTTTTCTCGTCATCCTGGTCTTTGTCTTTGACTTTATCAGGAAGAAGAATCCGAACTTCGAGCCGGATTACAAACACTCCGACAGGGAGATGGTAAAGGGCGGTATACTCTGCGGCATTACGCTCGCAGTCGCCATGAATTTCCAGCAGATGGGCATAGGCTCGGGAGCAGGTAAGGCAGGCTTCCTGACGGCTCTTTACATCGTCATCATTCCGATTATCGGAATGGTAATAGGCAAGCGCCAGCCGGCCAGAATCTGGCTCTGCATATTCATAGCCGTAATCGGCCTTTATCTTCTGTGTATAAAGGACGGCTTTACCATAGAAAAGACGGACATCTATCTCATTCTTTGTGCGGTGACTTATGCCGTACAGATGACATTTGTTGACAAGTATTCCCTCCGGGTGGATGCCGTGCGGCTGTCCTGTTTTGAGTTCGCGGTTGCGACGGTTGTCTGTGCGGGATTCATGCTCGCTTTCAGACAGATCCCCGAACCCGGTATGGTAAGGGACACTATGGGTCCTCTGCTGTACACAGCAATATTGTCGAGCGGTGTGGCTTATACACTGCAGATTTTCTCTCAAAAAGGTACAAACATTTCGATTGTCTCACTCATACTATGTATGGAGTCCGTATTCGCAGCACTGACGGGAGCTCTGTTCCTGCATGAGGCGATGACGGTAAGAGAGTATATCGGAAGTTTTATAATGCTGGCGGCGATAGTGATATCACAGCTGCCTTCAAATAACAAGAAAGAAGAGGTGAAAGAGCAATGAAGCGCATTGTCTCAATCCAGGATATCTCCTGTGTAGGAAAGTGCTCGCTCACCGTAGCACTGCCCATCATTTCGGCGGCGGGAGTGGNNNNTGGAAGCCGCAATCCTGCCTACGGCGGTATTGTCCACACATACCGCGTTTAAAGAAGGTTTTACCTTCCACGACCTGACATCTGAAATCACTCCGATTTCAGAGCACTGGAAAAAGGAAAAATTCGAGTTTGACGCCATCTACACCGGTTATCTCGGCTCATTCGAGCAGATAGACCTTGTAAAGAAGTTCTTCGATGACTTCAAAGGCCCGAACACGGCTATTGTCGTTGACCCCGCCATGGCGGACAACGGTGTCCTCTACAAGGGCTTTACGGAGGACTTTGCCAAGGCCATGGCCACTGTCTGTGCCAAGGCTGATGTCATCCTTCCGAATCTCACTGAGGCATGTTTTATGCTCGGCGAGGAATACATCGGTGAAGGTTATTCACGCGACTATATTGAGAACATCTTAAGAAAACTTGCCGCTTTAGGCCCGCGCTATTCCGTACTTACGGGCATGAGCTTTGAAGAGGGCAAACTCGGTGTCATGTGCTATGACAGGGAGAAGGACGAGATCTTCGAGTACTACAACGAACATCTTCCGGTTTCCTTCCACGGCACGGGCGACATCTATGCGTCCTCTTTCACGGGTGCTCTCATGAACGGTCTGACCGTCTACGAGGCCCTTGCCGTCGCGGTTGAGTACACTCTCGAGTGTATAAGATGCACGATGAATGATCCGAACTACAACTGGTACGGAGTAAACTTCGAGGAGGCCATTCCGAAGTACCTTAAACTCCTTGAAAAATAATATATATTACATTGAAAGGTTTCTTGTAAGAGAAACCTTTTTTTGTTAAAATAATAGTGTATTTTTAAAGGGGGTAATTATATGGCTGCAAAGAGTTATGTAATCATCAAAGATGCCCCGAAGCTTGACTATATGAATAACTTCACTTCGCTTCCCAAGGACTACGGAACGAAGAAGTATTTCAGGCGCAAGGACATCAAGGCTATCAGGGAGACGGTATATGCTGCTCTTGATGACCTGGACGAGAAGACACATTTTACCGATGAACTTAAAGGTTACAAGAGGGTTCTTATCAAACCCAACCTTGTCTTCGTCTATCACAATGTATCTCTCGACAAGAAGGATTATCCCGAAAACACTGACCCGCGTGTGTTTGAGGCTGTTGTATCCTATATTAAACAGTACAACGAGAATATAACCATCATCGAGTCGGCAGGCAAGCCCTACCCGACAAAGACTGCTTTCAAGGCCGCAGGTTATGACAGGATTGCCGAGTACTACGGTACCGGACTTGTGGCGATGGAGCTCGAGCCGGTCGTTCGTTATATCCTCCCGAAGGCAGAGGTAATGAACGAGGTCTATCTTCCTCAGATTCTTGACGAGGTTGTCAGGGGAGATGCGTACTATATCTCCGTGCCGAAGATGAAGACCAACCTCTACACAGGCGTAACCCTCGGTTTCAAAAACGCGATGGGTACAATTCCGTACTTCCTCCGTGAGAGAAACCACACCCATGACATAGACAAGAAGCTCGCCGACCTTCTTTATCTCTTCAAGCCCAACCTTACCGTTATTGACGGTATTATCGGCGGCGAGGGAAACACACCTTCACCCGTTGATCCCGTAAAGGTCGGCAAGATTGTCGTTTCCAACCAGTCTGTTGAGGCTGACAGAATTACGACATATATGATGGGCTTCGATCCCGAGAAGAACAAGCTTCTCATAGAGGCGACAAAGCGCAATTTCGGCGATGACAATGTCGAAATTATCGGTGACACAACCGTCACGCCTTTCCGTCCGGCAATCGCGAGCCTGATGGACGAGAAGACCGCACGCGAGTTCCCGAACCTTCTGGCCGTCACCGGACATAACCTTCCCGGCGTACCTGAGATAACGGACCAGGACAAGGTCACACCGGAAATGGTCCTTCAGATAGAGCAGGCCTGTACGGGCGGCTGCCTTGCTTCAGTCAAATTCGGACTTGATTTCTTCAACCATAAGAAATCAATGAACGGTGAGAATGTAAAAGTATGCGTAATCGAGGGCCCCGGCATTGTCGTAAACGGCACCCGCTACTGGTGGGACAAGAACGGTAAGCCCTACACCAAGGAGGACCTTGCTGCCCTTCCTATGAAGAAATACGGTATGGGCAACTGCACTCTCGCGACCTGCGGCGATATATGCTTCTGGAAAGCGACAGGCTGCGCTGACCCTGCAAAGTGCGCATCGCTCATCTGTATGGCCGGCGGAGCTCTCATACCCATTGTCGCTCCGACAAATCCCTGGCTCATCCCCACGGGCCTCAGGCTCATTGAGATGATTCTCGTCCGCGCAATAAGCGCGCTTAAGGGTAAGCCTTGTGACGCTCCGATGCTCTCACACAATGACGCGGTGTTCCCGCTTCCGAAGCTTTCAAAGAAGGAGAAGGAGATGGATTACATATCCGTTCCCATGCCGAGGATGGGTCCCGTAAAGAGGGTAAAACAGGCAGTGATGCAGACATATCTTGTGCTCTGCGCACTTCCGATTAATTTCAATAAGAAATACGGAAAAGACGGACTTAATCATTGATGAGGAGGTATAAGAATGAGTGAAAAGTTTGATGCTTTAATAGCACAGAAAGATCAATCCGCGCAGTATATGATCAAAGAGATCACACATATCTGCAAGGACCTTCCGAAGCGTGATCCCGGTTCGGAGGGTGAGCGCGCTGCCTGTGAGTATATGGCTGACGTGCTGAAAAAAGACTGTGGTTGTGAGACAGTTGAAATCGAGTCATTTGATGAGAACCCCGGTTCTTTCTACGGCTGGATTCATATCACATTCACACTGATCTTTATCGCTGTCGGTTTGTTCAGACTGGGAACGGGCCCCGCAGCCTATGTGGCTTCTGCAGTGCTTATAGCCCTCGGCTTCCTACTCGCGTTCTTACAGTTCGGTATCTACAAGAAGGTAGTTGACTTCATCTTCCCGAAGAAGACCGGTACAAATGTCACTGCCATCAAGTCCTGCAAGGGTGAAGTCAAGAGAAGAATATTCTTCAACGGTCATCCCGACGCGGCCTGGGAGTGGCCCGCCAACTATATAGGCGGCGGTGTTCTCTTCGAGAGCCTTATTATCATCTCGGCAATAGGTGCACTCTATTACCTCGTTCTCTCAATACTCGTGCTCGCAAACGGCGGAGCTTCGGAACTTATCTGGGAACTCAGCACCTGGGGTATCCTCTTCATGCCGTTTTGGATTTACATGTTCTTTATGTGGAATCCCTACCGCGTAGTTGACGGTGCGAACGACAACCTCTCCGGCTGCTACATGGGTATCGCAATCCTCAAGGCCATGAAGGATGCCGGTATTGAGCTTGAAAACACAGAGGTAGGCGTTATCCTCACCGGTTCCGAGGAAGCGGGTCTTCGCGGAGCGAAGGCATGGTGCGAGGCTCACAAGGGTGAGTACAGTGATGTTCCCACATTCATCTACTCATACGACACAATATACGATCCCAAATATCTCCTTGTAAACTATCGTGACCTCAACGCCACGGTAAAGGCTGACAAGGACGTTTCCGACCTCTTCATGGAAGCGGCTCAGGAACTTGACATTCTCTGCAACAAGGGTATGGTTCCGCCTCTCGGCGGCGCTACGGACAACGCTGCGTTTGCGCAGGGCGGTTTCCGCTCAACGGGTATCACAGGCCTCAACCACAAGCTTGAGTCCTACTATCATACCCGCAAGGACACCTACACCAACATGAATGCCGGCGGTCTTGCTGACTGCTATGCCGTATCTGTCAGAGTCCTTGACAAGTTTGATCAGGGCGCAAAGCAGGAGGCATAAGATGCTTGCCAAAGAAGCCGTAAACAATTTTGACGCACAGCTCGAAAAGTATTCGGGCTATGTGGAAGAACAGATAAAACACGTGATAGGGTCCATAGGACCCCGTGAGTCCGGCGAGGAGTCCGAGCGCAGGGCGCAGGACTATGTCGCCGAGCACATGAAGGCCACGGCTGACGAGATCGTCAGGGAGCCGTTTAAACTTCACCCCAAGGCCTTCATGGGCTGGGTGCTCATAGACGGCGTCTGTATGTTCCTTGCCGCAATATCCATGATCCTCGCAATCTTCGGAGACTTCGGTCCCAAAGGCCTTGCGGCCGTATGGGTCGGACTGCTCTTCACGCTTGTCTCAGTTGCGTGTATTCTCGGAGAGTTCCTGTTCTATAAGGAATTTTTGGACCCTCTGTTTCCCGAGCGTGAATCAAGCAATGTAATCTGCACGCGCAGGGCAGCGGGTGAGACAAAGAGAAGAATAGTCTTCTCCGGTCATATTGACTCCGCATATGAGTGGCGCTACACATACCTCGGCGGAGGCCGTCTCCTGACGACCATAATCGCCATCGGTATTGTCTGCCTTGTCGCGGACCTCATCATAGCGATTCTCCTGCTCTGCGGTCTCTGCACGACAGGTGTGCTGAAAGTAATTGCACTCATATTCCTCTTTATCACCATACCCGAGATGGTACTGATAACGAGGTTTGTAAACTGGAAACTCGTGGTTCCCGGTGCAAACGACAACCTGACAGGTGTTTTCGGCTCGATGGCCGTAATGCAGTTTTTAAAGGACAACGACATCCGTTTTGAAAACACCGAGGTTGTGTGTATGTCCACCGGCTGCGAGGAGGCCGGACTTCGCGGCGCGAAGGCTTTCGCGAAGCTCCATGCCGACGAGTTTGCAAAGGAGGACATCGAGACCATCTGCATTTGCACGGACACACTCCGTGACTACGATTTCATGGGTGTCTACAACAAGGACATGTCCGGCACGGTTAAACTCGACCCCAAGGTCGCGGGTCTCGTAAAAGAGGCTTCAAAGAATGCCGGCCTTGACCTGCCTTACGCCAATGTATTTTTCGGCTCGTCCGACGCTGCGGCGCTTGCGCAGGGCGGTATAAAAGCCTGCTGCCTTGCAGCAATGGACCCCACGCCCGCGCGCTACTATCACACGCGCCTCGACACGGCCGACAACCTTGACCCCAAAACCATCAAGGCCGGCCTCTCGACACTGCTTGAATCGCTCTACCTCTTTGATGAGAAGGGCCTTGAATACTGAGTAAAATAAAAACTCCCGCTGAGTTTTCAGCGGGAGTTTTTTTATCGTTCTTATTTGCTCGCCTGTTTTGAGTATTTCATCTGATAGATGAGGCGCATGATATGCGTGTCAATCGGGGAGAGAGGTGAGGTGTTCTTGGTGAGTCTGCAGTACATTTCGGCTCTGCACTCCTTCTCGAGCACCTTCTTTACGCCTTCGACATCAAAGAGCGAATTGCCTGAGCAGAGGGCACCGTGGCCTTTTACAAGGACCGCGTTTGCCTTCTTCATGGCTTCACCGATTTCACGGGCATCCGTTCTGTAACTTGTCTTCTCCCAATTTTTGCAGAATACCTTTGTGCCTGCAATCTGGGCGAAGTCATCAAGGTGCGGATGCATGTCTTCGCCTGCTCTTGAGAGAGCGAGGACATCGGGGGCAGCGTGCTGCTCTATGAATGTGACATCTGAGTTTTGGTAAATTGCGGCATGAATTTCAGCAGCACGGGGTGCTATGCCGGATACTGCTTTGCCCGTCGCTTTGTCGCAGATGTAGGACTTTCCGTTGCTCATTGTAAGCTCGAAAACTTTCGAGGTAAGCATTTTGCTCGAGCCGAGGTCCTCGGGTTTTTTGTCGGTCTTCGCAAAGCGGCTCTCAAAGGCCTTGTTCAGTTTTGCGCCGCCGAGGTTGTTACCGGTCACCTTGGCAACGGCCTTGCCTATTTCGCGGTTGCAGGCCTCCTCAAGGGTCTCTGCGACTTTGAAGGCCTCGTCATAGTCTGCGCCGAGGCAGAGTGCGCCATGGTGCTTCATTATTACGGCCTTGCACTGAGGGTTGGCCTCAACTGTCGCTGCAACTGCCTTTCTGAGTTTGTCGGTTGACGGCATACCGTAGTCCGCAACGGGGACCTTGGGGCCGAGAACCTTCGAGGCCTTGTCGAGCAGGTCAGTCAGCTCCCTGCCCGTAGGAGAGAGGGCGGAGGCGTTGACCTGGTGAGTGTGAATTACAAAGTCCACGTCCGGACGGAGGCGGTAGGCGTCAGCATGCACGCCTTTCTCCGATGAAGGTTTGATGTCACCTTCATACTCGCAGTCGGCGATATTGACGACTACGATTTCGTCCGGTGTGAGAGTCTCATAAGCTCTGCCGCTGGGTGTAATGACAAACTGTGTGTCGGAGATACGGGCCGATACATTGCCCCAGGTACGGGCGATGAGACCTGACTCCACAAGTTCCTTGCCTGCCTGTACGACGAGAGCTTTAGCTTCGTTTATTTCATATGCCATTTTTGACACCTCTTATTTCTTGGCCGGAGTGGGTATGAGTTCGCACTGGGAAAGAACCTTGTCAAAGCGGGAGATTACATCGTCAATCATCTTCTCGTCATATGCGGCAGATGTGTAGAGACGGGAGCCTGCGAGAGTAACGATACCCTCTGCCATGTAGGCTGCGCCCATGTTCTGCATCTCTACCTGGCGGATGCCGGTCTGTTCGAGAATCTTGGGAACTTCCCAGATCTTCTTCTTGTCAATCGCAAACTGCATTGTACCGACTGTGTCGAGGTGACATACGGAACCTACGTTGAATGCGACGAAGGGGAGGTTGTACTTCTTTATGCTGTCCTGAATGCCCTTGATGAGACGGTCGCCCATCTTGCCGGCCTTCTCGCAGGCATTTCTCTTCTCAATCTCGCAGATAGCGGTGTAACCGGCTACGCAGGAGATGGGAGTGGCAGCGAGTGTGCCGCCGCACATGGCCTTCTTGACCTTCTTGCCTGAAGCGTCAAGGCCTGCACCGAGGTGCTTCATTACGTCCTTGTGTCCGCCGATACCGCCGGCACCCGGATAACCGCCCGCGATAACCTTGCCGAAGATGGTGAGGTCGGGATCGATACCGTAGTAACCCTGTGCACCGGAGAGACCGATACGGAAGCCCGATACGACCTCATCACAGATGAGGAGGGCGCCGTACTTGTGACAGAGAGCCTCAACGCCCTTTACGAACTCTTTCGTTACGGGACGTGTCGCAGATTCGGGGCCGATGGGCTCTATGAATACGCCGGCTGTGCCGCCGAATTTTTCATTCATCTTGAGTTTCTTCTCGAGGTCTTCAAGGTCGCCGGGGAAGAAGCCCTGTGTGTGAAGGAACGCATAGAGCGGAACGCCCTTTGACTGGAGGTTCATTGTGCCAGGAACACGCATGTCCCATGCGAGCATGTCAGACCAGCCGTGGTAAGCGCCGCCCATCTTGAGGATGTTTTTGTGACCTGTGGCGAGACGTGCAACACGCTCTGCGCACATGCAGGCCTCAGTGCCCGAACCGAGCATACGGAACATCTCGACTGAAGGTACGCACTCGGAGATCTTCTTCGCGAGTTTCATCTCGTACTCGTGGAAGAGACCTGTAGAAGGACCGCAGGTGTTGAGGAGGTCCATGACGGCTTCCTTGACTACCGGATCGTTTGAGCCGAGGATTGTGGGACCGCCTGCCTGGAGAAGGTCGTAATACCTGTTTCCGTCAATGTCGTAGAGATAGGCGCCTTCGGCCTTCGTCATAACGATGGGGAAGGGGTGGTTGAAAGCGAGGTTGTGCTGAACTCCGCCGGGGATTACATCACGCGCTTCCGTAATCATGGCCTTTGACTTTGCACACTTCTTCTCAAAATACTCCTCCTCATACTTCTTGAGGGCATTTCTGTTTATTGAGTAAACCGGCATCTTGATGAGTTCATCAAGTTCCTTGTTTATTGCTATGGCGTCCGGATACTCAGTGATTGCAAATCCTGTTTTCATATATTTACCTCCGCTTAAAATAGTGGTGTGAGCAGCGGCTCACAATTCTTACAATAAAATTATACTACGCGGGCGCGCGAAAATAAAGGGGCAACTGCTTATTGAAATTTACAAATTTTGTTGCTACAATTTAGTTATAGTGAGCAACTACTCACGGAGGAATGATATGGGAGAACGCGTGTATCATAAGGAGGCTTTTGACAGGGCAAAACCTGAGTATCGGAATGCAGTGCTGACTGCCGGAATTGACGAATTCTCAAAACTCGGCCTGGAAAAAGCCAATATCAACGTAATCGCGAAGAAGGCCGGAGTCTCGGTGGGACTTCTTTACAAGTACTTCGAGACCAAGGAGGACTTCTTTATTACCTGCGTTGAGGAGGCTACCAAGACGCTGGAGGAGATAATAGACGGAGTCGTAAACTCCGACGACAAGCTCCTGGTTCGCGCCGAGAAACTCATCCGGGCAATACAGGCGACGTCCGGAGCCGACTCAAAATACGTAAAGCTCTACAATGAGATTACCAGAATCTCCGGAAACGACGGCGCTGAGGAACTTGCGGCCAAGGTCGAAGGCCTGTCCGCTACGACATACAGGAACTTTATCGAGGCCGCAAGAAAGAGCGGAGACATCCGCTCCGACTGTGATACGGCGATGTTCGCGTTCTTCTTTGACACACTGCTTATGACACTTCAGTTCTCCTACACATGCGACTATTACAGGGAGAGACTCAAACTCTTCTGCGGTGAGGACATCTTCGATGATGACGAGCGCATGGTGAAGGAACTTCTGAAATTTCTTGAATCGGCTTTCACCTTTGAACATGCCGATGTAAAACGACTTGAACGTTGAAAGCGGGGGACTTTTAATGGGTAAATATGTTATTGCGTACGATGTAGGCACAACCGGTCTTAAGACCTGTCTTTTCGAGATTGACAAAACCATAGTTTTAAAGGATGCCGCTTCACACGGTTACGGCCTTTATATGGTTGAAAACGGCGGTGTCGAGCAGGATTTCAATGAGTGGTGGGAGGCAATGGTACACACCACGAAGGAAATAATGGAGAGGAATCCCGATGTGAAGACAGAGGGTATATCCTTCTGCTCACAGATGCAGGGACTTGTCGCTCTCGACAGGGACGGCAATGTCATCCGCCGTCCCATGTCCTATATGGATCAGCGTGCGAAAGAGGAGATAAAGAAGGGCATTGCAAACGGCATCCAGATTGCCGGTGCGAATGTCTTCAAACTCCTTCCTTATCTCTACTATACGGGTGCGGTATCCTGCTCCGTAAAGGACCCCATATGGAAGTATAAATGGATAGAGGCACATGAGCCTGAAAACTTCAGTAAACTTTACAAGATTGTGGATGTAAAGGAATCAATCATCGCGAAGATGACCGGCAGAATAGTAATGACGCCCGACTCAGCTTTCGGTCAGCTCCTCTACGACACAAGAAAAGGCCATGAGGGATGGAGCAAAACGGTCTGTAAGCTTGTCGATGTAAATCCCGACCACCTCGCTGAGATAGTTCCCTGCACGGAAGTTGTAGGCGGACTCACGAAAGAGGCGGCCGATGAGCTCGGCCTCCCCGAGGGCACGCCGGTATTCGGCGGAGGCGGTGACGCCACGCTCATCGGCGTAGGCGCAGGCGCGGTACGTCCCGGCGACACCCACATCTATTCCGGCACATCCGGCTGGGTATCGACGGTGGTCGAAAAGCAGACCGTCGATACGGGAGCCATGATTGCCGCGATAGTGGGAGCCGAGTCCGGACGTTACAATTACTTCGCCGAGCATGAGACCTCAGGCAAGTGCCTTGAGTGGGTCAAGAACCACCTGGCTCTTGACGAGATAGACATCTATCTTGATAAAAGAGATGTCACCCAGTGCCCCGAGAATTTCGAGGAGGCTTACACAAGCCTTTACGATTATCTTTCAAAGGTTATAAAGGACACACCCGCAGGCTCAAACGGTGTACTCTTCACACCCTGGCTGCACGGCAACCGCTGTCCNNTGTCCGTTTGAGGACCCGAATGCCGCAGGCATGTTCTTCAATATAAATCTCGAGAACGGCAAACGCGACATGCTCCGTGCCGTAATCGAGGGCGTATGCTTCCAGAACCGCTGGATGTACGAGCAGCAGGCGAAGAAGGTACAGGTCTCCGACACCATAAGGTTTGTCGGCGGCGGCGCGCTCTCCGACGTCACCTGCCAGATACTGGCAGACGTACTCGGCAAGCGTGTCGAGACCGTTGCCAATCCGCAGAACGTCGGAGCCGTAGGAGCCGCCGCCATAATCGGTGTCGGCATAGGCGCCATAGACAGCCTTGACGCCGTCAGGGACTTCATACCTGCGGCCAAGACCTTCGAGCCGGATCCGTCTGTCAAGCCGGTGTACGACAAGAACTTCGAAGTATTCAAGACTCTCTACAAAAACAACAAGAAGGCATTTGCAGCACTCAACGGTTAAAACTATGAAAATTCTCTTTGTATGTTCTCAGAACATGTGCCGCAGTCCGTACTGTGAGTATATGTTTCGCAAAATGGTTCAGAGCAGTCCGTCCCTTCGCGACAAGGTCGAGGTGACGCGTTCTTCCGCCGTCATGACACCGGGCACGAGCATTGACCCACTGACGGTGGAGGCCCTCGTGCGCGAGGGCTTTGACAGGTCTGCTGCCGAGGCACACGTGCCCGGCTTTATGTACAGAAAGGCGGACCGGAAGCTCTTTGACGAGGCAGATGTGATTGTGGGAATGACAAAGTCTCACAAATACCTGATCTTAAATCCGAAGTGGCGCAGGAAGTTCATAACACTTTCGGAGGCCGCCACAGGCAGGGACGCCNNGCCCGCCACAGGCAGGTACGCCGCAGTGCCCGATCCGTGGCTCCAGCGTGATACCGAGAAATACATCGCAGAGATGAACAAAATAAAGGACTACCTTGAACTTTATCTGGAAAGACTTGAAAACGAGTTATAAAAAAAGCCGAAGGGATAACCCTTCGGCTTTTACATTTTCATTTAATCGCCTTCGATTACCGCCAGCGTCAGTATGCCGGCCAGTACGAGGAATATGAAGAAGTATTGTTTCTTTGTGAGTTTCTCTTTCAGGAATATGCGTGAAAGGATTACCGAGAAAACCGCAACGGATGAGATGATAGGGGCGGCTATTGCTCCGTTGTCACTCATGGCGAAGACATAGGTGAACTGTCCTGCCGTCTCGCAGATTGCGGCAACCCCCTTGTCTTTCTGTTTCGGCATGTCCATCTTCACACCCTTTGCCTTCATGAAGATGAAGAGGCAGAGGCCTATGAAAGCGAATGTGAGCTCATAAGAGGTGTTTGCAACATTCTCGATGGTGTCCTCGGTTATGCTGATGAGGGGAGACCTGCCGACATCGTCGAGGTAGAAGATGTCGAGGAAGCTTCCGACAGCATCTAAAATCGCATAGCAGAAAGGCATGCCTAAGGCAACAATCGCCAGCTTCTTTCCGAGCTTCTTCTTCCTGTCGGTGTCGCCGCTGTTGTCCAGGAATCCTACGCCCAGAATACCGATTACAATTACAATAATCGCAATGGCCGAAGGCAGGGATATGTGCTCGTGCAGGAAGATTGCGGCGAGGAGGGCGCAGAGAGCGCCTGAGGTGTTCTCTATGGGGTCCGAGATGGATTCCTCAATGAAACGCATTCCGAAGTAGGAAAGCGTCATGGAGAGGATATAACAGAACGATACGGGGAAGTACCGGATTATATTTACGGGATTGTAACCGATATCCTGTGTCAGCAGAACGAAGCAGGCGTGGAGTCCGAAGACCGCACCGACAATTACACTCGTCTTCAGATGGGCATACGGCTCATCGGGACGGGCACCTTTTTTGTAGAAGAGCTCTGCGAGACTCCAGAACAGGGTGGTTGCAAGCGTGAAGAAAAGCCACATGATTATAACTCCAGAAGGCCGTCATTAATCAGTTCCTGGAGGGACTTCATAATGCCGAGCTTGATGTGAGGGAAGGTGAGACCTCCCTGGAAGAATACGGCAAAGGGCGGTCTTATGGGACCGTCTGCCGAGAGTTCTATTGAGGAGCCCTGTACGAATGCGCCGGCGGCCATTATGACCTCGTCGCCGTAGCCCGGAAGGGGCGAGGGCACGGGTGTGACATAACTGTCGACGGGCGCCGCGAGCTGAATGCCTCTGCAGAAAGCGACGAGGCGTTCCTTTGAGCCGAGTTCTATTGACTGAATGATGTCATAACGCTCCTCGTCGGATTTCGGAACAACCGTGAAACCGAGTCTCTCATAGAGCGCAGCGGCAAAGACGGCACCTTTTACTGCGGCAGCGACTACTGTCGGCGCGAGGAAGAGACCCTGGTAGAGCTGGGTGTTGAGCATGAGGCTCGCGCCCACGTCGCTGCCGATGCCCGGCGCCGTGAGGCGATAGGCGCAGCGCTCTATGAGGTCTTTGCGTCCGCAGATATAACCTCCGATGGGGGCGAGACCGCCGCCGGGGTTCTTTATGAGGGAGCCGACCGTCAGGTCCGCTCCGACATCCGAGGGCTCATGCAGTTCGACAAACTCGCCGTAGCAGTTGTCGACCATGACTATAATGTCGGGCTTTATTTCTTTGATGAACTTAATGAGTTCTCCTATCTGTGCGACGGAGAAGGTGGGACGCATGTCGTAGCCTTTTGAGCGCTGGATCTCCACGAGTTTTGTCTTTTCGTTTATCGCGGCTTTAATGCCGTCGAAGTCGAACGAGCAGTCGGGGAGGAGGTCCACCTGCCTGTAGGTTACGCCGTACTCTTTGAGGGAGCCGGGGCAGTCCCTGATTCCTATGACCTCTTCGAGGGTGTCATAGGGCTTACCGGCAGGGCAGAGCATCTCGTCGCCCGGGAGGAGATTTGCCATGAGGGCCACGGCAAGGGCATGCGTACCGCAGGTTATCTGTCCGCGCACCAAAGCCGCGTCCGTGTGAAACACGTCCGCATAGACTTTCTCAAGCGTGTCGCGGCCGAGGTCGTCGTGGCCGTAACCCGTGGTTCCGGCAAAGCAGGCGGCCGAGACCTTATTCTTCTGCATGGCGCCGAGCACCTTCATCTGGCACTGCTCGGCGACCTTGTCGGCCGCCGCAAAGCGGTCAGCCAGCGAGGAGCATATCTCCTCGGAGAGGTCCGCGACCTTGCGGCTTATGCCGAAGGCCTCATAGTTTTCGTAACTCAAATCAAGACGTCCTTTTTAAGTGATCAGAGCAGGGTAATGCCGTGCTCCGCGCAGGTTTTAATCATTTCATCGGGCCATACGGAGACCTGAACTTCACCGATATGGGCTTTCTCGAGCATGAACATGCACATGCGTGACTGGCCTATGCCGCCGCCGATTGTGAGCGGAAGGGTGTCGTCGATGATTTTCTGATGGTACTCATACTGAAGTCTGTCCTCGGCGTCGGCCTTCTTAAGTTGTGACTTCAGAGACTCCGCATCGACACGTATGCCCATTGATGAGAGCTCGAAGGAGGAACCGATAATCTCATTCCATACGAGAATATCGCCGTTTAAGGCCCAGTCGTCATAGTCGGGGGCTCGTCCGTCGTGCTTTTCGCCGTTTGAAAGTACGTCGCCTATCTGCATGAGGAAGACAGTTTTATGCTCCTTTGCGATTGCGTCCTCGCGCTCCTTTGCGGAGAGGTCCGGATACATGTCGAGGAGTTCCTGCGTGGTGATGAAGAAAACTTCACGCTCCATGAAATGCGAGAGCTGGGGATAAAGGAGGTTTACCTTGTCCTTCGTGTCAGCGAGGGCATTTACGATGAGGCGCACAACACCTTTGAGGAATTCGACATCCCTGTTCGATGCATTGATGACGCGCTCCCAGTCCCACTGGTCAACATAGATACTGTGGGTGCTGTCACAGAGGTCGTCACGGCGGATGGCCGACATATCGGTGTAGATGCCTTCGCCGGGCTGATAGCCGTAGCGGAGGAGGGCCATGCGCTTCCATTTTGCGAGTGACTGGACAACTTCGGCCGTGCCGCCGACGGTACCCATGTCAAACGATACCTTGCGCTCGACGCCGTTTAAGTCATCGTTTATGCCGCAACCGCTCTTTACGATGATGGGCGCGGTTACGCGGTCAAGGTTCAGGGCGCGCGCAAGATTACCCTGAAAGGTGTCCTTTGTGAGCTTGATTGCTCTCTGGGTCTCTTTCAGAGAGAGTTTTGACCGATAATCAGCCGGAAGGCGAAGTCCGTCCATAGTGTCACTTCCTTTAAGAATTATGCTTTATAGTATATTCTCATAGAGATTGAATATCAAGGCAAATTATGGTAAAATTTTTTCGTATAAAACGGGGAGGAATTCTTATGGTAATACCCCAAAGACTGATTCAGAGTTTCTGGGAACTTGACCGGAAAATGGACGCTGACAGGCTCTCAAAACAGACCTATCCGACCGACCTCACGGAGATTTGCGACATCCCTTACATCGATGACGGACATGAGTATCATAAACTTGATGTCTACTATCCGCAGGATACGAAAAAGGGCGCAAAGCTTCCGGTGATAATCGACATTCACGGAGGCGGATGGTTCTACGGTGACAAGGAGCTCAACAAGAACTACTGTCTCCACCTGGCTCAGCGCGGTTTCTGCGTCTTCAACATAAGTTACAGACTCGTTCCCGAGGTCAGGAACGACGCGCAGCTTGCGGATTGTATGGTCGCTCTCAACTTTATAGGCCGCAATCTTGCAAAATATCCCGCCGACAAGAGGCGTGTTTTCCTGACGGGTGACTCCGCAGGAGGACAGCTTGCGGCCTTCGTCGCCGCGGCCTGCCTCTCGGACAACATGAGAAGGGCTTACGGCAATCTGCCGAAACCGAACCTCAATATAAAGGCAGTGGGACTTGTCTCGCCCGTAGCCTTTCTTAAACCCAAAGGGGGTATGCGTTTTTACATACCTCATGTCCTCGGTAAGAACTACAGAAGGAAGGACTGGGCAAAATATACTGACTTTGAGAAGACGGTCAGAGCGGCAAGGGGTAAATACCCTCCGACCATAGTGTTTACGAGCCTCGGCGACTTTATAGCGAGGGGACCTTCAAAGAAGGCTTACAAAGTTCTTCGGGAGAGAAATGTAAAGACTTCCATTCATTACAGGAGAAAACTCTCGCTGGGCCATGTCTATCAGGTGCTTTATCCTGATTCGGCCGATTCGGTAAAAGCAATTGAGAAAATGATTAAGTTCTTTGAAAGAGCATAGAAAAGTGAGGTAAATATGCCCGTATTAACTATCATCTTCATATTCGCTTATCTCGGTGTCATGGTTGCCTATTTCTTCTCGGAGACCTCCGGCAATCACAACCGCAGAAAGGTCAACAAAATCATTCTCGCATCAATGTTCATTCTCTATGCTTTCGTGGAGATGTTCAGGCTTCACCTCTGGGGCGGACTTTTCACAATCTGCTTCATCGGCATGGTGTTCTGTTTCATAGGCGATGTATGGCTCCTCTGGAGTTTCACAAAGGGAGGAATTTCCTTTGCGATAGGAAATATGATACTCTTTGTCTTCATGAACCTGTTTTTCTATGCGCAGGGTCTCACGTTTGCAGACTACTGGTGGTTTCTGCTGATACTGGCAGTGCCTTACGGCATCTTCCTTTACCTCTGGTTTACGGACTGGTTCCTGCACAAGTCAAAGCCCGTCATGAAGTATGTCTTCCCGTTTTACATCCTGACGGTATCCCTTCACGGAACACTGGCTGTGGCGGGACTGTTCCTTCTCAAACCCGCACCTACGAACTTCCTTCTCTGCTGCGGATTGATTCTCTTCATGATTTCCGACTATTTCATTGCTCTCCACAAGTTCAAGTACTTAAAGAGCAAGGCTATTTTAAGGCTCAACAGCGGTACCTATTTCACGGGACTTCTGCTTGCGGCTTTAAGCTACACGTTTGTCAGATAAAACAAAAGGCGCCGCTTCTGCGGCGCCTTTGATTTTTTGTTTTCAGCCACGCGTGGCAAAGAGGATACCGAGGAAAATCATGCACTGTGCAAACGCGTTCACAAACTGGGCAATCCAGTTTTTCTTCGCGTCCTTGTTGAACTCCTCACGCTTGTTTGTGGACTTCACATAGCCCATGACAAACATACCGCAAAAGCCCAGGATGAAGAAGATGAGCGAGGGGAGAGAGACCATCGCGTGTATTACGGCTCCCCATTTTATGACCTTGGTGAATGTGCCTATGAGCACACCGATAAGGGTAATCATGAATCCTCCGGCCATGAAGGGGACAAATATCTTGTTGAGGATTTTTACATCGCCGACTTTGAGACCCAGGAGGAGTTTCCAGAGGACCTTGCAAAGGCCGGAGAGAGCGATGAGAATGGCACCGATGAGAACCACCCAGAAGGTGAGACCTGAGCCTGAAAGTGCCGTGGCTATAAGGATAAGGCTGAGTGAAAAGAAGATAACGGGGAGGGCATCGACAAGCGCAAGCTTTACGGTAAAGCCCTCATATTCTTTGAGATCGTCCATAGTATACCTCTCTATGTGAACATGTTCATTTACAAGACAATTGTCCTACAAAACCGGACATTTGTCAATAGTCTTAACTGTATGATATAATCTGATCAGAAAAGAGAAAGGAAGATTCCCTTGAAGGATTATACCGAAATCGTAGACGTGGGACTCGCTGAGTTCGAGAACGATATATCGCTCCTGCCCGCCTTAAATAAGTTCAAACTGGAAAAGAAAGCGGCCATGCGTGACCGTGAGACTTTGCTGCGCAGGAGGGGGCTCTCTGACGACCATATTATCCAGGACCTCATTGTCAGCGAGAACATGGATATCAAAAATGAATTCCTGTCAAAAATCAAGCGGGACGAGAAGAACAAGGCTGAGCGCCGCGCAATGATTGCGAAGGTCCTGCTGGCGGTCATCTACTTCATGATTGTCGGCATGATTTTCTTCCTCGATGAGTACATCAATGAGGACTTTGAGCACTCCTGGCTCATACCTGTTGCGGGAATCCTTTTCTTTGTCATTTTCCTTTTTCTTATGCCCAACAGGTTCCATTACGGAGGCAGACGTTTCGTCCCGGTCCATTATGCGCTGATGATATCAACGGCTCTGGTCGCGGTTTTCGTATGGCTGATATTTGAAATTGTCTTCAGGATGGAGTACAGCATAATCATAATGACAATTGCTCTGTCGATTATAGCTTTCTTCGATGCAGTCGTCCCTTGGATTATGAACTACAGACACGCAGTGGCTCATACCGTAATAAGTCTGCCGCTTTGCGGCGCATTCGTCTATCTCACGGTCGGCTTTGCCGGACTCGTGCCGTGGCGTATAGGCTGGCTTATAATCATAGCCGCAATCGCTCTGGCGATAGGCGTTTTCCTGATTGCCTACAACAGGAAATACCGGGTCTCAAAGCATGTCAGGGAAGTGCGGGCCTATGAGCTCCTTGATACAAAAGAGGAGGCGAAGTGATGGCAAAAAGAGATAAGCACAGCGCCGAACTCTGGGACAAGATGCACTACATGTTCAGGGATTACAATGATCGTATGGTGCATGTCGTTTTGACCTATGATTACCTCATAGACAGTGAGGCCCTGAAGAACACCATCATCTGCTTTATTGAGCGTATTCCGATTCTTCACTCAAGCTTCGTGTTCAACGCGAGTGACCCCTACTGGGAGGAGAAGGACTACACGATAGAGGATGTCTTTGAGATTATCGATGAACCCGATGACCTCGAAGAGGCGACAGAAAGCTTCATAATGCAGTATCTGCCGCCGCAGAGCAACGTACAGATAAAGTTTGCCCTGATAAACAAGGACGGCAGGTCCACACTGTGTATTATCGAGAATCACATGTGTATGGACGGCGGCGACTTAAAGTCTTTTCTCGCGTCGTTTTGTGAGGGCTATACAAATCTCGTCGATGAAGGCAGAAGCCCGGTAGGCTTAGTCAGACAGGGCTCACGTTCGTTTGAGAAGGTCTATTCCGACCTCACGCCGACCGAGAAAAGGATGGCGAAACGCCTTTATAAAAACGTCTCGAACAGGGATAAGCACGGCTTCCCGTTCTCGCCGGATTCTCCCGCTGACAAGTCCTTTATTGTAAAACGCAAAATCTCCAAAGAGCGTTTCGCGGACCTCTACGCCGCAGCTAAAAAAATTGATGCTACGGTCAATGATGTCCTGGTGGGAACCTTCCTGCATTCGCTCTATGACGTCACCGACTTCGACAAGTCAGAGGAGATAGTTGTCTCCTGTGCAATTGACCTGCGGCGTTATATAAACGATGTCTCCGACCTCGGCTATACGAACCACACGGCCTATATGCCGTGCTCGATTCCGGGCAGGGGGCGCGACATAAAGGAGAGCATAGAGTTTGCCAGAATATCAGCCAGGAAGAACAAGGATGACAGGTATATGGGCCTGTACGGACTTCCTCTTTTAAAGCTGGCCTACAACATAATGCCATACCTGGCATCTGAAAATATCATTAAGATAGGCTACTCAAACCCCTTGCTGTCCATCAGCAACATAGGAGTGCTGAATACCGAAAAACTCTCTCTCTGCGGCAATGCACCGGTTGACGGTTTCATGACCGGCGCGGTCAAGTACAAGCCTTTTGCGCTCATGTCGGCAACATCTTTAAACGGCGAGATGACACTCTGTATCTGTGAGCGCGGAGATGCCTCCGACCGCAAACTGATTGAGATTTTCTTTGACTGTATGGAGAAGTATTTCGATGAGTTCATAAAACTTTGCTGATATAAAAAACGGGTGCCTTTCCGGTACCCGTTTTTATTGTTCTATTGTTTTGTCCTTCACTTTGTCCGCCAGTTCCCTGGCCTTGCCGGAGATGGTCGGGCTTTCTTTTTTCAGGTCCTTTTCAATCTTTTCGGCAGCTGCATTCCTCGCTTCTTCAAGTGCATCTTTCTTTTCACGTCTCGAAAGGACGAAGGAGAAGACAATCATGCTGAAGCCGGAGATGAAGAGGATTACTATAAGCGGGATAATGAATGCTGAGGAGAAGGGGTTTCCGACATTGCTGCCGAGCGATGTGACGGATACCACACGAAGTGATATGCCGAGCAGTGAAAGCAGCATGTACTTCCAGAGGTCATAACCCATCTTACCGTACATTGAGCTTATCGGATTGAGCGGAACCGTGGGCACGAGCCTCAGAATGAAGAGGACCAGGGGATTGCCGTTACCGTTGCCGTTTTCCTCGTCCTGGACATATTTCCAGAGGGTCTTTGAGTGCTTTACAAGTTTTGAGATGTTGCCTTCACCGACATGCTTGCCCCAGAAATACTTTATCAGGAACATTATGGCATAGCCGCCCATGTTTATAAGTACTGCGACAGGGAAGGGGAAGATGAGTGCCGTGACAAGACAGGTGAACGAAGCGGGGATTAAGACCACGAGCGCCTTTATGGCAAAGAGAAGCAAAAGGCATAGTATAATCACAAAGCGGTTCGGAATCTCCGCGACTGAGTTTTCGAATTTTTCGATAAAGCCCTGATATCTGATGTATTGCTCCTGAGCCTTTGAGAGACCCGGCTGGGATTTTATGAAGTTTGCAAGGTCCTGCGCCGGGTTGTCGGACTGTTCAAGCCTTCGTTCCAGCTCGCGCTGCTTTGCTTCATCAATCCAGTCGCCGACGGCGGTGCCGGAGAGCGCGCTTTCAAAAGGTGCGGTAATTTTTTCTATGTTCACGACCTTACCCATATATGCAATTACAAG
Organism: Ruminococcaceae bacterium UBA1227; assembly: GCA_002309175.1. GTDB lineage: Bacteria > Bacillota > Clostridia > Oscillospirales > Acutalibacteraceae > UBA1227. Next base: position 58,663 of record DBWX01000007.1, read on the forward strand.
CGCCAGCAAAATGAGTATTATGCCGATTAAGTTGACCAGTCTGTTGGACTGACTCTCACTTCTGAACAAGGCCGCACCTCCCTTCAATCAAAATACAAGATATTGTGGCGCATATATATTAATTATACTATTATATGTATTTCAGGTCAATTAAAATGCATAAAAAAACCGCTGCGAAAAGCAGCGGTTTTTGGTTTTTTATCAGTCGATCTCGTTGGTGGCAACAATGTCTGCGCCTGTGCCGAGAAGGTCTTTTATAACTACATCGCCGATATGTACGGGAGCATTGATTGAGGCCTTGTTGACCTCTTTCATTGCGTCAAAGAGCAGCTCCTTCGGAATGGCGGTGGAGGACTTGACGGGTACGACATAAGCCGAGCCGCCTATGACCTTGACTGTTGAGGTGAGTGAGCGCTCGGGATGTGTGACTTCCGCACGTGCATATTCCTCACCGCGTTTGCAGGTGAAACCTTCAATGTTTGTGATGTTTCCTGCGTCGTCGAGAGTAACCTTTATCGGACAACCGCGGGGACAAGCTACACAGATAATATCTCTTACTGCCATGATTTACGCCTCCTCGATTGATACGATGATCTCGTCGCCGGCATTCATTTCCTTCAGGTCTTCGGGTTTGATGAAGACATTTTCCATTTCGCCGGGAGCGAGTTTGATCTTCTTGCGGTTCCAGAGTTCCTTGCCATTGCATGTTACAACAACGCGCTTGTCCTTATAGACATTGGCGACGCGGAAGTAGATTTTAACCTCTTCGGCATTGTTCTTGTTGATGCGCTGGGGAACAGTGTAACGTACGCCGTTGATGCCCTTGCAGTATACGTACTCGGGCTCGGGTTCGCCCTTGATGAACTGAGCGGCGCCCTTACCGGCTATCTGGGACTCCTGTGTGACGAAGTCGACAAGGTCGTGTACCTGGAGAACGTTGCCGCAGGCGAATACGCCCTTGTGCGAGGTCTCGCGCATCTCGTTTACCTTGGGGCCGCGGGTTACGGGGTCCATCTCAAGGCCGATCTGCTGTGAGAGTTCGTTCTCGGGGATAAGTCCGACGGAGAGCATGAGTGTGTCACACTCAATGTAACGCTCTGTACCCGGAATCGGAAGCATCTTGTCATCGACGTTCGCTATCGTAACACCTGTTACGCGGTCTTTGCCGTGAACCTGGATGACTGTGCAGGAGAGGTAGAGGGGAATGTTGAAGTCTTCAAGACACTGAACGATGTTCCTCTGAAGACCGCCTGAGTAAGGCATTACTTCACATACGCACTCGACCTTCGCACCCTCGAGGGTCATGCGGCGGGCCATGATAAGGCCGATGTCGCCTGAGCCGAGGATTACTACTTTATGACCGGGCATATAGCCGTCTATGTTTACGTATTTCTGGGCGGCACCGGCACTCATTACGCCCGCCGGACGTGAACCGGCGATGTCGAGTGCTCCGCGGGGACGCTCGCGGCAGCCCATGGCAAGGATGATTGCCTTTGCGTTGATGGTGTAGATACCGTCATCGCGGTTTGAGCAGATTACCTGATTGTCCTTTGTGAGGGTCAGTACCATGGTATCTGTCTTTACTGTGATCTTCGTCTTCTCGACGAGGTCTATGAAACGCTGAGCATATTCGGGACCGGAGAGCTCCTCACCGAAATATGTGAGACCGAAACCGGTGTGAATGCACTG
>DBWX01000007.1:60414-76396 GCA_002309175.1 Ruminococcaceae bacterium UBA1227
GCCGGCAGGACCGCCGCCTACTACGACAAGGTCAAAATTCAAAACTTTACTCATTTTATTTCGTCCTTTCGTAGATTATTTTTGAGTCTCCGCCGAATTTGCTGATGTCCTCCTTCGGGACGCCAAGCTCTTCAGCAAGGATTTCAAGTACCTTTGATCCGCAGAAACCGCCCTGGCAGCGACCCATGCCGGCGCGTGTGCGGCGTTTTACGCCGTCTATGTCAATTGCGCCTGCGGGAGCCTTTATGGCGTCTCTGATCTCGCCCTCGGTAATTGTTTCGCAGCGGCAGATGACGCGTGCGTATGCGGGATTCTCCGCGATGAGAGCTTCCTGTTTCTCGGGCGGGAGTTCACGGAATACGACGGGAGCCTTGCGGCTCGGGTTCCAGCCGGATTTTTCGGCCGGTTTTCCGATTGTGTTTATAACCATCTCCTCGACATACTCCGCGATGGCGGGGGATGAGGCGAGTCCGGGTGACTCGATGCCTATGAGGTTGATGAATTTATCGTTGCCCTTTGCGGGAGTGATGATGAAGTCATCGTCAACATGGTGTGCGCGGATGCCGGCGAAAGATGTAATCATGTCGCGTGTTGAGACCTGCGGTACGGACTTCTGGGCCGTAGCGAAAATCTGGCGGAGAGCGCCTACGCGGACTGACATGTCGTCGACATCGTCAACATTGACGGATGAGGGACCTACGAGAATGTTGTGGTGGCAGGAGGGGGTTACGAGAACGCCCTTGCCCATCTCGTTCGGGCACTGGAATATGGTGTGTGAACAGGTGTCTGCGCATGAGCGGTCAAGAAGTCCGTACTCACCGAGACGTCCGATTACTTCATATTCCTCGCCGTTGAACTTCTTTGCGATTTCGGCTGCGCCGAGACCGGCGGCGTTGATTACGAGTTTGGCCTCAACCTTGCAGCCGCAGGGTTTCGAGAGTGTGAATATGCCGTCAGCAAAGGTTATTTTGTCAACAATGAAATTGCGGTAGAGTTCAACGCCGTTGCCGCAGGCGCATTCCGCTGCGGCTATTGCGAGCTCGTAGGGACTTACGATACCCGCGCTCTTTGCCCAAAGGGCGCCCTTGGCTTCCTCGGAAATATTGGGCTCGAGCTCGCGCAGCTTCGCCGCGTCGATAATCTCCATGTCAGGAACACCGTTTGTAATGCCGCGATCGTAGAGAATTCTCAGATGCTCGAGTTCTTTGTCATTGAATGCCACTACGAGAGAACCATTCTTCTCGTAGGGGACATAAAGGACCTTGCAGAGGTCCTCCATTAAAGCGCAGCCCCTGACATTGAGCTTGGCTTTCATTGTACCGGACTGCGCGTCGAAACCCGCGTGAACGATACCGCTGTTGGCTTTGGTGGTGCCCATTGCAACGTCAGCGGTCTTTTCGATGAGGGCGACTTTTATGTCGTACTTCGAAAAGGCCCTGGCGATGAGTGTGCCTACAACACCGGCGCCGATGATGGCTACATCGTAAACCATATCATTACTCCTTCCGGATAAAATAATCACAAATTAAATTATAACATATATTTTTAAGGCATTTTGCACACATTTTTCGGGTTGCCTTTGTGCATAACGCAGACCTTGTACAAACATGTTTTTACCCTTTGACATTTTAATAGTTTATAATGTAAAATTCTCTTGTTTGTTATTTTTTTCACGAACAAAAAAGGAGGAATCTCAATGTCAATCGAATCCACAGTCCTGGGTCTCATCTTCAACGTTGACAACTGGGCAAAAAAACCGTTCATCGACCTGCGCGGAAAGTTCCCGGGCGTAAAGGACGAGTACGATATCACTTTCTGTGATGAAAATCCCGTGGTCTGCAAGGCTGACCTTCATTATCCGGTCTCGGCAGAGGGCAAGTACCCCGTACTTCTCAACATCCACGGCGGCGGCTGGATTATCGGCGATAAGTCGAACAGCACGAGCTACTGTCTTCAGGTTGCCGATTCGGGCTTCTTCGTAATGAACATAAACTACGGTATGCCCGAGAAGATTGCCAACCCGCTCTTCAACAGCGTTGACCCGAAAGAGACGCACAGCGCGGACTGGCTCTGGCCCTATCCGATTCAGACTCACTTCAAGGCCATGAAATGGCTTGAGGAGAACGCAGAGAAATACAATCTCGACCTCTCCAAAGTTTTCGTCTCAGGTGACTCTGCCGGTTCCCATATGGCAGGCGTTGTCGCTGCATGCTTCTGCGACGACAAATACGCTGAGGCTCTCGGAGTTGAGAAGCCCTCCTTTGTTCCGAAGGGTTATATACTCAACTGCGGTATCTACAAGGTCTCAATCTACGAGCATATTCCGATCGGCCGCGTAATGATGCAGCGTTTTACCGGCTACAAGAATATCAAGGAGTGCCCGCTCTATGCCGAGCTCAATCCCATTCCTTACATAAACGAGAAGGCCGGCAACGTGCTCGTATGCAAGGGACAGTTTGATATTATGACGCTTCTTCAGTCTGACATGATGAAGAAGAGACTTGATCAGGTGGGTGCGAAGGGCGACCTCTATGTCGGCCGCGGATTCCCGCTTGCAACATTCCATGATTTCATGTTCCTCACTTTTACAAAGCACTCAAAGGACTGCATGAAATATACAACTGACTGGCTTGCTGAAAAAGCCGCTGAATAAGAAAGGAAACAAAAATGGCAGATCAGGAATACAGAATTGAGCACGACTCACTCGGTGAGATGAAAGTGCCCGCAGACAAATATTGGGCGGCCCAGACACAGCGCTCCCATGAAAATTTCGAAATAGGCGTCGGCATTGAGACAATGCCCGGCGAGATAATCCATGCTTTCGGTATCCTCAAGAAGGCTGCGGCGATGGCGAACAACGAGCTCAACTCAGCCAAGATGACCGACAGAAAACTTGAGGTTATCACAGAGGCCTGTGATGAGGTCATCGCAGGAAAACTCAACGACAATTTCCCGCTCGTTGTCTGGCAGACCGGATCGGGAACACAGTCGAACATGAACACAAATGAAGTTATCGCAAACAGAGCAAACGCCATCGCCGGCGAGAAACTCTGTCATCCCAATGACGACGTAAACATGTCCCAGTCCTCAAACGACACATTCCCGACGGCAATGCATATCGCCGCTGTCCTGGCAGTTGAGGACAAGCTCATTCCCGCAGCGCTCGACCTCATCGATGAATTCAAGCGCCTCGAGAAGGAGAATGAGGGCATCGTAAAATCAGGCCGTACACATCTTCAGGACGCCGTGCCCATAAGCTTTTCTCAGGAGATTTCCGGCTGGCGCTCATCCCTCGAGAAGGATGTTGAGCTCCTGAAACTCACCGTTGAACCGCTCAAGGCTCTCGCTCTCGGCGGCACGGCTGTAGGTACCGGACTTAATGCTCCCAAGGGCTTTGACACAAAGGTTGCTGACAAGGTTTCCGAACTCACAGGCAAGAAATTCGTGACTGCCGAGAACAAGTTCCATGCTCTCACTTCCAAGGATGAGATTGTTGTTGCCCACGGTGCCGTCAAGGCCATGGCCTGCGATATGATGAAGATCGCAAACGATATCCGCTGGCTTGCTTCGGGCCCCCGCGTAGGTCTCGGAGAGATAGTCATACCGGCAAACGAACCCGGCTCATCCATCATGCCCGGCAAGGTCAATCCCACACAGTGTGAGCAGGTTACCATGGTGGCTGTTCAGGTTATCGGCAACGACGTTGCGGTTGGCATGGGCGCATCCCAGGGCAACTTCGAACTCAACGTATTCATGCCCGTCATGGCATATAACTTCCTTCAGTCTGCGAGACTCCTTGCCGAGTCAATCGTATCATTCCGCACGAAGTGCGTATACGGTATCACCGCAAACAGGGAAAAGATGCATGACAATCTTCATAATTCACTCATGCTTGTCACTGCTCTCAACCCTTACATCGGTTATGAGAATGCCGCCAAGACTTCACACCTGGCCTTTGAAGAGAATATCTCCCTGAAAGAGGCCTGTGTACGTCTCGGATTCCTTACACCGGAGAAATTCGATGAGGTCTTCCATCCGGAAGAGATGATCTGAGCAGGTAAGCCAAGGAGAAATAAATGTCAGAAAACAACGAACCGAAAACCATAACAATAAACCTTTACGGCAAACGCTACCGTGTGCCCGACAACATGACAATGCTCAAGGCACTCGAGTATTGCGGCTATGCCCCTACAAGGGGTATAGGCTGCCGTCACGGATTCTGCGGCGCCTGTGCCATGGTATACCGCATAAAGGGCGAGAGGCAGCTCCATTACTGTCTCGGCTGCGAAACCCGTGTACAGGATATGATGTATATCTCGACCATCTCTTATTTCCCGCTTGAAAAGCAGAGCTACAAGCTTGACGAGATAGAGCCGTCGGCAAATATGATCATGCATCTTTATCCCGAAATCTATTCCTGTGTCAGCTGTAACACATGTACGGCCACATGCACGCAGGGTATTGATGTCATGGGCTATATCCATGACGCGCAGCGCGGCGACTTCAAGGCCTGTGCCGAGAAATCATTCAACTGCATTATGTGCAACTGCTGCGCTTCGCGCTGCCCGGCCGGTATTTCACATCCCGAGGTTGCCATGCTTGCGAGACGTATCAACGGAAGGTATATATCTCCCAAGTCCGAGCACCTTGAAAACCGGGTTGAAGAGGTTAAGCACGGAAATCTCTGCGAAGAGGTCCACGCCCTCATAGAGAAGTCCGAAGCAGAACTGCGCGAGCTTTACAACAACCGTGAGATAGAGAAATAAGGAGCGTTCACATGTATCCCGAATACTTACAGTTATCCCTTGAAAAAGTAGCGGAGAAGCGTGAAGAAAACATCGCTTTTCAGCCTGAAAGAATGACGGCTGACGAGAAAGAGACACTCCTTCAGGGCTATCATCCGGACTACCGCAAGGACCAGTATACCGAGCTTCGTGCGGGCGCAAACAAAGGGGAGTTCGTAAACTCCGAGCTCGCAGAGACTCTCATGGGCCGTGCGCGTGTTCACGCGTCCGACCTCGATTTGAACAATGTTGACTACGATGTCGATGTGCTGATTATAGGCGCCGGAGGCGCCGGCTGCGCCGCCGCAATTGAGGCGGATGAGGCCGGGGCCGACGTCCTCATGGCCACGAAGCTTCGCCTCGGCGACGCCAACACGATGATGGCCGAGGGCGGCATCCAGGGTGCGACGAAGCCTGGCGACTCGCCGGCTCAGCACTTCCTTGATGCCTACGGCGGAGGCCATTATCTCGGCAAGAAAGAGCTTGTCTATAAGCTCGTCACCGAGGCTCCCGAATGCTTCAAGTGGCTCTCGGACCTCGGCGTAGAATTCGACAAGGAAGAGGACGGCACAATGATTGCCATCCACGGCGGCGGAACATCTCGCAAGCGTATGCACGCGGCGAAGGACTACACCGGCGCCGAAATAATGCGTACCCTCAGGGATGAGACGAGATGCCGCCGCATACCCTGTCTCAACTACGCCGCAGTTATCGAACTCGTCCGTGACGAGGGAGGAAACATCGGCGGCGCAATCCTCGTAAATACAAATACAAAGGAACTCAAGGTGGTCCGCGCAAAGACAACCATCATCACCACCGGCGGTTCGGGACGTCTCCATATTCAGGGCTTCCCGACTTCAAACCACCACGGCGCGACCGCTGACGGACTGGTACTCGCTTACCGCGTCGGCGCACCGCTTCTCTTCGCGGACACCATGCAGTATCATCCGACCGGTGCGGCCTATCCCGAGCAGATTCTCGGAGCGCTCGTCACTGAGAAGGTCCGCGGCCTCGGCGCGAAACTCGTAAATGCCGAGGGCGAGGTATTCATGCATCCCCTTGAGACCCGTGACGTCGCTGCGGCATCTGTAATCCGTGAGTGCAGCCGCGGTCTCGGTCTCGACATACAGGGCGGGGGTCAGGCCGTATGGCTCGACACCCCGATGATAGAAAAGATTCACGGTGAAGGCACAATAGTCTCCAAGATTCCCGGCATGTTCAAGATGTTCAACAAATACGGTATCGACATGCGCAAGGAACCCATCCTCATCTATCCGACCCTCCATTACCAGAACGGCGGAATTGAGATAAATGAGAAGTGCGAGGTCGCCAATACGACGAACCTTTACGCCGCAGGCGAGGTTGTGGGCGGTATCCACGGCCGCAACCGACTGATGGGTAACTCACTTCTTGACATCATCGTCTTCGGCCGTGAGGCAGGCCGTCAGGCCGCTGCCCGCGCAAAGGAGATCGACCATGTCGGAAAACTGAACATCGACCACGTCGCCGAGTTTGAAAAGGAACTCGCCGATGCCTGGGTTGATACGGGTGTCGTATCACCGAAACTCTTCCCGCATTACAAAGCGGACTTCAGAAACTATCTGCGTACGAGTTTCTCGAGCGACAGAGCTGACAAGCAGTAGGCGGCGGGAGGTACCATATGTACGATGTGTTGGTAATCGGTGCCGGTGTCATCGGCACTGCAATTGCGCGCAGACTTTCCCGCTATCAGCTTAAAATTGCCATCGTTGAAAAGGAAAACGATGTATCAATGGGCGCTTCCAAAGCGAACTCCGCAATCGTTCACGGAGGCTATGCCGAGGCAAACGAAAAGCTCAAGGGCCGCGTCTGTTACCAGGGACGCAGGCAGTACGCGCAGTATGAGGAGGAACTCCACTTCGGATTCCGTGAGACGGGCTCGCTCGTCATCACGATGAATGAGGAGGATCTTCCGGCTCTCGAGGCCATAAAGGCCAACGGTGAAAAGAACGGCCTTCCCGATCTCGAGATTTTAAATCACGATCAGATACTCAGTATCGAGCCCAATATCAACCCCGATGTCAAATATGCCCTTTACTGCAAGGGCGCAGGAGTCTGCTCACCCTACGAGATGGCTATAGCCCTTGCGGAAAATGCAGTGAAGAACGGGGCTGAGCTCTTCCTTAATTCCGAAGTGCTCGGAATTGAGAAACTCGATGAGGGCTTTCGTGTAAAGACGAGCGGACTTGACTTTACGACGAGATACATCGTAAATGCCGCCGGTCTTTATTCCGACAAGATAGATCAGATGGTAAACGAGCCCACATTCACCATCTACCCGCGCTCCGGCGAGTACATTCTTTTCGGACGTGGAACAGGCGAGGTGCTCAATACCGTTGTCTTCTCCATGCCTACAAAGATGGGCAAGGGAATACTTGTCACAAGCACTTATCACGACAATCTTCTTATGGGACCCGACGCGATAAACGAGAATACCGAGGATGTCACCAAAGGCACGAATGTCGAGCGCCTCTATGATATCTACAAACAGGGACTCTCATCCTACGCAAATGTCGATCCCACAAAATTCATACGCAGTTTCTGCGGTCTCAGGTCCGTGTCGTCCACTGACGATTTTGTCATCGGACCCACTGCGACAAAAGGCTTTATAAATGTTGCCGGCATTCAGTCGCCCGGCCTCACTTCCGCTCCCGGAATAGCGGATCTCGTCACTGAGATTCTCGAAGAGGAGGGACTTGCACTCGTGCCCGATGAGACATATGACCCTTACCGCGAAGCGATTATAGAACGCAAGGAGGAACTCCTTCCCGCGGACTATATCCACAGGCATCTTGACCTGCCCTATGACAATCCGGACAAGGTCATCTGCCGCTGCGAACAGGTTATGGCAGGCACGGTGAAAGATTCACTTGAACGCGGTATTAAGGTGACTACAGTCGATGGCGTAAAACGCCGCACAAGGGCCGGAATGGGCTATTGTCAGGGCGCTTTCTGCCGCAACCGCGTGAGGAAGATGATTGACCTGACTTACGGTTCGGCAATCGATCCTCTCTCCGATCAGCAGGAGGGAGGCTACGACCGCGTGACGCGTCAGGAATTCCTGGAATATCTTCAGGAGCGTGAGGGAGAGGACTTCGACCTCACCGCTTACGCCAATGCCGCGGCTGTCGCAATGGCGGAGGACAAGGTCCGCGCCGCGGCCGCAAAAAAAGAAACAGACAGAGCAATCGGGAGGTAACTTAAGTTGAGTTTAGGAATTTTATCAATTACCGGCATTGCGTATCTCATGTTCATTGTCTTTGTGACAATGGCTCTCGGATACCTGCTGGGCAGAATAACGGTTAAGGGCGTATCGCTCGGTACAGCCGGTGTCTTCATAATGGCACTCATCATCGGCGCGCTCTTCTTCGGTTACGATCCCGACACAAATTCAATTGTCGGAAAGCTGACGCAGTCCCCGTTCTCATCCTCTTACCTCAAGATAATCGAGAACCTCGGACTCATACTCTTTGTAACGTCAGTAGGCTTCATAGCAGGCCCGAACTTTTTCTCGAGCCTTCGTAAAAACTTCAAGTCCTACGCGCTTTTGTCGGTCATAATAATTATGCTCGGCGGACTCACGACCCTTGCCTGTATCAAGGTCTTCGGATGCGATACGGTCATGGCTGTGGGTATTCTGTCAGGAGCCCTTACATCCACACCGGCATTCTCAGCAGCAAAGGACACGGTAAGTTCAATCTACGGCGAAAATTCCGCGATAATAAGCGACTATGTAGGCTCGCATCCGGGCACAAATGCCGCCGATATCTCCTCTCAGGCGGTTGCCGCCTTTGAAAACCAGGCGACAGTCGGACACGGCATTGCATATATTTTCGGTGTCGTCGGCGTAGTTCTCTTCGTTCAGATTGTTCCGAAAATCCTTAAGGCGGATATTGAAGAGGAGAGGAACAAGATTTCCAATATCGATGTCGGTAAAGACAAACTCGGCAAACTCAAACTCTTCAATGCCGACAACTTCGGCTTCGCCGCATTTGCAATTGCCGTCTTCATCGGCATGCTCGTAGGCGGCATAAAGATTCCCATGGGTTCATCGACATTCTCACTCGGTACCACCGGCGGATGTCTCCTCGCTTCGCTCGTCGTTGCGCACTTCGGTCATTTCGGACCGCTTAACATGCGCCCCGAACCGAAGGTACTCGAGGTCTTCCGTGAGTTCGGTCTTATGGCCTTCCTCATCGGCGCCGGCCTTCCCGGCGGCGCGAACTTCGTCAGGTACTTCCAGCCGGTATACTTCATCTACGGCGCTCTTATGACGACGGTTCCCATGATTGTCGGATTCCTTATCGCACACAAGGTGATGAAGCTTCCGCTCTTTAACAATCTCGGCGGAATTACGGGAGGCATGACCTCCACACCCGCGCTCGGAACTCTTATAAACACGGCAAAAACGGACAATGTAGCCAACGCCTATGCCGCGGCTTACCCGATAGCCCTTATCGTGGTTGTCCTCGTGTCACAGTTCCTCATAATGCTCTTCCCGGACCCTCTGTCCGTGATAGGGCTTTAAGCAGAAATAAAGCGGCCGACGCGAAAGCGCCGGCCGCTTTTGTCTTTGTTTTAACAATAATTGTCATTTAAAAAGTACAATGATATAATCTTCTCTGGTTGAATTTAAGGGGGAATTTCAATGATTCAATTCTTGCAGTATGTCAGCGCGGGAATTCTCTGGATTGCAAGCGCAGTTCTTACAATCGTAAAGAAGAATCCCATTGGCATAATCATTCTTTCTCTCATGCATGCTGCAGAGCTCTTCACTGTAGGTTTGAAGACTGGTATTGAGTATGGCAAAAAACGTGTCTACTCCATTGTAATGTGCATGACATTCGGCTTCACATGGTGGCTGCCTCTGAAAAAGCAGATGGAAGCAGAGACATTTACCGATGCTGATTTCGTACGTACGGACCACGACTTTACAATGCCTGATACGGGGGTGCAGAACTGATGCCGGCAACATATGAAAAGAACGCGGTTGTCATTACCAAGGCACCTGCACTCAACTATTTCCATAACAATGTAAGCCTGCCTTACGACTACGGCAGACCTTCCTATGAGAAAAGACAGGATGTCATAGCCATCAAGCAGGCGGTAAGAAAGTCACTTGATGACCTTGATAAGGAGACGGGCTGGAAAGAACAGTTCAAGGGCAAGAAAATCCTTATCAAGCCCAACCTTGTTTTTGTAACGCCTCCGGGCGCTTATCGTTATGACTACGGTATTCCTCAGACCACTGACCCGCGCGTGTTCGATGCGGTTATGGAGGTCCTTGACGGTATAGTTTCCGATATAATCATCGGCGAGGGCTCCGGTATGGTAACCTGGTCCTATGCCCATATGGCCGGTTACGACAGAATTGCGAAGAATTACGGATGCAAATTCGTCTGCTTCGAGGAGATGCCCACTGACCGTTATTTCTGCCCGAAGGCAGAGGTAGGTCAGGAGGTCTATGTCCCCAAGATTATCTCTGAGGTAATCAGGGGCGAGCGCCTCTATGTCTCCGTCCCCAAGATGAAGACAAACATCTACACGGGTGTAACACTCGGCTTCAAGAATGCCATGGGTACTTTCTCATGTAATATGAGATACAGAAACCACACCTGGCAGATAGACAAGAAACTCTCAGACCTGCTTTATCTCTTCAAACCCGACCTTACCGTAGTTGACGGTATCATCGGCGGCGGCGGAAACACCCCGGGCCCCAACTTCCCGGTCCTCGTTGACAAGATTGTCACAGGTACAAATTCCGTTGAGGTTGACCGCGTAGTTACCGAGATGATGGGCTTTGACCCGACAAAGAACAAGCTCCTCATCGAGGCCGGCAAGCGCGGCTTCGGCGATCCGGACGTAAAGATCGTCGGCAAGAAGGAAATCACTCCTTTCATTCCCGCAGAGCAGTCTCTTCTCACACCGAGATTTGAGCGCAACTGGCCGGGTATCCGCTACTTTGTCGGTCACACGAACGATAGAGCTCCGAAACTTGAGAAACTCGACAACGATCACGAGTTCGCCATAGAGATGGAAAAGACCTGCGGCGGCGGATGCGTAGCCTCGCTCGGAACCACGTTTGAGGTATTCTTCGGATCGAAGACATATCCGCTCACCAAGAAGCGTAAACTCAATGTTATCGTCGGTAACGGCGCTGAGTTCGAAGGTAAGAAGTACTGGCTTGACCGAAATGGCAAGGCATACTCACTTGAAGATCTCAAGGCCCTTCCGGGAATGACCTATGTCTGCGGCGAGTGCTCAGCGCCGGCCAAGGACGCGGCGAGTCCGGGTCTCTGGATCCGCGGATGCGGCGAGGTAAACAACCTTGCGTTCCGTCTTATCCTCGCAATGATGCCGACTCTTCCCGGTCAGTTTGACCTAAACAATCTTCATATAATACTCTTCGGTTTCTTCCGCAAGTATTTCATAAAGTTGTTCATGGCAGCAAAGGGAACACCCACCGAGCCGAACTTCGACGCGTACAATGACGGACTCTTCACGATTCCGGAACTCGCCGAGAAGAATCTCGACTGCGACTGGGTTGAGGCACCCGTGCCGAAGCTTACCATGGAACAAAGAATTGAAGCAATCAAGAACGTCAAGTTCCTTGCAAAATTCTTATTCTGATAAAATTTTGAGGTGATTACAAATGAAAAAGTTTATCTTCACGACCCTGACGAAGTTTGAGAATCTCGGATACGCTCTCGTCATCATGCTCTGGGTCATGGGCGCAATACTGACAATCATCGGATTCCCCTGGATTACCGTAAGCATCGTTCTTATGCATGTCTGCGAAGTGTTCACCATCGGTATCAAGGCAGGACACAGAGGCGGAGAGAAGCTTCTCTACAGCATCGCGATGTGCATGATGTTCGGTTTCTTCTGGTGGATTCCGCTCAAGACTAAGACTAATCAGGTAACATTTGACTGATACGGAGGACGAATATGTTTCAGGCTTTGGAATATCTCGGCTGCGGAATCCTCTGGATCGGCAGCATGATTCTGACAATTGTTAAGAAAAACCCTATAGGTCTCGCAATTTTATCCATTATGCACGGCACGGAGTATGCGCTTATCGGCAAGAAGACAGGTGCAGAGTACGGCAAGAAGTTCTTCTACTCACTCGTTATGTGCATGACATTCGGTTTCACATGGTGGCTTCCGCTTAAAAAGCAGATAGACAGTGAGACACTTACTGAAAAAGACTTTGAACTTACCGAGGATATCCTCGCAAAGTTCAATCATTGATGACAGGAGGATAACATAATGCCCGTACAGTATGAAAAGAATGCGGTGGTTATCACTCCCGCACCCAAACTTAATTACCTGCACAACTATGTTCAGCTGCCCTATGACTACGGCAGACCTTCATATGACAAGAGACCTGACGTCATAGCAATCAGACAGACCGTCAGAAAGTCCCTTGCCGATCTCGATAAGGAAACCGGCTGGAAAGAGAAATTCAAAGGTAAGAAGGTACTCATCAAACCCAACCTCGTTTTCGTTACTCCGAGGTCCGGTTATCGCTATGACTACGACATTCCTCAGACAACTGACCCCCGTGTTTTCGACGCTACGATGGAAGTCCTTTCCGAACTCTGCGACGACATAATCATAGGCGAGGGCTCAGGTCTTGTAACATGGTCCTATGCCAAGATGGCGGGCTATGACAGAATCGCGAAGAAGTACGGCGCCAAGCTCATCTTCTTCGAGGAGGAGTCAATCGACCGTTACTTCTGCCCGAAGGCGGAGTGCGGCCAGGAGGTATATGTACCTCGTATAATCTCCGAAGTAGTAAAGGGTGAGCGTCTCTATGTCTCACATCCGAAGATGAAGTGCAACATCTACACAGGCGTTACACTCGGCTTCAAGAATGCCATGGGTACTTTCTCATGTAATATGAGATACAGAAACCACACCTGGCAGATAGACAAAAAACTTTCAGACCTTCTTTATCTCTTCAAGCCCGACCTCACCGTCGTTGACGGTATCATCGGCGGCGAAGGCAACACTCCCGGACCGAATGACCCGGTACTCATGAGCACCATAGTCACCGGCACGAACTCCGTTGAGGTTGACCGCGTAGTTACCGAGATGATGGGCTTTGACCCGACAAAGAACAAGCTTCTCATTGAGGCCGGCAAGCGCGGCTTCGGCGATCCTGACGTAAAGGTAGTCGGCAAGAAAAAGATCGTCAACTTCCGTCCCGCAGAGCCTACGCTTCTCAGTGAGAGATTCCATAAGAACTGGCCCAATGTCAAGCTTTACGTCGGCCATACAAACAGCCGCGCGCCGAAGCTTGAAAAGCTCTCCGGCAATGACCACGCCTTTGTTGAGGCAATGGAGGCCACATGCGCAGGCGGATGCATCGCTTCGCTCGGTACAACCTTCGAAGTTATGTACGCTTCCTACACCTATGCGCTCAACAAGAACAGAGCTCTCTCCGTCATAGTAGGCCCGGGTGCCGAGTATGAAGGAAAGCCTTACTGGATCGGCGAGGACGGCAAGGCCTACTCGCTTGAGGAACTCAAGGCACTGCCCGGCGTCAAGCTTGTCTGCGGTGAGTGCTCATCACCCGCAAAGGAAGTTGCTTCTCTCGGCGGTTTCTTCTGGATCCGCGGCTGCGGTGAGGTTAACAACCTCGCAGTACGTGTCGCTGCATCTATGATGCCGACACTTCCCGGCCAGGCTGACCTCAAGTATCTCCCGATAATAGGTGTCGGCGCTATCCGTAAGTATCTCATCAAGGTTGCGAAAGCCGCAATCGGTGATCCTACGGAGCCCCACTTCGACGCTTATCACGACGGACTTTATACCATACCCGAACTCGCGGCTCAGAATCTTGACTGCGACTGGGTTGAGGCACCGATTCCGAATCTTGAGCGCGCTGACAGAATTCAGGCTGTCAAGGATGTACGCTTACTTGCGAACTTCCTCTTCTAAAGCAAATAAAAAGAGCGACCTTGGTTTTCAAGGTCGCTTTTTGTTTATTTAATTCAATTCCTGTGGTAAAATGAAGTGTACTACTTCTCGGAGAAAAATGCGGCGCAGGTCTCAATTGATTTCGCGATAATCTCCGACATCTCGCTGACTGTGTAATTGAAGTCATAATTTGCCCAGTCACGCATGATTCCGAGCACGCCGTTTGTCCAGAAGGTGGCTGTGCCGCGTGTGAGATCCTCATCGCGTATCTTGTAGCGGGTTTTGTAGTAGAGACCTATGCTGTCGCGTATTGAGTCGGAGATCCTGTTGATAATATGGGTGTTTCTCATATCAACGAGGATGGTCTTGGCGAGGGGACCCTGGTCATAGAGATATGTCAGTATACCCTCATAGACCTTGCGGTATGAGTCAGCTCCGGACATGTTTTTATGTGTCTCGATTACGATGCTTGCAATATCATCCGCAAACATATTGCTGATGTCTTCAGTGAGCTCGAAAATGTCGGAGTAGTGGGTGTAGAAGGTGCTCCTGGAGATATCTGCCCTGTCAACGATTTCCTTGATTGTTATGGCGTTTACATCGCCCTTTTCACGGATAAGTTCAGTGAAAGCCTTGCGGATGGCCGCCTGTGTCTTTTTTACGCGTCTGTCCATAATCTCACCCTAAAATGTATGATACACTAACAATATCACGTGACTTGTACGAAAATCAACATTTTTTATATATTTGTTTGAAAAAACAGGAGGGAAGTTTTGAGAGTTCTCGGTGTTGACCCCGGATACGCTATTGTCGGCTGGGGTATTCTTGACTATGAAAAGGGCAAATTCTCGATAGTCGATTTCGGTGCGATAACCACTGACAAGGACACTCCTTTCGGCAGACGCCTTCAGGAGATTTACGAGGATATGGACTATATTATCAAGCGCACTCATCCCGAGGCGCTCGCCATGGAAAAACTCTTTTTCCAGACCAATGTTAAGACCGCAATCGACGTAGCACAGGCGCGTGGCGTACTCCTGCTCTGTGCGGAGAACAACTCGCTTCCGGTCTATGAATACACGCCTCTTCAGGTGAAGCAGGCGGTGACGGGTTACGGCAAGGCCGACAAGAAACAGGTCATGCAGATGACCAAGAATATTCTCGGCCTTTCCAAGGTGCCGAAACCCGACGACACCGCCGACGCGCTCGCCATGGCAATCTGCCACGGCCATGTCGGAGGCTCGGGCCTCTCGGCGGCGCCGAGTAAGCGAAAACTTACCGAGCGGAAGGGAATATAACACACGGACCGGCGGNNGCGCCTGCCGGTCCGCTTTTATTATGTAAACCGATTGATATTTCTTTAACGGTGTGGTAAAATTAATCGTTAAAGTATATTATAATGCGCGTATTATAGTTACTTTTCAGGGAATAATGGGGTAATACACTTTGAGAGGAGAATTCCTTTGTTTTTCAGTTTGACGGGAGAACTCGCATACACCGACAACAACACCGCGGCGGTTGACTGCAACGGTGTCGCATACCTGTGCTATGTGACTCTCAACACACTCAAGGAACTCGGACCGATAGGTTCGAAGGTCACACTCTACACTTACCTCAAGGTGGGCGAGGACGTTATGGACCTCTACGGTTTCTTCGAGAAGGAGGAACTGGATGCCTTCAAGATGCTCATATCCGTCTCAGGCGTGGGCCCGAAGGCCGGACTTGCCATACTTTCCGAGCTTACTCCTTCGCAGCTTTATCTCGCCATAGCGTCAGGTGACGCGAAGGCGATCACCGTGGCGCAGGGCGTGGGACCGAAGGTCGCTCAGCGAATCTGCCTTGAGCTTCACGACAAGGTCGGAAAGCTCGGCGGCTCGGCCGGAGGCGTTACATTTGCCCATGCCGCGTCTGTCTCGACCGGTAAGGGAGAGGCACCGAAAGCCATTGCCGCTTTGGTGGGACTCGGCTACAGCCAGTCCGAAGCGGCTATTGCCGTAGGCAACTGCGACCCGTCTTTACCTGCGTCTGAACTCATAAAGCAGGCGCTTAAGCAACTCGGAAGATAAGGAGGGGAGACCGTGAACACAAGTACTTTTAATTCCGAAGACATGGATTTTGAAAGCAGATACGTCGACCCTCATTACAAGAGTGAAGATGACGCCTCTGTGGAGTACTCGCTCCGTCCCAGGACGCTTAACGAGTATATTGGCCAGGAGAAGGTCAAGGAGAATCTC
>DBWX01000007.1:76429-85062 GCA_002309175.1 Ruminococcaceae bacterium UBA1227
GTTCTGCTCTACGGCCCTCCGGGACTCGGCAAGACCACACTTGCGGGAATAATCGCCGCGGAGATGGGCGTCGATATCCGTGTCACATCCGGACCCGCCATTGAGAAGCAGGGCGACCTTGTGGCCCTTCTTACAAACTTAAACGACGGCGATGTATTGTTCATCGACGAAATACACCGCCTCTCACGCCAGGTTGAGGAGATCCTTTATCCGGCGATGGAGGACGGCGCCGTCGACCTCATAATCGGCAAGGGACCGTCGGCACAGTCAATCAGACTGGATCTGCCGAAGTTCACACTCGTCGGCGCCACTACCCGCGCCGGACAGATTACGGCGCCTCTGCGCGACCGCTTCGGCGTAATCCTGAGACTTGAACTTTATACGCCCGAAGAACTCGCGGGCATTGTCAGGCGCTCGGCCGGCGTCCTTGAGATAGGAATTGATGAGGACGGCGCGACTGAACTCGCCTCGCGCTCACGCGGAACGCCGCGTATTGCCAACAGACTCTTAAAGCGCGCCCGCGACTTTGCCGAAGTCGTAGGCAACGGCACAATAACGAAGGAGACCGCGGAACTTGCGCTCGCGCGCATGGAGATTGACCCGCTCGGTCTCGACAACATAGACAGAATGCTTCTCACCGCCATGATAAAGAACTACAACGGCGGACCCGTAGGTCTTGATACCATCGCCGCCGCAATAGGTGAGGAAGCGATAACAATCGAGGATGTCTATGAGCCTTACCTCATGCAGATAGGTTTCCTCTCAAGGACACCGCGCGGCCGTATGGTCACGCCAGCGGGCTACAGGCACCTCGGCTTCAACTATGATGACAAGTCCGGCGGCAAAGCCGACAACGGACAGCAGAAACTTTTTGACGACTGAGAGAAGAGATTATGCGCAGTACGGAACTCTGGAAAGACTATGAACTCATAGACTGCTCTGAAGGCGAACGCCTGGAGCGGTGGGGTGATGTCATTCTCATCCGTCCCGATCCACAGGTTATCTGGAAGACTCCGAAGAAGAACGAGTTCTGGAAGATGGCGAATGCCCGCTACCACCGCTCGGCAAAAGGCGGAGGAGAGTGGGAGATTCTCAGACCCTTCCCGGATGAGTGGAATATCGGTTACCGCGATCTCACTTTCAAGATAAAACCCATGGGCTTCAAGCACACGGGACTCTTTCCCGAGCAGGCCGTAAACTGGGACTTCCTGCGGGAGGTAATTAAAAACTCTCAGAGCAGCGGCTGCGGAGAGGGCGGCCAGGTAAAAGTGCTCAACCTCTTCGCTTACACGGGCGGCGCGACTGTTGCCGCTCTCGCCGAGGACGCGGCAGTCGTGCACGTCGATGCCTCCAAGGGCATGGTTGCGCACGCCAAGGAAAATGCCGCCCTCTCCGGTCTCTCGGAGAGATTCTGCCGCTGGCTGGTGGATGACTGTGAGAAATTCATTCAGCGTGAAATCCGCCGCGGCAACAAATATGACATAATCATCATGGACCCTCCGTCATACGGCAGGGGCCCGGGAGGAGAGGTCTGGCAGCTTGAGGACAAGGTCTACGAGTTTGTGGAACTTGCATCGCAGATTCTCTCAGATGACCCGAAGATGGTTCTCATAAACTCCTATACGGCGGGACTCTCGCCGTCGGTAATGAGTTATATACTCGGCTCGACCGTCTCAGCTGAGTACGGAGGCAGGGTCGACTGCGACGAGATAGGCCTTTCGGTCACGGAGACCGGCATGTGCCTGCCTTGCGGCGCATCTGCAATATGGACAAAGGAACAGGACTGAAAACTTGGAAAGTATACTGAAATTTGACGATGTATATTTCTCCTATGACGAGGAGACAGACGAAACTCAGGGCGAAGTGCACTGGGCTGTTTCCGCGCTGTCCCTTGAAGTGAAGCGCGGTGACTTCATCGCCGTGCTCGGTCACAACGGCTCGGGTAAATCCACCCTCGCCAAACTCTCAAACGCAATCCTCATTCCCGACAAGGGAGAGGTCACCGTAAAAGGTATCAGCACAAAGGACGAGGACAGAACACTTGAAATCCGCAAGCATGTCGGAATGGTGTTTCAGAATCCCGACAACCAGATTGTCGCGACTGTGGTCGAGGAGGACGTTGCCTTCGGACCGGAGAACCTCGGACTTGAACCCGCTGAAATCCGCGAACGTGTCGACGATGCCCTGAAAGCAGTCGGCATGTACGAGTTCCGCGAGAATGAACCTCACAATCTCTCGGGCGGACAGAAACAGAGGGTGGCCATAGCGGGAATACTCGCCATGCGTCCGGAATGCATTGTTCTGGACGAGTCGACCGCAATGCTCGACCCGAAGGGCCGCAGGGAGGTTCTGGAGACCGTAAGAAAGCTCCATGACGAGTTCGGCATGGCAGTTGTGTTTATCACGCATTATATGGATGAAGCGGCCATGGCCGACCGTGTCATAGTCATGGAGCAGGGCAAGGTGCTGTTTGACGGTGCTCCCTGCGACGTATTCCAGAACGTCGACGAGCTTCGCCGCGTCGGACTCGACGTTCCGCAGGCGACCGAGCTCGCGCTCTCGCTCGGGCTTCCGGGCAAGATTCTCACTCTTTCGGAGTGCACGGATGCGATTGTTGATTCGCTTAAATAAACAAGACGGAGACTGAAGATGTCGATTCTCAAAACCGACAATTTAACATACAAGTACTCTGTGGGTACGCCTTTTGAGGTCACGGCTCTCGACAGCGTGAGCCTTGAGGTGGAGAAGGGTGAACTCGTTGCCGTAATCGGCCATACGGGTTCGGGTAAGTCCACACTCATTCAGCACTTCAACGGTCTTTTAAAACCCACTGAGGGCAGCGTCCTTGTGGACGGGCAGGATATCTGGGAGTCGAAGAAGACTCTTCGGGAAGCCCGTTTCAAGGTGGGACTCTGCTTCCAGTATCCGGAGTACCAGCTCTTTGAGGAGACCGTATTCGCCGACATTGCCTTCGGCCCGAAGAATATGAAGCTCCCCGAGGAGGAGATAAAGGAACGCGTTCTGCGCGCTGCCGAGTTTACGGGTGTCACGAAGGAGATGCTTGAAAAATCCCCCTTTGACCTCTCGGGAGGAGAGAAGCGCCGCGTGGCAATAGCCGGCGTAATGGCCATGGAGCCGGAAATTCTCATTCTCGACGAGCCGACCTCAGGACTCGACCCCAAGGGCAGGGACACCATACTCCGCCTCATACGCGATTACAGGGACAATACCGGCAGCACGGTAATGATAGTCTCACATTCAATGGAGGACGTCGCGAAAATCGCGACGAAGGTCCTCGTGATGAACCGCGCGACTGTCATGAGCTATGACACCGTGCCCGAGACATACAGACATGCGGAGGAACTTCTCTCCGTGGGCCTCGATGTTCCGCAGATTACCAAGATTTTCATGGAACTGAAGAGGAGGGGACTGCCTGTCCGTGACGATGTATACACCGTCGAGCAGGCCGTCGTCGAAATTGACAGACTCCGAAAGGAGGGTGTCAGGGTATGATCAAGGACATTACCATAGGCCAGTACTTCCCGGGCAACTCAGTCATACACCGAATGGACCCGAGAATGAAACTTGTCCTGACGATTGTCTACATCGTCATAATCTTCCTTTGCAAGAACTTCTGGGCATTAGGGCTCATGCTTCTCTCACTGGTTGTCATGTGCGCCCTCTCGGGTGTTCCCGCAAAGGTAATTCTGAAGAGTATAAAGCCGATTGCTATCATCATCACATTTACGGCCATACTCAATATCTTCTACGTACGCACGGGTGAGCCGCTGCTTGACTGGCATTTCATCCACATAACCACGGGCGGCGTGTTCACGGCAGTTTTCATGATTATCCGTATCTGCGCCCTTGTCGTCGCGAGCTCACTTCTGACTTACACGACCAGCCCTACGCAGATTACCGATGGCATAGAGCGTCTTTTCTCTCCGCTTAAGTTCATGCGCGGCGGTGTACACACTCTCGCCATGATGATGACGATAGCGCTGCGATTCATACCCACGCTTATCGATGAGTTTGAGAAAATCACAAATGCGCAGAAGGCACGCGGCGCCGATCTCGAGACCGGCAATCTCGTCGAGAGGGCAAAGGCCCTGATCCCCGTACTTGTGCCTCTCTTCATCACTTCATTCCGCAGGGCCTATGAACTGGCCTTTGCCATGGAGTGCCGCTGCTATCACGGTGCCGAGGGCAGGACGAGGATGAAGATAATGAAGTATTCGAAACTCGATGCTTTCGGATTCCTGTTTATACTGTTTGCTACGGGCGGAGTCATCGCCCTCAATATGTTTTTCAGACACGTGGTCTGAGAGGAGTAAACTTTGAGACAGATTCTGCTTAAAATCCGATATCTCGGCACAGCCTACCACGGCTGGCAGGTGCAGGAGAACGCGGTGAGCGTGCAGGAGCGTCTGCAGGACGCTGTCGAGGCCATCTTCGGAGAACGCCTCGACGTCACCGGCTGTTCCAGAACCGATGCCGGTGTGCACGCGAACATGTACTGCTGCACTTTGAGAACGGAGTCGGATATCGACTGTTTCAGACTGCAGGGGGCGCTCAACGCGAAACTGCCGGATGATATCAGTGTGTTCTCGTGTGAGGATGTCGATGCGGACTTTCATCCGCGCTATTCCTGCACGGCAAAGCAATACATCTACAAAATTAACAACTCCGCAGCCCCTGACCCGTTTCTCGAGGGCAGGGCACTGCATTACAAACCGCATATTGATGCGGATATGTTAAACAGAGCAGCGCAGGACTTTACAGGCACTCACGATTTTTCAAGTTTCTGCGGTGCCAAGTCCGAACTTGAGGATCTGACACGGACCGTATATGAGGCCTCGGTGACGCGTGACGGTGACCTCGTCACCTTTTCAGTCACGGGCGACGGTTTCCTCTACAACATGGTCCGCATTATGGTCGGAACCCTGCTCTTTATCAACGAGGGAAAGATTGCTCCCGACGCAATTCCTTCGATTATTGAAAAGAGGGACAGGTCGGCGGCCGGAAAAACAGCTCCGGCATGCGGCCTCTACTTAAATGAAGTCTTCTACGGAGGTGAGGCATTTGGCGAAGAAAAAGCGTAAATTGCAGATGACGCACGGCATGTCTGTCGCGCTCAAAGTGGCAGTGGCCGTCATCGTTGTTGTCGTGTTGTTCCTGATGGCCGCCGAGCGCCTCAACATCGCCACCGTAACTGACATAAACGACAGCCTGCGCAGTTCTTTCTCCGGAATGAATCCCGGCTCGGGCTATCCCTACAAGATTAATTCGAGCTCGGTGCGCGGTATGACTGTACTTAACGGCGACCTCTATATCCTTACAAGTCAGGATACCGTATCGCTGGACTCCACGGCGAAGGAGATAAAGCGCTCCTCGCACACCTTCTCACAGCCCGCTTTCGCGACCTGCGGCAGCAAGGCCGTGGTATACAACAGAAACGGCAACCGTTTCCGTGTTGAGAACAGAACCGACACGCTCTTTACGGGTGAGACGGCTGATGATGAGAAGATCATAACCGCGGCAATCGGGGCGAAGGGCAATATTGCTCTCGCGACTTTCTCGAATGACTGTACTTCGAAGCTTACCGTCTACAGCACGAACTATAAAAAAACGGTGTTCGGCTGGAACTGTGCCCAGGACACGATTACATCTGTCGACCTCTCTGACAACGGCAAGTATGCCGCTGTGTGCGTCGTGGGAGCCCGTGACGGTGAAATCTACTCAAAGGTAGTCATATTTGACTTCGACTACTCCGAGCCGAAGGCCGAGTTTGAGTACTTCGGTACGGCCATGCTCGCCGTTCACTTCGGCAAGAACGACAATGTCGTAGCCGTGGGGGATGACAGAATCTCCTTCATCAAGGGACTGAAGAACAAGGAGGATATGGAGTACGGCTCGTCCACACTCTCAAACTTCGCGTTCTCGGAGGACGGGTATACTGTCCTCGCTCTCTCCGAGCACGGCAGCACGAACAACGAGAAACTTTACTGCTACACTCCCAATCTCTCAAAGTCCTGCGAGAAGAAGTTTGAGTCAGTCATAAAGTCTCTCGGAATTTACAAAGGTCATATCTCCGTGCTTCTTGAGAACCAGGTGCTGGTCCTTAAGACAAACGGAGGCACATATAAAAAGTACGATGCCGATAATACGGCCATCGCAGTCTATAGCATAGGCAACAGAACCTATCTTTACACCACCGGTGAAATTAAAAGATGCAAGTAGGAGGCACCTGATGAGTAAACTCGCAAGTGTGGATACCCTGAGAGCCCAGTTTGAGGACATGGGAAAGGATGCCAAGACCATCCCGAACCTGCTCTCTCTTATCCGTATTATTCTCGTCCCGTTTTTTGTTTATTTCTTTGTCACAAAGAGATATCTCATCGCAGTTATCATTATCCTGATTTCGGGTCTTTCCGATGCTTTTGACGGCAGGATTGCGCGTCACTTTAACCAGATAAGCAAGCTCGGAAAACTTCTCGACCCCGCGGCTGACAAACTGACACAGATAGCGATAACTGTTGTTTATTTCAATGAATTCCGCCAGTCTGAGGACAAGGCTCTGCGTATGTTCTCATATGTATTCCTGCTCTTTATCCTGAAGGAACTCGCGATGATAATAGGCAGTTTTGTCCTGCTCTCGATGGATATCGTGCCGCAGGCAGCCATCATTTACGGTAAGGTTGCGACCGTCACATTCTATGTTGTCATGGGATTTTTAATGATGTTCGCACCCGTATTCGGCGCACTGTCGAAATTCTTCGTATTGCCGTCATGGCTCCTTATGGTGCTTGTTGTAATTACGGCAATAACCACCTTCGTTGCACTGTTCTCCTATATACCGGACATTGTGAAGAGGGTTAAGGAAAGGAAAACCAACTTATGAAGCAAATGCTGTGTTCCAGATGCAAACAAAACCCCGCGGTAGTGTTTGTTTCCAAGATTGACGGGCCTGAAGGCGCGCCTCAGGGTGAGCCCGTGGGCTACTGCATTAAATGTGCGATGGAGCTCGACATAGGTCCCGTAAAACAGATGATGGACAAGATGGGCATAAAGCCTGAAGATATAGATTCCATCTCAGAACAGTTCTCATCAATGATGGGATTTAACGACGATGCTGACGACTTTGAGTCGGGCGGCTCTCCCGCCATGCCCGATCTCGGCAGTCTCTTCGGCGCGCTTGGCGGCTTCGGCAATCCCGAGTCAACGGAAGTCGAGGAGGAAGAAAAGAACGACGCCGAAGGCGGTAAGACCTGCGACTGCAAGAGCAGTAAGGGCAAGCGCGGCAAGAAGGGCGACAAGAAAAAGCGCCGCTATCTCGGCACTTACTGTACAGACCTTACCGAGAAGGCGGCTGACGGCAAACTCGACCGTATCATCGGCCGCGACCAGGAGATTGCGAGAGCGGTCCAGATTCTCTGCCGCCGTTCAAAGAACAATCCCTGCCTTATAGGTGAACCCGGCGTAGGTAAGACGGCCATTGCCGAGGGCCTTGCGCTTCGCATAGCATCGGGTGACGTGCCGGCAAAACTCGCCGACAAGGAAATACATCTTCTTGACCTCACGGCTCTTGTCGCGGGCACGCAGTTCCGCGGCCAGTTTGAGAGCCGTATCAAGGGCCTCGTTGAAGAGGTGAAGAATGAGGGCAATATCATCCTCTTTATCGATGAGGTTCACAACCTCGTCGGAACAGGTGATGCCGAAGGCACAATGAATGCCGCCAATATACTGAAACCCGCGCTCTCACGTGGCGAAATCCAGGTTATCGGTGCCACCACGTTCAACGAGTACAGAAAACATATTGAAAAAGATGCAGCGCTCGAGCGCCGCTTCCAGCCGATAAAGGTTGAGGAACCCTCAATAGAGCAGACCTATGAGGTATTAAAGGGTATAAAGAGCTACTATGAGGACTTCCACAGAGTTCAGATATCCGACAATCTTGTCCACAGGGCTGTCGTCCTCTCCGAACGCTACATAACCGACAGATTCCTTCCCGACAAGGCTATCGACCTCCTCGATGAGGCCTGCACCTGCGCAAACCTGCGCAATAAGGCTATCTCGGAGGCGGAGCTTAAGGAGAAGGATCTCGAGGAGACAAAGGCCCGCCTTGAAGAACTCGAGGCCGAGACGGAAAATCCTGACTACGAGTGCCAGGCCAAGGTGAAGGCCGCCATAATCCAGCTTGAGTCCGAGCTTCCCGCACTGCAGGAGGCCGCGAAGGACAACCAGGTTCTCGAAGAGGACCTCGCCAGGGTTGTCGAGCTCTGGACCGGAATCCCGGCAACGAAGGTCATCGAGTCCGACCTGACCAAACTTGCTCACCTTGAGGACCACCTCAAGGAGCACGTAAAAGGTCAGGACGAGGCTGTTGCAGCCGTTGCCGCGGCCGTAAAGCGCTCACGCATCCAGATAAATACGAGAAGACGCCCCGCGTCATTCATATTTGTCGGACCGACGGGTGTCGGTAAGACGGAGCTTGTAAAACAGCTCTCCATGGAACTCTTTGACACTCCCGAGACGCTCATACGTCTCGATATGTCCGAGTTCATGGAGAAGCACAGCGTCTCCCGGATCATCGGCTCCCCTCCCGGCTATGTGGGCTATGACGAGGCCGGCCA
>DBWX01000007.1:85128-85699 GCA_002309175.1 Ruminococcaceae bacterium UBA1227
TCCTTCTTCAGATACTTGATGAGGGTAAGATAAACGATGCTCAGGGCAGGACCGTAAACTTCGAGAACACCGTCATTATCATGACTTCAAATGCCGGCTCCGAGCGCAAGGAGAACGCCCTCGGCTTCGGCAAGGTGCAGAATGATGCCAACAAGGACAAGGCTATGAAGGCCTTGAAGGACTTCCTGCGTCCCGAGTTCATCGGCCGTGTCGATGAGGTTGTATTCTTCAACGACCTGACTGAAGAGAACTATGAGGAGATAGCTGTCCTCATGCTCAATGAGCTCAAAGAGCCCTTGAAGGACAAGGCGATTGAGCTCGCATGGACTGATGATGTGCCGAAGGCTATAGTCTCCAAGATGGACTCAGGCGTGCGCGGCGCGCGTGACCTCCGCAACGTCATCAGACGCAATATCGAAGACCGTATAGCGGACATTATCATCGATGCCGACGGCACTCCCGTAACACGCATAGATGTGTCTGTTTCGGACGGCGATCTGCTTGTAAAAAGCGCTTGATTTTCGGCGGTGGGTATGTTATCATATTCACCGTCGCAAAGATGCGGGTGTAG
>DBWX01000004.1:0-1106 GCA_002309175.1 Ruminococcaceae bacterium UBA1227
TTCACCGCTGAGGACGCTGAGGCTTGGAACGCAAGAGGCGAGAAGGTAGTTCTCGTTCGTCTTGAGACCTCTCCGGAAGACATCTCCGGCATGAAGTCAGCACAGGGTATCCTCACTGTTCGCGGCGGTATGACATCTCACGCTGCAGTTGTTGCCCGTGGTATGGGTAAGTGCTGTGTATCAGGCTGCGGTGACATCAACATGGATGAGGAGAACAAGAGATTCACACTCGCAGGCGTTACCTTCAATGAGGGTGACCCGATCTCCATCGACGGTACAACAGGTAACATCTACAAGGGTCTCGTACCTACAGTAGATGCTCAGATAGCAGGTGAGTTCGGCCGCGTTATGGCATGGGCTGACAAGTACAGAAAGCTCAAGGTCCGCACAAATGCCGACACACCCGCAGATGCGAAGAAGGCTCGTGAGCTCGGCGCAGAAGGTATCGGCCTCTGCCGTACAGAGCACATGTTCTTCGAGGCCGACAGAATCGCCGCGTTCCGCGAGATGATCTGCGCCGACACAAAGGAAGAGCGCGAAGCCGCTCTTGATAAGATTCTTCCTCTTCAGCAGGGAGACTTCGAGAAACTCTATGAGGCTCTTGAGGGTTGCCCGGTAACAATCCGTTTCCTTGATCCTCCGCTTCACGAGTTCGTACCTACAGAGGAAGCTGACATTGCCGCTCTTGCACAGGCACAGGGCAAGTCCATTGAGGACATCAAGGCTATCATTGCTTCTCTCCACGAGTTCAACCCGATGATGGGTCATCGCGGATGCCGTCTTGCGGTTACATATCCTGAAATCGCAGTAATGCAGACAAAGGCTGTTATCCGTGCCGCCATCAACGTCAAGAAGAATCATCCTGACTGGGACGTTAAGCCCGAGATCATGATTCCGCTTGTAGGCGATGTAAAGGAACTCAAGTACGTCAAGCAGTTCGTAGTTGAGACAGCTGATGCTGAGATTGCAGCAGCAGGCTCCGACCTCAAGTACGAAGTAGGTACAATGATAGAAATTCCTCGTGCATGCCTTACGGCTGACGAGATTGCCGCAAATGCAGACTTCTTCTGCTTCGGCACAAACGACCTTACCCAGATGACATTCGG
>DBWX01000004.1:1220-18325 GCA_002309175.1 Ruminococcaceae bacterium UBA1227
CACTCCACTGCGGTATCTGCGGTGAGCACGGCGGCGACCCGACATCCGTTGAGTTCTGCCACCAGATAGGTCTCGATTACGTTTCCTGCTCACCTTTCCGTGTACCTATCGCTCGTCTTGCAGCAGCTCAGGCCGCTATCAAGTATGAGAAAGAGGACAAGAAGAAGGAAAACGAAGAGAAGGCCCGCGAAGCAGTCAAGAGCATTGCCGAAGGCGCAAAAGAGGCGGTTGATGCCATCTCCGATGTAGCACAGGCAAGTGTAAAGGGCGTAAAAGCCGGTTTTGAAGCTGCGAAAGAAGCTTTCAATAACGACATGAAGAAATAATTCTGGCAAATGAAAAGACGGGATCGTATTTTACAGTCCCGTCTTTTTGCAAATATTCGGAGGTATCATGGCAGAGAAACAAGTCAGCAGGACAGACAGGTTCTGGTTCGTGGCGCAGCGCCTGACCGGACCGGTGGTCAAAGCTATGTACAACATTGAAACGGATATAGTTGATATCGACGGTCCGTTCATTGTCATAGCAAACCATACAAATAATCTGGATCCGCTTTTCGTGGCTTACGCATTCCCGAAGAGCCCGATCTCTTTTGTTGCTTCTGAGCATATTTTCAGGCTCGGATTTGTTTCAAAGATTATTGAGTACTTCCTGGCGCCGATTCCGAGGAAGAAGGCGTCCTCCGGCGCGGACACGGTCAAGGCCTGTCTTCGCGCGACGAAGGCCGGACGAAACGTCGGCCTCATGGCGGAGGGCGAAGCCTCATGGGACGGCATTACCATGCCCGTCTTTTCCGCGACCGGAAAGCTCGTAAAATCCTCGGGAGCATCCCTTGTTACGATGAGGATTGAGGGCGGCTATCTCTCGAAGCCCCGCTGGGCTGAGAAACGCCGCCACGGCAGAATTAAGATAAATGTCGCAGGCATTTATTCCCCGGAAGAGCTTGAAAAGATGAGCGCGGGCGAAGTGCTTGAAGCCATAACAAAGGACATTTATTACAACTGCTGGGAGCACCCGGATGTCTCCTATGTCGGAACCGACAAGGCGGCGGGACTTCCGAGGGCACTCTTTATATGCCCGCGCTGCGGACATGTCGATTCGCTTGAGGCTGTGGGTGACACCGTCCGCTGCTTCAGGTGCGGAGCCACCGCAGAGGTGCAGGGCAACGGCACTCTTAAAGGCACTTTCGGTCCTGAGAACATTGCCGAATGGGACAAGATTCAGTTTGAAAGACTGAAGAACCTCGACTATGTACGCGAGAGCGAAGAGGTTTTCTTCTCTGACAAAAATGTCACCTTAAAGCAGATTGGTCCCGGTCATAAAGAGACCGTTTTAGGTGACGGATTTACATTGCAGCAGATGAAAGACAGACTGGTCTGCGGCATGTGCACGTTTTTGCTGGACGATATCTCAAATATGGCCATGACTCAGGCAAAAAGGCTTCTCTTTTCTTATAAAGGAAGTTATTATGAAATTAAGGCGAACGATACATCGTCCATGCGAAAGTATCTCGCTTTTTGGCAAAACAGAGAACCGGAGGATAAATAAATGGATTTTTCCGCTTATGAAGTCTGGGCTTTAATGATACAGATAGGTATCCTGCTTGCAGCCCTTTTACTTGCAAATTTTATGAGGCAGAGCAGCCCTCAGATAAAGAAGACCCTCATGCCCGTTGCGGTTATAGCGGGATTTCTGCTCCTCGCGCTGAAGTATATCTTCAGGGGAGCGGGAATAGAACTCATAGACGGACAGCTCTATGAGAAACTGGTTTATCACGCCATAGCGCTCGGCTTTATCGCCATGTCGCTTCGCACGACCGATGACGCAGACCGCGAGGGCGGTACACTCACCGGTGTGAAATCCGGAGCTATAATTGTGAGCTCCTACCTCGTACAGGGTATTGTCGGACTGAGCATCACCATTCTTCTGGCGAAGACGCTTATGTCGACACTCTTCCCTGCCGCAGGCATGCTTCTTCCCATGGGCTTCGGCCAGGGACCCGGCCAGGCAAACAATGTCGGTACGACCTATGAGATGGCCGGCTTTGCGGGCGGCCGAAGCTTCGGTCTTGCCGTTGCCGCCTGCGGATATATCGTTGCCTGCACCGTGGGTGTAATAATCCTGAACGTGCTCCGCAGAAGGAACAAGCTCACAATCCGCAAGGAGGCCGCAAAGGAGCAGGAACTCTCCGTAGGCTTCTTCCAGGGTGAGGATGAGCTTCCCGTCTCTGATTCGATTGACAGACTTTCAATTCAGGTGGCGCTTATATTTATTGTTTATATGCTCACCTATTTTGTCACAATCGGTCTTACGACCGCGTTCAATGCAATCGGAATAGGCAATATGTTAAACTCCATCCTCTGGGGATTTAACTTCATCATAGGCTCTGCTGTCGCGATACTTGTCCGTGTCTGCTTCAAGCAGGGACAGAAAAAGAACATCATTAAAAAGCAGTACCAGAACAACTATCTCTTAAACCGTATGTCCGGTTTCTTCTTTGATATCATGATTGTTGCCGGTATCGCTTCAATTGAGATAGAGGATCTTAAAGGTCTCTTTGTTCCGTTCATACTCATCTGTGCAGCCGGAGCGGTTGTGACATGGTTCTGGCTCGCGGCGGTATGCAAGAAGGTATACGGCAGTTATTACTACGAAGGACTCCTTTCAATGTTCGGTATGATGACCGGCACAATAGGATCCGGTGTCCTTCTTCTCCGTGAGATTGACCCGAACTATGAGACTCCCGCAGCAAACAATCTTATTCTCGGAAGCTCTTTCGGTATTCTCTTCGGTGCTCCGATGCTCGTGCTTATCGGCATAGCCAAGGAGGGACTCGGCAAGGCTCTGATGACGGTGGGAATCCTGCTCATTTATCTTGCAATACTTATTGCCGTCATACTTCTTGTTAAACCCAAAAGTAAAAAAGACTGAATAAAAAAGGCGCTCGAAAGAGCGCCTTTTCTTTTAGTTCTTTTTGACACCGAAGGTGGCATCTTCACCATTGATGTCCCACTTTGCGGTGTAGCCGTCAAGCTTGCCTACTATAATCTCGTCGCAGAGGACGTCGCCCATGATGGCTGACTTGTTCTCCTCGGCGATTCTCTTTATCTTTTCGGAACCGTCGACATAGATGTTGATACGGTCCATGACTTCAAAGCCCGCATCCTTTCTCATGGTCTGTACTTTTGAGATAATCTCGCGTACAAAGCCTTCGGTGATGAGCTCGTCGGTGAGAGTCGTGTCAATTGCGACGGTCACACCGAAGTCGGAGAGGCTGTAGTAGCCTTCCTGCTGCTTGGTCTCGATGAGGAGATCGTCAGCGGTGAGTTCTATATCGCCTGTGGAGATGCTGAGCTTTAAGACTCCCGTCTCGTCGAGTTCGGCCTTTGCCTTGCTGCCGTCAAGCTCGGTGAGTTTCTGACGGATTTCGTTCAGCTGAGGGCCGTACTTAGGACCGAGTGTTCTCATCTGCGGTTTGAAGCTGTATGAGAGGAGGTCGGAAGCGTCATCAACAAAGCTGATTTCTTTAATATTGAGCTCATCCTTGATGATGTCTCTGCAGTAGTCGTCAAGCTCCTTGTTCGCCTTGACGAACATCTTCGCGAGCGGCTGACGGTTTTTAATGTTGGAACCGTTTCTGCACGCGCGTCCGAGGCCGACAATGAGGAGAACCTCCTCCATGTTGTCCTCGAGTTCTTTGTCAATCCACTCAGTTTTAACTGAAGGGAAATCGCAGAGGTGAATTGACTCGGGCGCGCTCTTGTCGTTCTCGCGAACGAGGTTCTGGTAGATGTCCTCGGTGATGAAAGGAATCATCGGTGCGGCGACCTTGGCGGTTGTGACGAGCGCCGTGTAGAGCGTCATATAGGCATTGATCTTGTCCTGTGTGAGCTCTGTAGCCCAGAAGCGTTCACGGCAGCGGCGTACATACCAGTTGGAGAGTTCGTCCACGAACTCGGCGATGTATTTTGCTGCCTCCGGAATTCTGTAATTCTCGAGATTCTCATCGACGCCCTTGACCATGGACTGCATCTTTGAGAGACACCATCTGTCCATTGTCGAGAGTGAGGAGTAGTCGAGAGTGTACTTCGAAGCGTCGAAGTTGTCTATATTGGCGTAGAGTACGAAGAACGCATATGTGTTCCAGAGCGTACCCATGACCTTGCGCTGTCCCTCGGATACGGCCTTGCCGTAGAAACGGTTGGGAAGCCAGGGCGCCGAATTGGTATAGAAGTACCAGCGTATGGCGTCGGCGCCGTAGGTCTCGAGGGCCTCGAACGGGTCGACGGCGTTGCCCTTTGACTTACTCATTTTCTGGCCGTTCTCGTCCTGTACGTGGCCGAGGACGATTACGTTTTTAAACGGAGCCTTGTTGAAGATGAGGGTTGAGATTGCAAGGAGCGAGTAGAACCAGCCTCTTGTCTGGTCGACTGCCTCTGAGATGAAGTCGGCCGGGAACTGCTGCTCAAAGAGATCCTTGTTCTCAAACGGATAATGGTGCTGTGCGAAAGGCATGGAGCCCGAGTCGAACCAGCAGTCGATAACTTCGGGGACCCTGTGCATCTCTTTGCCGCACTCGGGGCATTTGATTGTAACGGCATCGATAAACGGGCGATGCAGTTCGATGTCATCCGGGCAGTTGTCCGACATTGACTTGAGTTCCTCTATGGAACCTATCGCGTGTCTGTGGCCGCATTCGCATTCCCAGACGTTGAGCGGAGTGCCCCAGTAACGGTTTCTCGAGATGGCCCAGTCCTGAACGTTCTCGAGCCAGTCGCCGAAGCGGCCCTTGCCGATGCTCTCGGGGATCCAATTTATCGTGTTGTTGTTTCTGATAAGATCGTCGCGGACCTCGGTCATCTTTATGTACCAGGATTCGCGTGCGTAGTAGATGAGGGGAGTGTCACAGCGCCAGCAGTGCGGGTAGCTGTGTTCAAACTTCGGGGCGTCAAAGAGGAGACCCTTCTTGTCGAGGTCGACAAGAATCTTCGGGTCGGCATCCTTGACGAAGATGCCTTCGTAGTCCGTCTCGGCAGTCATGTTGCCCTTGCCGTCGACGAGCTGTACGAAGGGCAGGTCGTAGTTCCTGCCGACGTTGGCGTCGTCCTCACCGAAAGCGGGAGCTATATGGACGATACCCGTACCGTCTGTCATTGTTACATAGTCGTCACAGCAGACGAAGAAGGCTTTCTTGTGCTGCTTTTCGGCTATGGGTGTTGCATAGTCAAAGAGGGGCTCGTACTCCTTGTACTCGAGGTCCTTGCCCTTCATTGTCTCAAGGATTTCATAGGGCTTCTCGTCGCCTTCGGCAAGCTTTGAGAAGTTTGCGTCAAGAAGAGCGGTTGCGAGATAGTATACCTTTCCGTCCTTTGCCTTCGCCTTGCAGTATTCGTCATCCGGGTTTACGCAGAGGGCGACGTTTGAGGGGAGTGTCCAAGGGGTTGTCGTCCAGACAAGGAAGTATGCGTCCTCGCCGACAACCTTCATTCTGACGACTGCGGAACGCTCCTTGATGTCCTTGTAGCCCTGGGCTACTTCGTGAGATGAGAGCGGCGTTCCGCAGCGCGGGCAGTACGGGACTATTTTGAAGCCCTTGTACATAAGACCCTTGTCGTAGATCTGCTTGAGTGCCCACCACTCTGATTCGATAAAGTCGTTGTGGTATGTGACGTAAGGATTGTCCATGTCGGCCCAGAAACCTACCGTGCCGGAGAAATCCTCCCACATTCCTTTATATTTCCATACGTTTTCCTTGCACTTCTCGATGAAAGGTTCAAGGCCGTATGCTTCAATCTGCTCTTTTCCGTTGATGCCGATTTCCTTCTCGACCTCAAGTTCAACGGGGAGACCGTGTGTGTCCCAGCCGGCCTTTCTCGGCACATAGTAACCCTTCATTGTGCGGTATCTCGGAATCATATCCTTGATGACGCGGGTTAAGACGTGGCCTATGTGGGGCTTGCCGTTCGCCGTGGGCGGGCCGTCATAGAATACGTAGGACGGACCTTTCTTCTCCTCGGTCTTTTCGAAAATCTTCTCTTCTTTCCAGAAGTCCAGTACCTGCTTCTCGCGTTCAACGAAGTCCAGGTTGGGTGATACTTTTTTGTACATTCTCGTACCTCCTTGTATGATGCCTTTCTCTTCAACACCATACATTATTAATAAAACGCAAAGACAAGTTTAGCACAACAAAATCGCGCGGTCAATTGTTAATTGTTTATAATGTTATATAATGTTATGTTGACATTGGGCACAAATCAATTATAATGGACACGTATTCGATTTTGAAAGGAGTAAATCTATGGGTAAGTATTTCGGTACAGACGGATTTCGCGGCAAGGCAGGCGTTGACCTGACCTCAGAGCACGCGTTTAAGATCGGCCGTTATCTCGGCTACTATTATTCCAACAAACATGAAGGCGCAAAGATTGTAATCGGCAAAGATACAAGACTTTCATCTTATACATATGAAGCTGCGCTTGCGTCGGGCATTACATCGTCCGGCTGCGACGCTTATCTTCTTCACGTAACCACTACACCGTCAGTCAGCTTTATCACAAGAACAGAGAACTTTGACTGCGGTGTAATGATTTCT
The DNA here is from genome assembly GCA_002309175.1 of Ruminococcaceae bacterium UBA1227. GTDB lineage: Bacteria > Bacillota > Clostridia > Oscillospirales > Acutalibacteraceae > UBA1227. The sequence goes on from DBWX01000004.1 coordinate 7,813, forward strand.
GCCTCTCACAACCCGTTCTATGACAACGGTATCAAGCTCATGAACGACAACGGTGAGAAGATGGACGACGATCTCCAGGATGAGATTGAGAAGTATATCGACGGTGAAATCCCCGAGATTCCCTTCGCTTCCGAGGATAAAATCGGTAAGACAATCGACTTCTACAACGGCAGAAACCGTTACATCGGTTACCTCACAAACCTCGCAACGAAGAGCTTTGAGAACTGCAAAGTCGGTCTCGACTGCGCAAACGGCGCTTCCTGGATGGAGGCCCAGTCCGTATTCCAGGCTCTCGGTGCCAAGACATATGTCATAAACAACGAGCCGAACGGTATCAATATTAACAAGGATGCAGGCTCAACACATATTGAAGGTTTAAAGAAGTTCGTACGTGAGAACAATCTCGATGTCGGATTTGCCTTCGACGGCGACGCAGACCGCTGCCTTGCCGTTGACGAGCTCGGCAACGAGGTCAACGGCGACATAATCATGTATGTCGCCGCGAAGTATCTCAAAGCTCATGGACAGCTGCCGTCAAACACCGTAGTTACGACAATCATGAGTAACTTCGGTCTCTACAAGGCCCTTGACAAGTGCGGCATCGGCTATGAGAAGACAGCTGTCGGTGACAGATATGTCTATGAGAACATGAAGGCTTATGACCACATGCTCGGCGGCGAGCAGTCCGGCCATATAATCTTCAGAAAGTATGCGCACACCGGTGACGGTCTCATCACCGCCATCATGCTCATGAACATTCTCGTTGACACCATGCTTCCTCTGTCGGTACTTGCTGCTGATATCCGCATGTACCCTCAGGTTCTGAAGAATGTAATCGTCGATGACAAGGATGGTACAATGAACGATCCTGCAGTCATGAAGGCTGTACAGGAATGCACGGACAAGCTCGGTGACAACGGCCGTGTACTTCTCAGAAAGTCCGGCACTGAGCCCGTGCTTCGCGTAATGGCTGAGGCCGGTTCTGATGCGGAATGCGAGGAGAACGTCGACTACATCATCGCAGCGATGGAGAAATCAGGACATCTTATTGAGGTGAAGAAATAATGGCAGATATCAAAATTACCGATTTATTTGACCTTGAACATACGGTTGCCGCTGACTACCTCAAAGGCTTCACATATCCCTGGGAAGCTCTTGCGGGAATCTCCGATCTCATCCTTGAGATAGGCAGTAAGCTTGACCTTTCCGAGTATGACCATCCGGAGGAGGACGTCTGGATTCATAAGTCGGTAAATGTTTTCCCGACGGCTTACATCCACGGTCCCTGTATTATCGGCGAGGGCACGGAGGTTCGTCAGTGCGCTTTCATCAGAGGCAGCGCGCTTGTCGGCAAAAACTGTGTCGTAGGCAACTCCACGGAACTTAAGAATGTAATCATATTTGATAATGTTCAGGTTCCTCACTACAACTACGTAGGAGACTCAATCCTCGGCTACAAGAGCCATATGGGAGCGGGCTCCATTACCAGCAACGTAAAGAGTGACAAGCAGCTCGTCGTTATCAACAACGAGGGCGATCACATTGAGACCGGCAGAAAGAAAGTCGGCGCCATGCTCGGCGATTATGTTGAAGTCGGTTGTAACAGCGTATTGAATCCCGGTACGATCCTGTGTCGCGAAGTCAGCGTGTACCCCACAAGCTGCGTGCGCGGTGTAGTACCCGAGGCTCATATATACAAGAATAAAGACGAAATAATCTGCAGAAAAAAGTAAGGAGAGTAAACATGAAAGTAATAGTTTGTAAGGATTATGAGGAGCTTTGCAAGAAGGCCGCCGATTTAATCGACAACGAAGTACGCGCGAATCCTGAGACTACGCTCGGCCTTGCCACAGGTTCATCACCCGTAGGCATGTACAAGGAGCTTGCCCGCCGCTGCAGCGAAGAGGGCCTTGATTTTTCAAAGGTTCACTCCGTAAACCTCGACGAGTATGTAGGTCTCCCCGGTACACATGACCAGAGTTACAGATACTTCATGGATGACAACCTTTTCAACCATATCAACATTGATAAGGCAAACACATATGTAGCAAAGGGTATCGGTGATCCCGAACAGAACCTCAAGGAGTTCAATGAAGTCATCGACAATTCCGATGTTTCAATCCAGGTTCTCGGCGTAGGTCCTGACGGACATCTCGCATTCAACGAGCCCGGTGACACACTCTGGGACAAGGCTCACATGGAGACTCTCGACCAGTCCACAATCGAAGCAAACGCACGTTTCTTCGCTTCCATTGACGATGTACCGCGCACCGCTTTCACAATGGGTATGGGCCAGATCATGCGCGCCCGTACACTTCTCATGATAATGAGCAACAACAAGGAAGAGGCCGCAAAGCAGCTTCTGCTCGGCGACAAACTCGATCCTCATTGCCCCTGCACATTCATGAAGATGCACCGCGATGCATATGTCTTCCTTGAGAAGGAGCTTGCAGACAAGATAGGATATGTCGGCTAAGATAGAAAGAAACAGCGCGAATCCGCTCTACAAGCAACTTGTGGCGAGGATTCGCGCAGAGATAGAAAACGGAGTCTATGAGATAGACTCCAGGATACCTTCAGAGCAAGAGCTTTGCGAAAAATACGAGGTCTCTCGTATTACGGTCCGCAAAGCTCTTGAAGAGCTGTCTGAGGAAGGGCTTTTAGTCCGCAGACAGGGCAAGGGCACGTTCGTGTCCGTGCCGTCCATGGAGATCGACGTAAAGCCCATCACAAGTTTCCACGACGCCTGCCGTCTTGTCGGCAGAGTGGCATCGTCGAAAGTCCTCGGAGCCCGCTCGGTGAAGGCGACAAAGGAGGACGTAATCGAACTCAAGGTTCCGTCCGAGTCCCGCGTTGTCGAAATAGACCGCCTTCGCTATGCTGACGACGAGCCCGTTATTTTGGAACGCAACCACTTCTCCTCTGTGTATTCCTATCTCTTAGAGAGTGACCTGCGCGGCTCGCTCTACAGCCTGCTTCGCTCGTACGGAATTGAGCCTTCAAAGGCGTCGCACGACGTCTCGCTTATCTCCGCCGACGAGAACAAGGCTTCGCTCCTCGGCATAGAGGTCGGCTCGCCGCTCCTCTTCCTGCACGAGGTTATTTACGATCAAAAAGGTCGCCCCTTACATATTTCACATCAATACATAAGAGGCGACAAATTTACTTTGAAATTGTAATCAAAAGAGATTTTTAATATCTTCGGATATCGAGGCAACGTCGTCATCGACTGAGGCTGCAGCCCTGTCGATGGCGGCTTTTATTTTGTCCGGGGAGTAATCCGTGCCCGGAAGGGAGTCCTCTGCAGCGAGGATGAATTCAGGAACGAGTGAGTCGGAGAAGATTTTGCAGTCTTTTATTTCATCGCCTTCGACATTGAGGCAGATCTCGACGGAGCCCCAGTCAAAGCGGTGCTCAATGTTGTCTGTGAATGCGGGATTTCGGCCGTATATCCATTTGTCATCAGCAAAGAAGCCGTGGTTTTCGGAGAGGGCCTGAAGCATGGTCAGCATTGAACCGTCGGAGAACCAGTCGAGACGGCCGTTTGACGAGACGACCATTTTTGAACTGATTGTTATTTCCGAGGAGAAGTTCTTGCAGTCATATGCCCGAAGACATGCGGCAAAGAGATTCTTTTTCAGTTCGTCAAGCGTGATGTCCTCCCGGAAATCTTTGAGATTTGCAACTCTTGAAATCACGGAGGAAACACCTTTTGATTCGAGCTTTCCGGGGTCGACCGTCAGGACTTTCTCTATGGTATCCGGGTCGACATCAATCATTATCGTTCCGTGGTGACAGTTTGAACCGTTCGCCTTGTGGAAAGCGTTGCCGGAGAATTTTCTGCCGTCTATGGTCAGGTCGTTTCTGCCGGAACGCTCGACATTGAAGCCCATACGGGAAAGGGCATCCCTGATTATTTCCATCTGACGGTCGACGTCGTACAGGGCGTCGCGGGCGATGAACGAGAAGTTTAAGTTGCCGAGGTTGTGGAAGACCGCGCCGCCGCCTGAAAGACGACGCGCAACCTTACCGCCGAGTTTGTCCAGGGCGGTAAGGTTGCATTCTTTGTAGATATTCTGATTTCGACCGCAGACCACTGTGCGCTCATTCTGCCAGAGGTAGAAAATCACCTCGTCATCAGGAACGTTCTCGAAAAGGTATTTCTCAAATCCGAGATTGAAATACGGGTCGAGAGAATGACTCTCGGCGTAACTCAGGCGCGTCATGGTCCTTCTTCCTTATTCGCAGATTCCGTCGTATGCGTCAGCGTCAAGAAGAGCATCAGCCTCTGAAGGGTCATCGAGCTTTACTTCGATAATCCAGGAAGCGTAGGCATCTTCGTTTACGTTCTCGGGGTCGTCATCAAGGGCTTCGTTTACGGCAATGATTTCGCCTGAAAGCGGAGCGGGAACCTCTGATGAGGTCTTTGAAGATTCGATTTCGGTGAATGTGTCGCCGGCTGAGATTGTGTCGCCGACCTCGGGGAGGTCAACATATACAATGTCACCGAGCTGCTCTGCAGCGTAGGGAGTGATGCCGAATTTTGCGGTATCGCCGTCGATGAGGGCCCATGCGTGGCCTTCATTATATTTGTAATCTGCCATATTTGTTTCTCCTTGCGTTTTTTCTTATTGTATCACAGGGCGGGTGCTTTGTGAACACTCATACCGTGAACATCGTGGAGAGCCTCCATTATGCCTTCGCACATCGTCGGATGAGGGAAGATTGATTCCGCAACTTGCTCGACTGTCAGCTTGCACTGGACGGCGGTTGTGAGAACCTGGAGCATGTCGGAGGCGTTTGCGCCGACGATTTCAGCGCCTATAAGTACGTCGTCCATATCGGCAATGACTTTGACGAATCCGGCGATATGGCCGGAGGCCTGAGCCTTGCCGAGACCCTTGAAGTCAAAGGTGCCGACGCGGTAGTCCTTGTCCGCCTCTTTGCCGGCGGCAATGAGGTCCTTCTCAAGTGTACCGCAGGAGGCGAGTTCCGGATTTGTGAATACACAGCCGGGAACTGCGTGATAGGTCATTGTCTTGTTCTCGCCGAAGATGTTGTCGACGGCGACAAAGCCTTCCTTGGAGGCGACGTGGGCGAGCTGAGCGCTCGGTACTATGTCGCCGATGGCGTAGATATTGTCAACGCTTGTCTTCATATGGTCGTCAACAGCGACTCTGCCGCGCTCTGCCATCTCGACGCCCGCGGCCTCAAGGCCGAGTCCTTCTGTGTAGGGGGCGCGTCCTATGGCGACCAGGCAGTACTCTGCCTCAAGCTCCGTGCCGGAGGCAAGAGTGACCTTTACGCTGTCACCCTGCGGGTCTACTGCGGTAATACCGTCGCCGCAGATGACCTTGATTTTTTCTTTCTTGAACTGACGGGCTATCTGTTTTGAGACATCCTCGTCCATTGTGGCCATGAGTCTCGGAAGAGCCTCGACAATGGTCATCTCGGTGCCCATTGAATGGAGGAACTGACCGATTTCACAGCCTATTACGCCGCCGCCGACTAAAATCATTGATTTCGGAGCCTCGGAGAAGTCCAGAACTTCATCGGAGGTGACGACGTGCTTGTGGTCAACTTTGAATACCGGAGGAGCCGTGGGTACGGAACCCGTCGCGAGGATGATGTAGTCGGTCGCAATCTCTTCGGTTGTGCCGTCCTCTTTTGTGACAATGACGGTGTTCTTGTCTTTGAGGGTACCTGTGCCTTTGACTATTGTCACACCGGACTTGTCGCAGAGGAACTGTACGCCTTTGACAAGGTTGCCCATGACTTTGTTCTTGCGCTCCAAAACTGCGGGATAGTCGATTTTTACATCGCCCTCAGGGAGGATTATGCCGAAGTCGTCGGCATCTTCAACTGTCTTGAGCGTGTTGTATGTCGCGAGAAAGGCCTTTGTAGGAATACAGCCGCGGTTTAAACATGTGCCGCCGACCTGATCCTTTTCAACAAGGACGACCTCGGCGCCTTTCTTTGCGGCGTATATGGCAGCTTCGTAGCCGCCGGGGCCCGCTCCGATTACGGTAATCTTCATATGCTGACACCGGCTTTCTCAAGAATGGTCGGAACGTTTTTCTCTGCGCCGATAGCCATGATGTGGACACCGTCACAGATGCCTTCTTCCTTGATCTGACGAACCATATCGGCCGCCATCTCGATGCCCGCTTTTGCGGGAAGGCCCTTTATGTCTTTCTCCTTGCCTTCAGCAGCCGCTGCGGCAAGTCTTTCAATCATCCAGTCGGGGACATCGATGCCCGGGACGTTTGCGTTCATGTACTTGGCCATACCTGCTGCCTTGAGCGGAATGATGCCTGCCATGATGTGGACCTTAATATTTGCCTTGTCGACTGCGTCCATAAAGCGCTTTAAGGACTCTATGTCGAATATACCCTGTGTCTGGATATACTCAGCGCCTGCGTCGACTTTCTTCTTGAGTTTTGCAATCTGCATTATCTGAGGCTCGTAAACAGGTGTGACGCATGCGCCCTTGTAGAATACGGGTACGGGGCCTTCAAGCTCGTTGCCGCCGCAGTCGAGACCTGTCTGCTCCATCTTTGTGAGCATATTGAGGATACCGACTGAGTCGAGGTCGAATACGGGTTTGGAGTCCTTGCAGTCACCGACTGTTGTATGGTCACCTGTGAGGGCGAGCATTGTGTCAATGCCGAGTGCGTAGGCTGAGAGGAAGTCGCCCATGATTGCCATCCTTGAGCGGTCGCGGCCGGTCATTTGGATGATGGGGTTCAAACCCTCTGCCTTGAGCGCTGCGCAGAGGCCGATTGATGAGGCCTTGAGGCATGCGCTCTGCATGTCTGTTACGTTTATGCCGTGGACCTTGCCCTTTAAGAGCTGTGCCACTTCAAGCTGCTCGGAGAAATCGGCGCCCTTGGGCGGGGCCATCTCGGCAGTAACGGCGAATTTGCCGGAATCAAAAGCTTCTTTTAAAACGCTCATTCTGCTGCCTCCTCTGCACCTTTTTTCTCTTCTTTAAGATTGACTGTTCTCGGATAAGCATGTGCGCCGTGAGGTTTGTCCTCAAGGAGCTGGTCGATGAACTTTTGCTCCTGACCTATTTCCTTCATGCGGTTGTAGATAAGGATCCATGCGCAGTCGTTGTCGGGATTGACCTCGCACTTGCCGTTTTTCTGGCCGCCGCAGGGACCGTTGACAAGTGATTTTGCGCATTTTGTGATGGGGCAGATACCTCCGGTGTGTCCGATGACGCAGTCGCCGCACATACGGCACATCTCGTTGAAGATGCCTATGCGTTCAACCTGTCCGAGGAACATCGTGTTGTTTGCGGGGTAAACCGGTGTGTCAACGAGCTGTGCAACAGTCTGTGCGCCGTCGCCGCAGGCGAGTGATATGACAGCGTCATATCCTGCGTCGCGGACCGCCTTGAGCTCTTTCTTGACGAGGAGCTTCTGGCAGCTCTCATCAGGATATACCGTACCCACTACTTCTATACCGTCAGCCTTTAAAGCATCGGTCAGAGCGGCCATCTCCGGCTCGCCGCCTGTCTCACAGGAGGTCGCGCAGCTCTTGCAGCCTACAAGGATTACCTTTTTGGCATCACCGAGCATGGAGAGGAGCTCTTCATAGGGTTTCTTTCTGGTGATAATCATGAAACTTCCTCCTACTTAATGTTGTTCTGAACCTTGCAGGCCTTGATGAGGTTCTTTGCAAGGAGAGCGGAGGTTATGCCGCCGACGCCCGGTACGGGAGTCTTCCATGCGGCCTTCTCCTCAACATCGGCTGCGCAGCAGCCGAAGGTATTTATCTTCTGTCTGCCGGTCTTCTCGTTCATAATCGGCTCACCGTTCTCGTCGAAAGCCTTCTCGCGTACGACGGCGGCATCGATTACTATCTGGTCGTCGCCGAGCATGTCTGCCGTGATTGAGTCTTTGAACGGAGTTGCGCAGACAACTACATCGGCGCGCTTAATATACTCGTTCTTTATCTCGGCATGTGTGAGATGGTGAACGATGGTCACGGTGGCAAAACGGTTTGTGAGCATCATTGAGAGGGGCTTGCCTATGACGTTTGAGTTGTTGATGATGCAGACGTCGAGTCCGCAGCATACATCCTCTTTCTGAGCGTCGTTTGCGAGTTCCGGAACCTTGTACTTCTTTGCGACATGAGCTTTAATCTCGTCAGCGTAGAAGTCGATAATCTCCATTATTGCAGCGGCAGTGCAGGGGTAGAGACCTGTCGGGTCGTTTATTACGACCTTGCCCATGTTCTCCGTTGTGGATGAGTCGCAGTCCTTGACTGCGGAGAGGTTGTTTGAGATTGCCTCGGTCTCGTCGATATTGTCGAGGGGACGGAAGGCGAGAATTCCGTGGATTGAAGGATCTGCGTTTATCTCGCGGAACTTTTTGATGTAGTCATCCTGTGACACATCTGCCGGCATGGCGAAGACTTCTACTTCGATGCCCGCTTCGTTCATTGTGTTTGTGGCGCCGCGCTCGTAGGCGAGGTCGGGACCTTTTTCACCGACACGTACGATACCGAGTTTCGGTGTGATGCCCTGAGCCTTGAGAGCGTCAGCCTGGGCTTTGCAATCATCTTTTATGGACTGAGCAACAAGTTTGCAGTCAAGTAACTGAGCCATAATAATCCTCCTAATATGCGAGTTGTTGTTTTACGTTTTCATAGATTTCGTCGGCGAGGGCCGAGCCGTCTTCAACGAGCGGCAGGAGTTCTGCCTCAACGTCTTTTACGAAAGCTTCATCCTTGATGGATTTCAGATTAATCATGACGTTGAGCCAGCCGCTCTGCAGCGCCGCCTTAAGGCAGACGGCTCCGCAGCCGACATCGGAAACGGCGAGCTTGGAACCTTTGGTGACAAGCTCCTCGTGAAGCTTAAGTGCTTTGAAAGATATGCGGACAATTTCAATGGGAGCAGAAATCGCAACCTTGAGGCAGGCCTGCATCTTCTCTTCCTTTTCCGCCTTCTCAGCCTCTGTCTCGGCAGGTAATCCGTAGCACTGAGAGAGGGGATAGAAGTTTTCCGCGTCCTTGTCGATAAGTTCGAGGAGCTCCGTCTGAAGCGCCCGTGCGTCGGCAAGAATTCTTTGTATGTCCTCTTCGTATTCGGCATACTTTTTCTTGCCGGTCGTGAGGTTGCATACCATGCCCGAGAGGGCAGTGCCTATGCTGCCCACGAGGGCGGCGACTCCGCCGCCGCCCGGCACGGGCGCTTTGGAGTACGTCTCTTCAACGAATTTTTCGCAGGACCACTGTGGTATCTTTTCCATTAAAATCATCCTTATCAGAACAGGCCGGAAATCTTTCCGGTGTTGTCAACGTCAATCTTCATGGCTGCAGGTACCTTCGGGAGACCCGGCATCTTCATGATGTCACCGGTGAGTACTACAAGGAAGCCTGCGCCTGCGGATACCGTAATGTTGCGGACGGTAATCTTGAAGCCTGTCGGACGGCCGAGCTTGGTCTGGTCGTCTGTAAGGGAGTACTGTGTCTTTGCCATACAGATCGGGAGTTTGCCGAAGCCGAGTGCTTCGAGGTTTGCAATCTCCTGCTCAACCTTGCCGGCGTAGACAACGTCGTCGGCGCCGTAGATGCGTGTGGCAATGGCCTTAATTTTATCCTTGATGGGAAGGTCTGCGTCATATGAGAACTCGAAGCTGTTCGGCTGATCACAGAGCTTGATAACTTCTTCGGCGAGTTCAATGCCGCCTTCGCCGCCCTTGCCCCAGACTTCACTCATCTTGACGTTTACGCCGAGCTCTGCGCACTTTCTTGTGACGAGTTCGATCTCAGCATCGGTGTCAGCGACGAATCTGTTGAGGGCTACTACGCAGGGAAGCTTGTAGACCTGTGTTATGTTTTCAACGTGCTTTAAGAGGTTCGGGAGACCCTTTTCGAGTGCCTCGAGGTTCTCGTTACCCGTCTCTGCCTTCGGCACACCGCCGTTGTACTTGAGTGCGCGGATGGTAGCTACGATGACAACGGCGGACGGGCGGATGCCCGTGAGACGGCACTTGATGTCGAGGAACTTCTCGGCACCGAGGTCAGCGCCGAAGCCGGCCTCCGTTACAACGTAGTCACCGAAGTGACGAGCCATGTTTGTGGCCATAACCGAGTTACAGCCGTGAGCTATATTGGCGAAAGGTCCGCCGTGAACGAAGGCGGGTGTGCCTTCGAGGGTCTGTACGAGGTTGGGCTTTAAAGCGTCCTTGAGAAGGGCTGTCATTGCGCCCTGAGCGCCGAGCTGACCTGCTGTTACGGGCTCACCGCTTCTGTTGTAAGCAACAACGATGCGGGCGAAGCGAGCCTTGAGGTCATCAAGTGATGTGGCGAGGCAGAACGCTGCCATTATTTCAGAAGCGACGGTGATGTCGAAGCCGTCCTCACGGGGAACACCGTGAGCCTTGCCGCCGAGACCGGCAACAATGTTTCGAAGTTCTCTGTCGTTCATGTCAACGCAGCGGCGCCATACGATACGGCGGGTATCGATGTCGAGCTCGTTGCCCTGATAGATGTGGTT
>DBWX01000015.1:0-17543 GCA_002309175.1 Ruminococcaceae bacterium UBA1227
TAGGCATTTACAGTTTTATTTTATTATATGAAAGACTAAAGACGTATATACATCTGTAACCTTACCCATTTTAAGCTTACCATAATGATCGACAAGCATTTTCATTACCGGATCTTTATTAGAAATATATACCATTTCTTTCTCATCATACTCAATCACAATCCACCTCTTATAGTGTAAACACTTCAGCTCGAACTTTTCGAGCCAATTCACGTGCCTCTATGCTCTCATCTATAGATTTTTTTACCATTCCAGCAATTTTATCGATTCGTTTTTTATCTTTAGCAATCGGAATACACAACTCTTTTAAACGATCACCAAGAGAATTAATAATGTCCTGAGAAAATGTTTTAGCAAAGATCTGTGTCCTAACATATTCCGAAGATAATACTGCTAAAAGGTAGTATCTATCGAGATTATACTTGTTATTCTCCGCAACCCTTATCTTATACAAGTGACTCTGATATACCATTTGGGTATCATATTTTGTGATCATTGCACATGTTCCAATCAGATAGGAGCCATCCTTCACCATCAAGATATCTCCTTCTCGGACATCTTGTTTTTCAGCAAGGCTCTTGTAAATCTCCTCACTTAGTAAATGTTTAGGATCTGATTTGATCTCCCAATTTGATATATCTGATGTTCTTACGAAAGGTATACTACCGGTTCCATACGCTAACTTTCCTACCTCATTGCCTGTTGTCACCTCGAGAACCTTTTCGTCAATGAGCTGACCAATAGTAACTAACTGATGCGTTTCTTCTAATCCATCATCACTCTGATTATCAAAAACATAGGCGCGTGGCGCAAGGACACTATTTAATATTTGACTTCTCTTCACAATAAAACCGAGATGGTCATTCTTATTATCTTTGCCCTGCTGATACTTCTTATAATTCTCAATAATGGCCGGTATGTCATCCTTAGGTATTTCCCTACCTCTGGAGTCATGTCCACACCATTTTGCTTCTGCCATAAATATGCAGTAATCTTTTTCATCGGCCTTCTTCTTTTTTTCAAGAACAAGTAAGCATGTTTTCGTATGAGTTCCACCCTTACCGGATGTTTTGAACAGTTCATCCGGCATACCTATAACAGCCTTAATGTAGCATGTCCTTAATATGTACTCTGTAACATAGGAGTACTTTTTATTAGAAATCATGCTTTCGGGAACCACAATCCCGATCACGCCGCCTGACTTAACAAGATTGACGCATTGTTCCATAAAAACGACTTGCGGGGCTACCGCCTCATTTATAACATCGGTCTTCTCTACCGCGCCATCTTTTTTCTTACGATATTTAAATGCAAGTTCGAACTTGGAAAGCGTTTCACTTGTACCCGCCTGAATATTCACCCCAAAGGGTGGATTCGTTAAAACAACGTCATATTTCGAATTGCACTTTCCCAAAACTTGCTCATCCCACACAAGACTGTCCGCACAATTTATTGTCTTTGTATCCTGACCCATGCATGCAAGATGAATTTTTGCCAAACGCGTTAAATAACCGTCTTTGTCAATACCGTATAGATTGTTTTTTGCATATTCTACATTGAGTCTATTCCAATACTTAATCGATGCAACAAGGAAACCACCCGCACCACATGCAGGATCTACGATCTTTGCCGTAGGCTCCGGCGCCACCATTTTTACAAGTGCTTCTGCAGCATTTTGAGGGGTAAAGAACTGACCTGATTGCCCCTTAATTGCATCACCCATAAATATTTCATAAGCATCTCCAATTAAATCTCGTTCCAAGTTAAATAGATCAAGATCATTGAGCTTTACATCAATGTACTTTATGCTTACCGGATCTAACTCAATCTCATAAGTCTCATCTTGATAAATATCTTCATGAATCTCCAGAACGGTCTTAAATGTTTTCCGATAGAGACTCGCAAGCTCAACATCATCAATGTCACTTGTATTTGTATCCTTCAGCTCATATTTACAAAAAATCAGCTTTATTGTCTCGTCCAAAAAGAATTCGTCTCGAGTAGCTCCCAAAAACCTACCTGCCAAAAAATTACGAATATCAAGGAATGTATCTTTTGCTGAAAACGTAACCATAATGTTCTCCTTCCAACTTTTCATTTCGTGTTCCAAGTATAGCACAAAACAGATTATGTTTCAAGATTATCCTCCTCACATATTATGAAATTCACTTTTTTCGTTTCAGAATATGTACATTTCATCTTTTCTGTGATAGAATATGTACATATTAAGAATCAAGGAGGCGTTATTATAATGGATTTCAAGCCAATTATTGATACGGCTGTAGATTCTGCACGCTTTAGAATTGATGATTGCATCGATTTCGAAGACTATCTTGAACCTACTCAAAGCCGTGAATGTAGCATTATAAAGCAGAAACTCTCTGCAAAAGAATATAAGGCTTTTCGAAGAAGCATTATCAGGAACTCTTTTTTAATTGAGCCCGTAAACGACGAAGTAACTTCAACAAAAGTGGAAGCTCACTGGAGCCAAAGGCTTGAAGGAGATGTGCGTTATTCTTCTTATGAAACTTGTGTTGAGATTTTTAACAAGCTTCTTAATACCATTGCAAATCTTTCTGTGGAAGATTTCAACATGTTGAAAGAATTCTTCAACAACACTGTGGTTCCTTATGAAATGCCTGTTGACTATATTGATCGCTTTGCGTCGCCTATTCACACTGCTCAAAACGTAGATCTGTTTCTTACCGACGAGATCAAGGACTGCATTACCATGCGTAGGTTCATCCGTGACACCCGCAGAAATCCAGCAAGCGAAGTATTTCAGACAATTTTAGCTGATAAGATTAAAGTCAAAACATATTTAACCGACCGTGCACTCACCGGGGACTATAAGACGAATCGAGAAAAACGTTGGGAAGCGCACCCAAATTCTGTTCAATACGCTCTCAGACGTAATTGCATGAAAATCGAAACTAAACTTCTACTACAGATTGCAACATTCGAGGGATGCGATGTAGGCTTGGTACATAATCTGCAACATGATGGTCTACTTTCAGATCCGTTTGAATACTGCAAGTGTCCTATCACCGGTGATAATATTCAATATGCCGAGTTCGCAGATGACGCTTTACACCCTACTCATGGTAAGTCAAAATTTCAGGTAGGGCATCTTAATCCTTTAAAAGCCTTAGATACTGATGGGGCCAACGGGCATACTGCAGATAACATAAGCTGGATTTCCGAAAATGGAAATCGCATCCAAGGAAGCCTATCTATAGACGAGGTGGATGCTTTATTACGACGAATTTACCATAATAGACCAGAATTGCATGAGTAATCATTAACGAGGCAGACAAGATCTGTCTCGTTTTTTTCTACACATTAGTTCCATAGTCACAAGCCCTGAAAAAGTAGTCATTCAGCCACACCTATACTCTTTACCGGTGGTCAGAACTATTGACACAGAACGTAAAAAGGGATTCCGGCAGACCCTTTATCGGGCAATCTATCGAAATCCCTTTGTTTTAAGCCTTTTCTGGCCGCTATATTAATTTGCCTTTGACAGTAGAACTACCGTCTCCACATGGGTGGTGTGGGGGAACATGTCAACGGGTTGGATTTTTGTTATTTTGTATGTTTGATTGTTTTTATTGTTTTTATTGGCTTTATTGTTTTCTTTGGTTTGGGTTTTGTTGTTGAGGAAGTAGTCAAGGTCTCTGGAGAGGGTTTCGGGGTTGCAGGAGATGTAGATTATCTGTTTGGGGGCGAGGGCGGAGACGGCGTCGAAGAAGGCCTCTGTGCTGCCGGCACGGGGCGGGTCGAGGATGACTACATCTATTGTTTTATTGTTGTTGTCTTTTTGGCTTTCTTTGTTGCTTTCTGTCAGGGCTTTGATGAAGTCAGTGGCGTCAGCGTTGTAGAATTTTATGTTCTTTATGTTGTTCTGCTTTGCATTTTGGATGGCATCCTTTACGGCATCCTTTTCGAGTTCCACGCCTATGACTTCCTTTGCGCCTTTGGTGGCGGCGAGGATGCCTATGGTGCCTGTGCCGCAGTAGGCGTCAAGAACGGTCTTGCCCTTGAGGTCAGCCTCTTTGAGGGCCTCGGTGTAGAGCTTTTCGGTCTGCGTGTGGTTAATCTGGTAAAAGGAGCGGGCGGAGATCTTGAAGGTGCAGCCGAGGAGTCTGTCCTCGATGAAGCCTTTGCCGAAGAGGATTTCCTCTCTGGGACCCAAGACGAGGTTTGTGTCGTATGGGTTTATGTTGTGGATGATTGTGGTGATTTCGGGGTGCTTCTCTAAGAGAGCATTCGTGAAGTTACGCTTGCTCGGGAGAATGGGAGTCTGTGTGACCACTACCACCATTATCTGGTTTGTGGTGGGGCTGTGCTTTACGAGGACATGCCTCGGGATGAACTTAAAGTCTTTGCAGAGGGCTTTGATAGTCTGGATTATCTCGTCAGCCTTTTTGTCCTCTATATTGCAGGAGTCGACGGGGACTATCTTGTGACTGTTGGACTGGTATACTCCGGAGATAATTTTGCCGGTTCTTTGGTCCTTGGCGAATGCGGCCTGGACTTTCATGCGATAGTGGTAGGGATAGTACATGCCGATGATGGGTTCGATTTTTGAGAATTTGCCGAGGAGTTTCTGCTCGAGTTTCATTTTGTACTCAAGCTGATCCTCGTATGGCATATCAAGCTGACAGCCTCCGCATTTTTTGTAAAACTTGCACTTTTTTTCCTGCATAATTTATACTCCCTTTTACAGGTTTCATTATATCATACAGGGGGTTTTTGTTGTATAATAATATTCACTACCCCTTAGCGGTGTTAAGGATTGTGTTGTTATGAGTTACAAACTGAATGGCGCGGTATGGAACGGCGTATTTGTGGTTCCGAACTGCGTGGTTGATGAACACATAAAAAAAGCAGGTGGACAGCAGCTGAAAGTCCTCCTGTTTTTGTTGCGCCATAATTCGGAGAGTCTTGACGCGCGCGCGGTAGCCCGCGGAACGGGCATGGATGCGTCCGACGTCAAGGACGCGGTGCAGTACTGGAAAGAGGTCGGCCTCGTGTACGAGGACGGCGAGACGCCGCCGGAGGCGGCGGCAGCGCAGGCCGAGGCACTGTCGTTTAAAGCGCTGCCGGACGTGGTGCCGACCTATGAGCAGGTCGCAGCGCGTACACTGGAGGACGCAAACCTGCGCGCGCTATTCAACGAGGCGCAGCTGCGCCTCGGCAGAACCATCGGCTACGGTGAACAGTCACAGCTTCTGATGATGCTCGACTACTACGGACTGCCCTGTGAGGTAATTCTGACCGTTGTAGAGTACTGCAGGTCGATGGGCAAGGGCAACATGAACTACATCGCCAAAGTGGCAAAGGACTGGGCAGAGAGGGAGATCAACACCCTTGAGAGGGCTGATGCCTATCTCAAAGAACTCAAATCGGACGAGCGCCTCTGGAAGAAGTTTGCCGCAATGTTTACGGCGAATGCCCCGAACTATACCGAGAAGCGTTTCGCGCTTTTGAAACACTGGCATATCGAGAACAAGCAGTCGCTTCAGCTCATCTACTACGCATATGAGATTATGACCGAGAAGACGAACAAGATGAGCTTTGAGTATATGAACGCTATTTTGGAGTCCTGGCATGCGGAGAAGATAAAGACACCGCAGGAGGCCATGCAGGCTTCGGCCAAGGGCAGGAAGAGTTCCGCGCCCGCTTCAACGTCTTATGACCTTGAGAAGGAAAAGACAAGGTCACAGGCTCCCATAGAATACAAGAGAAAGGAGAAGAAAAATGGCTGACGCACTATCACGCGCAAAGCAGATTATTGACTCAAGGCGCCTTGCGGCAGAAGATGCCGCCACGCAGAGGCGTATTGAACTTGAGGCTGTTTCTCCTGAACTCAAAGAGGTAAACTACAGAATTTCCCGGGCGGGAATTGAGGCGGTTCGGGCTGCCGGAAATCCCGATGCCTTTTCGAAACTCGCGCAGGCGAGCATTGAGAACAAGGCCCGCAGGGATGAGATTTTACAGGGCCTCGGGCTGCCTGTTGATGCGCTCGAACCGCACTACACCTGTCCCAAGTGCTCGGACACCGGTGTTTGTGACGGACACTACTGCACCTGCCTCAAGGCTTTGGTGGAGCAGTTTCGTGTTGACAGTCTCTCATCTGTCACTCCGCTTAAGCAGAGTACCTTTGAGGACTTTAAACTGAGCTATTACTCTGAGCCCGCGCTCTCGCGGATGACTCAGATTTACAATTACTGCAAGGCCTGGGCGGAGGACTTCGACCGCTCGTCCGGCAGCATACTCCTCTATGGACAGACCGGTCTCGGAAAGACGCACCTGTCACTCGCCATCGCAAATGTCGTTTTAGCGAAGGGCTACAATGTCGTCTATACGAGCGCGGGCAACCTCTTCTCCAAACTCGAGAAGGAGAGCTTCGGCCGTCTGTCATCCGATGAGACGCCCATGGACACGGCCATTTCCTGTGACCTTTTAATCTTGGACGATTTAGGTTCCGAGTTCACAAAACCGTTTGTTGTCTCTGCTTTATACAATATTGTCAATTCGAGAATACTCGCAGGACTTCCGACGATTATCAATACAAATCTCTCCTATGCGGAGATTGAGGCAAGGTATGATCCCCGTATAGTCTCAAGACTTCTGGGCAGTTACACAATGCTTGAGTGCTTAGGTTCAGATGTCAGGCAGCTTAAGAAGGACGAATAGTTTATGGATATTATCGCAAGAATAACCGATGAGTTTAAACTCAAGAGGTTTCAGGTTGAAAATACGGTAAAGCTTATCGATGAAGGAAACACGATTCCATTCATTGCGCGTTATCGTAAAGAGGCGCACGGCTCCCTTGATGACCAGGTTCTCCGTGCCATTGCCGACAGACTTGAGTATTTACGCAATCTGGATAAACGGCGTGAGGAGATTTCAAGCTCCATTATCTCGCAGGAGAAGATGACTGAGGAACTGCAGGCCAAGATAGATGCCGCAGTGACCCTTGCGGAACTTGAGGACCTCTACCGCCCGTACAAGCCTAAGCGCAAGACACGCGCCTCCGTTGCGAAGGAGAAGGGCCTGGAACCGCTGGCTCAGGCAATTTATGCGCAGCAGGCGGGTGTAGACCCTGCGGCTTTGGCTGCTGAGTATATTACTGATGAGGTTCCGGATGTTGAGGCTGCTTTGCAGGGCGCTTCGGACATTATCGCTGAGGATATTTCAGATGATGCGGATATACGCCGTCGTCTCAGGAATCTGTTCTCCGTTGTCGGCACTATCACCTCCAAGGCCAAGACCGAAGAGGACAGCGTCTATGCCACTTACTATGACTTTTCGGACAGCGTGGACAAGATTGCCGGCCATAAGATACTCGCCATCAACAGGGGCGAGAAGGAGGGCTTCTTAAAAGTCTCCGTCACCATTGACCGTCTTAAGGCAATTGAGATTATTGAGAGGACCACGATTAAGGGTTCGGGTCCCTGCACTGACTTCGTCAGGGAAGCGGGCTTCGATGCCTATGACAGACTTATCTTCCCGTCCGTTGAGAATGAGACGCGCTCTATGCTGACTGAACGCGCATCAACGGCGGCTATTAAAGTATTTGCGCAGAATCTTCGCCCGCTGCTTATGGCTCCGCCCATTAAGGGCAAGGTCTGCCTGGGACTTGACCCGGGCTACAGGACAGGCTGCAAGGTGGCCTGCGTTGACGCCACGGGCCGCGTGCTCGACACCGGCGTCATCTATGTCACAAAGAGCGCTGCGGAGAAGGCTGCGGCTGAGCAGCTTGTTGTTTCGCTTATTCGGAAACACAAGGTTGATATTATTTCAATCGGCAACGGTACGGCCTCCAAGGAGACCGAGATCTTCGTTGCGGATTTAATTAAGAAGAATTCTCTTTCGGTTTCGTACATGGTTGTTTCAGAGGCGGGAGCATCCGTTTACTCCGCTTCGCCCCTGGCTGCCGCTGAGTTTCCTCAGTTTGACGTATCGCTGCGTTCGGCGGTGTCTATTGCCCGCAGACTGCAGGATCCGCTCGCGGAACTCGTAAAGATTGAACCGAAGGCCATAGGTGTCGGACAGTACCAGCACGATATGCCGCCCAAGGAGCTTGAGACTGCGCTTGACGGCGTTGTCGAGGACTGCGTAAACTCGGTAGGTGCGGACCTCAATACCGCCTCACCTTCGCTCCTGTCGCATATTTCGGGTATCAACTCGACCCTGGCTAAAAATATTGTCTCTTTCCGTGAGGAGAACGGAGCTTTCTCCTCCAGATCTCAGCTTAAGAAGGTTCCGAAACTCGGACCCAAGGCATATGAGCAGTGCGCGGGTTTCCTGCGTATTGCCGAGTCGAAGAATGTCCTGGACAACACAGGAGTTCATCCGGAGTCATATGACGCCGCAAAGGCTCTTTTAACGCTCTGCGGCTATGAACTCTCGGATGTCGTTTCCGGTTCGCTGCCGCTGCTTCATGCTCGGCTTGAGGATCTGGGCTATGCCGAGGTCGCATCGCGACTCGGCGTCGGCGAGCCCACGCTGCGCGATATTGAAGCCGAGCTCTTAAAGCCCGGCCGCGACCCGCGTGACGAGCTGCCTCCGCCCATGCTCCGCTCCGACGTCATGGACCTGTCGGACTTAAAACCCGGTATGGTGCTCAAGGGCACTGTCAGGAACGTAATCGACTTCGGCGCGTTTGTTGACATAGGAGTCCATCAGGACGGCCTTGTACATATAAGCCAGATAGCGGACCGCTACATCAAACATCCTTCTGAGGTGCTGTCGGTAGGCGATGTGGTTTCGGTCAAGGTGCTGGATGTAGACGTTAAAAAACAGAGAATCAGTCTTTCAATGAGAGGTGTACAGAGTGAAGCTTGAAGTAATTGACATCTCCAAAAGCTTCGGTGAGAAGCAGGTCCTAAACGGCATAAACTTCACCGTCTCGAGCGGTGAGGCTTTAGGTCTTTTGGGCCGTAACGGAGCGGGTAAAACCACAACCATCAGAATCATCATGCAGCTCTTCCCGCCGAACTCGGGCGAGGTGCTGCTGGACGGAAAACCTATCGATATCCGTTCGACAAATATAGGCTATATGCCTGAGGAGAGAGGCCTCTACCCGAAGAAGAAGGTCCTTGAACAGCTCGTCTATTTTGCCGAGCTCAAAGGCGCTTCCAGAGCGGACGCAGTGGCCAGGGCAGACAAGCTTCTTGAGCGCCTTGACATGACGGAATACAGAGGTGTAAAGCTCGAAACCTTGTCAAAGGGCAATCAGCAGAAAATCCAGCTTATTGCCACCCTCATGTGCGACCCGGACATAGTAATTTTAGACGAGCCCTTCTCGGGACTTGACCCGGTAAACGCAATGCTTTTAAAGGACGTTGTCCGAGAGTGTATTGACGAGGGCAAGATAGTCATTTTCTCCTCTCACCAGATGAATTACATTGAGGAGTTCTGCAACCATATCGTCATCATCAATGACGGACAGATTGCGGTCTCCGGAGCAATTACGGATATTAAACACAGCTACACAAAGAACAAGGCCTCAGTCTTCGCTGAGAACAAGGAGGCCGTCGCCGACCTTAAAGAGCTCATCGGCGGTTTCGGTTTCGTGAGCGAAACCGAGGAGATTGCCGATGAGAACACCGCGGGTGTTGTTGTCACCCTCGGCGACGGCGGCATTTCCGACCTGATGAAGGCTCTTGCGGACGCGGGCGCGCCCGTCCGCGGCGTGACCGCTTACGAGCCTTCGCTTGCTGAAATCTTTGTTGACTATACGGAGGCGGAATCATGAAACAGTTCTTTACCGTATTCAAATTCGAACTCATAGGACAGCTCAAGAGCAAGACCTTCATAGTCATTACCGCAATACTCGTTGTCGGCATACTCTTTGCCGTAAACCTCGGCCGCATTGAAAAGGTCTTCGGCGGCGAGGACGGTTTCAACTTCGGCAAGGACGAGGACACCGTAATGCTCATAAAGAACGAGAGCGAGTTTAAGGACGAGGAACTCCTCGAGACCTTCAAGACGATGTTCTCGGACGGCTACAAGGTGAGCCTTACCGACAAGACTCAGGATCAGCTTAAGAAGACGGTCAAGTCGGGCGATGCAGACAGCGCGGTTGTCATAAAAGCTCCGCTTGAGTACACGTACATTGTCGATACAGTCGGCATGTATGACGCGGATGAGCAGATTATCAACCAGGCGATGATAACAAGCTACAGATATCTTGCCATGGCTCAGAGCGGAATGTCCGAGGAGGATATAGCCGCAGTGCTCGGCGCGACGGTTGACAGCGATGTAATAGTCACCGGCAAGGACCAGACTCAGTCCTTCCTGTACACTTACATCATCATAATGATCCTTTACATGGTTCTTCTTCTCTACGGCCAGTTTGTCGCAAGCTCGGTCGCAAGCGAGAAGAGCACAAGGTGCATGGAGGTACTCATCACCTCCTCAAAGCCCATGAACCTCATGTTCGGAAAGGTGCTCGGCTCAGGCTGCGCAGGCCTCCTCCAGCTCGTGCTTATTCTCGGCACGGCTGTCGTCGGCTTCCGATTCAACGAGAAATACATCGACAACGAGATGCTCAAGTCACTCTTCGGTGTTCCGACGAGCGTCGCGGTCTACACGGTCGTATTCTTCATACTGGGCTTTTTCATCTATGCCTTCATGTACGGTGCTGCGGGCTCGCTCGTCTCACGAATTGAGGACTTAAGCACCCTTATTATGCCCGTCACATTCCTTTTTATGGCGGCTTTCTTTGCCTCCATTTTCGGAATGACAGGCGGCTCGGTTGACGGCACGCTCTACACCGTGCTCTCATTCCTGCCTACATTCGCACCTCTTGTCATGCTCGTTCGGGTATGTATGGGAGATGTACCGACCTGGCAGATTGCGCTCTCAATCGCCATCCAGGCCGTATCCGTCGGAGTACTGGGTGTTTTATGCGCGAGAATCTACCGCGCAGGCGTTCTGCTCTACGGCAACAAGCCGAAACTTGAGGATATCCTGAAGATACTCAAGCCGGTAAATACCTGATACATTGATTAAAATTACAAGATGTGGTATCATATCTTGTAATTTTCTTTTATAGAGGTAATTAATTAATGAAGCACACGGATATTATCGAAGTTTTGACCGACAGGGAATATGTCGGAAAAGAGGTTACGGTATGCGGCTGGGTCCGCACTGCGCGTGACTCCAAGAACATGGCTTTCATAGAGCTCAATGACGGCACATGCCTTAAGCATATACAGCTTGTAATAGACAAGGAGACTTTTACGAAGCCGCTTGCCGAGTTTACGAAACTCGGCTCGTCACTCAAGGTGACGGGCACGGTTGTGCCATCTGCGGTGGCACAGGACGGAGGCGTTGAAATCAACGTCACCGATCTCGCCCTTTTGGGCGCGTGCCCGGAGGACTACCCCCTCCAGAAGAAGCGCACAAGTCTCGACACTTTAAGAACAATGCCTCACCTGCGCGTGAGAACAAATACATTTAACGCGGTATTTCGCGTACGCTCCGTACTCGCGACTGCAATTCACGAGTACTTCCAGGCGAGACATTACGTCTATGTGAATACACCCATCATCACCGGCTCCGACTGTGAGGGAGCGGGTGAGATGTTCACTGTAACCACACACAGCTTTGAAGATGCGGCGAATTACAAGTCGGCGGACGAATTCTACGCCGACGACTTCTTCGGCAAGTCCGCAGGCCTTTCGGTCTCGGGCCAGCTCGAGGGCGAAGTCGCCGCAATGGCCTTCGGTAAAATCTACACCTTCGGCCCGTCTTTCCGCGCCGAGAACTCGAACACGACGAAGCATGTCGCCGAGTTCTGGCACGTCGAGCCGGAAGTCGCCTTCGCCGAGCTGCCCGACATCATCGAGATCGCCGAGGACATGATAAAGTCCATAACGAAAGCCGTTATGGAACGCTGTCCCGCCGAGCTCGAGTTCTTTGAGAAATTCTTTGAGCCGGGCCTTCGCGAAAAACTTCAGCATGTCATAGACAGCGAATTTGAAGTTCTTGATTACACCAAGGCAATAGAAATACTTGAGAGCGCACCCGTCGAGTTTAAGTTCCCGGTATTCTGGGGATGCGACCTGCAGACGGAACATGAGCGCTACATCACGGAGGAGGTGTTCAAAAAACCGGTATTCGTAATCAACTACCCGAAGGAGATCAAGGCGTTCTACATGAAGCAGAATCCCGACGGCAAGACCGTCGCTGCGACCGACCTGCTCGTTCCGGGAATAGGAGAGATTATAGGCTGTTCCGAGCGTGAGGCTGACTACGACAAGCTTCTTGAGGCTATGCGTGTCCGCAACATGAGCGAGGATGACTATAAAGACTATATTGATCTGAGAAAGTTCGGCTCCGTACCGCACAGCGGTTTCGGACTCGGTTTCGAGCGTATGCTCATGTACGTCACGGGCGTACAGAATATCAGAGACGTTATTCTCTTCCCGCGCGCCGTGGGAAGTATCCGATAAAGAAAGAAGGAAACCACAATGGCTTTTTGCATTATCACTGACTCCGCTTCAGATGTACCTGAAAGCGTAATTAAGGAATATAACCTTTTCGTTATGCCCACTCCCGTCACAATTGACGGCGAGGACCTTCGTGACCGCGTCACGATCTTCCCCGAAGAGTTTTACAAAATTCAGAAAGAGGGCGTAAAGGAGATAAAGACATATCATATCTCCCAGCTCATGTTCGAGGAGTATTTCACTCCCTATGCCGAGCGCGGCGATGAAGTTCTCTATATCTGCTTCTCAACAGGTGTTGCCGGCACATTCCAGGCGGCAAACCTTGCGAAGGATGAGGTGCTCGAGAAGTACCCCGACTTCAAGATCACAATCATCGACTCGCACTGCGCTTCCCTTGGTTACGGTCTCGTAACCGAGCGCCTTCTGAAGATGCAGAAAAACGGCGCGCCGAAGGAACTCATCATTGAGGCCGCCTACTTCTTCTGCAACCATATGGTTCACGATGTTACGGTTCAGACGCTCGACTACCTCTATGCCGGCGGCCGCGTAAGCAAGGCCTCCTTCGTAGTCGGCGGAATGCTCGACATTAAACCCATCATCATGACTGATGAGAACGGTTCGCTCAAGGCTGTCGAGAAGGCGCGCGGCTGGAAGAAGGCCCGTGAGCGCGTTCTCGAAATCGTAGGCGAGAAGGGCGCCGAACTCGATAAGCAGGTTGTAGGCGTAATCTACGGCACTGAAAAGGAAGATGCCGACTATATTGCCGGCGAACTTAAGAAGCGCTACAAGGTACGCGACGTCCTCATGGGACAGGTTGGCTGCGCCATAGGCGCACATACCGGCCCCGGTATTGTCGCCGTAGTATTCCTTGACGCATTTGACGAAAGATTTGACGCATATCTGAAATAATAAACGGTGAGGTAGCATGGACAAGAAGAAACTCATTGTCATAGCCGTACTTGTTGTCTTTCTCATAAGCCTTGTGGCCTGTGTGAAGATAAGCTCCGATAAGAGAAAGAGCGCCGGACCCGCGGGACCGACGCCTGAAGATGCGGCAACAACAGACCCCGATGCATGGTGGAAACACTATGATCAGGGTCCGGCCGACGCGCCTGAGGACGCCCCGACAAAGACAAATGAGATCTCCTGGGAGCCCGTTGAGGGCGCCGTGGCATACAACGTCTATCGCTCAAAGACAGAGGGCAGCGGCTATGAACTCATAGCTGTCGTCAATGAGACGAAGTATGCCGATACCACAGCCGAAAACGGTGTTAAGTACTACTACAGAACCACCGCTGTCATAAAGAACGACAAGGACAAGGAGTCTCCGACAGAGGAAGTGACCATTGCTCCCGAGAAGATTGTCACCACACAGGTGACCGTCGCACCTACCGCGGCTCCGACCAAGGCGCCCACACAGGCACCTACACAGTCGCCCACGCAGGCTCCTACACAGTCGCCTACGCAGGCTCCCACTCAGGCTCCGACACAGCCTCCGACGCAGGCTCCGACAGAACCTCCGACGGAGCCGCCGACAGAGCCGCCTTCAAATCCGGGAAGCAGCACGCGCAGCAACATGATCAACAGGGCGCTCAATGCTTTCAACTCACATGTCAAGGATGACGGTATTACCACAAGGCAGCTTGCGAATTACTGCGCCCGCACTTTCACGAGTCCCATTACTCCCGTGAGTACCACGACTCTCAAGGGTGTCAGCAGTCAGCCGACAGGCTTTACTGAGTGCTACAGGTTCACACCTGACTACAGTATCTTCAACAATGTACGCGCGTTCGGCTATGTAATAAAAGTGGCTGACGGCGTAAACTCCGCGGACTTTGCAAACTCAATTAAGTTCGCCTCACGCGCAAACTTCGGCGGTTTCTCGTATCCGCTCAACTATACTATGACGGCCTGCTACGGCGACTATGTCTTCGTCATGGCCTCATATAACTAAGGAGAAAGCGAATGGATTTTTCCGGTAAATCCGTGCTCGTTGTCGGACTCGCAAGGTCCGGAAGGGCTGCCATAAATGTTTTGAAAGAGCTCGGTGCGAAGGTCACGCTCTCGGACCTCAAGGTTCCTGATGAGGACCTTGGCGTGGAGGTCCGTGACCAGAGCCTCGCCGTCGCCGAATGCGACTATGACCTCGTCGTCAAGAATCCGGGCGTGCACAACGACATACCTTTCATGGAGCGCCTCTATGAGCGCGGTATTCCCGTAATCACTGAAATAGAACTCGCGTATCAGGTGGCAAAGCCCCAGCATTTCATAGCAATCACGGGCACGAACGGCAAGACGACGACCTCAACCCTCTGCTATGAGATTTTAAACAAGGCATTTCCCGGCAGGGTTCACCTCTGCGGAAACATTGGCATACCTCTCTGTGAGATTGTCATGAACGAGGGGCTGATGGAAAAAGAGGGGGACTTCATTGTCCTCGAAATCTCAAACTACCAGCTCGTAAATATCGATAAATTCCGTCCGGACGCGGCGACGATAATCAATCTCTCGCCCGACCATATTGACGTGCACGGCTCACTTGAAGCCTACTATAAGTCAAAGACGGAAGTATACCGCAATATGGAGAAGAGCGATGTATTCCTTCTCAACAAGGATGACAAAACCCTCCTCGAGTACACGGAAAAATATCCCGTACCTGCGACGGTACAGACTTTCAGCATAGAAAATGATGACGCGGACAACTTCGTAAAAGACGGAACCATCTTTATCAAAGGTGAGCCTGTTCTTGAAACGAACAAGATAAAGATTCCCGGCAGACACAACCTGCAGAACGTGATGGTTGCGGTCTCGCTCGCCAAGACGAAGGGCGTCAGCAACGAGATAATAAGCGATGTTGTTGAACACTTCATGGGAGTGGAACACCGCATTGAATTCGTAAGAGAGATAAACGGAGTCCGCTACTACAACGACTCCAAGGGCACCAATACCGATGCGACAGTGACCGCGCTTAAAGCCTTTGACAAAGGAGTGATACTCCTTGTCGGCGGCTTTGAAAAGGGCCTTCCCATGGACGATGTTAAGGCCGCGCTCGGGTCCGTCAAAAAGGTTATCGGCTTCGGCGCCTGCGGACCGCGCTTGGTGCGCGACCTCGTAGGAGACGAGGGAATCGTCGTGGACGATTTGCCGCAGGCTGTAAACGAAGCCGTAAAAATTGCCGAGCCCGGCGACACCGTTTTGCTCTCGCCGACGACAAGCTCCTTTGACCAGTACTCCTGCTTCGAGGAACGCGGCGAGCACTTCAAAAAAATCGTAAACGAACTTTAAGAGGAAAAGATATGGCTGACAACAGATACATAGGCGTTTTCGACTCCGGTATAGGAGGCCTGACAGTCGTCAAGGCCATTGTTGAATCCATGCCCAGAGAGGACATAGTCTACTTCGGCGACACGGCTCACGTGCCCTATGGCACACGCTCGCCCCGCCAGGTAACGGAATATGTTCTCTCAGATGTTGAGTTCATCTACGGCTTCAGACCGAAGGCCATAGTCATAGCCTGCAACACCGCGGACTCGATAGCCCGCGAGAAGGTTGAGGAACTCTATGACGTGCCTGTCTTCGGTGTTGTTGAGCCGACCTCGAAGAAGGCCGCGCTGTCGACCGAAAACGGCAGAATAGGTGTCATAGCCACAAATGCCACAATCAACAGCAAGGCATATGAAAAAGCCATAGCAAAGTACAGCGCTGACGCCGAGGTCTTCGGTGTCGCGTGTCCGCTCCTCGTGCCGCTGGTCGAGAACGGCCGTTTCCACAAGGGCGATATTGTCGTGGAAACGGTTCTTAAAGAGTACCTCGACCCGCTCACGGAAAAAGGAATCGACACGCTCATCCTCGGCTGTACGCATTATCCTCTCCTTTTGGATATAATCTCGGAACTTTATCCGGGTCTCAATATCATAAGCTCCTCCGTTGTCCTTGCCGAGACTTTAAAGGAAGCCCTGAAAGAGCAGAACAGGACCAACGAGGAGGAGGGAAGTATAAGAAAATACTTCGTCAGCGATGACGCCGAAAGTTTCGCCACCCAGGCAAAGATCTTCATGGGTGACGCATTTGACGGCCCCGTCGAGCACGTAAACCTTGACTGAAAACGGAAAATCTGTCAGGAGGATTTTTTATGGATAAGCAGTATGAGCCTTTGTTTACGCCTTGGAAGATAGGCAACTGTGAAATCAAGAACAGAATTGTCATGCCGCCCATGGAGGGCACGAACATCATCAAGTGGGAGATGAACACCTGCTTCAACAAGGATGTTGTCGAGTTCTACCGTGAGCGCAGCGAAGCCGGTGTAGGTCTCTTTATCTGCGGACTTGTACCGGTTGTTTCAATGGTGGGTCCGAAGTGGATCTATGACCATCCGAACGTATTCAAACCCGTAAAGCCTTTGATGGACATGGTGCACAAGAACGGCTCGAAGTTCTTCGTACAGCTCACTGCGGGACCCGGACGTGAGACTCCGTTCCCGGGTATGCTGCATCCTTTCATGAACCATAAATCGCTCGAGCTTTTAACGAAGCCCATCCTTCACCTCGACTGGTGGAACGTCGGACCAGACAAGGGCACACCGACCTTCTGGGCACCTGAGAAGCTCAAGACGAAGGAGCTTACCAAGGAGCGCATCGACCAGCTGGTCTACGCCATAGGCCGCACCTCCAAGATGCTCCAGGAACAGGGCGTTGACGGTATTGAAATCCATGCCGTACACGAGGGTTACCTCCTTGACCAGTTTGCCCTGAAATACACGAATCACAGAACAGACGAATACGGCGGATCCCTTGAAAACAGACTCCGTTTCGCCTGCGATATCGTAAAGGAAATAAAGAAGCAGTGCGGACAGGACTTCCCCGTTTCCGTACGTTACAGCGTAGAGAGTAAGACACGCGGCTTCAACGAGGGCGTTTTGCCCGAGGAGACCGACTATGTCGAGGCCGGCCGTGACTTCGAGGAGTCCAAGAAGGCAATAAAGATACTGGAAGAAGCAGGCTATGACATGTTCAACTGCGACAACGGTACTTACGATGCCTGGTACTGGGCGCATCCTCCGGTATACGCTCCGCT
>DBWX01000015.1:17596-20038 GCA_002309175.1 Ruminococcaceae bacterium UBA1227
GTCGTATGCGCGGGCCGCATGCAGCCCGAGGCGGGCGCGGCCTCCATTGCCGCCGGCAAGATTGACGCCATGGCGGTAGGCCGCCAGATTCTCTGCGACGGCCAGTACGTCAAGAAGATTGCCGAGGGCAGAATGGACGAGATCCGCCCGTGTATATCCTGCCATGCGGCATGTCTGCCCTGGGGCTGGACAAACGGCAACGGCTGTGACATTGACCCGCTCGATGTTCATCCCGGCCGCTGCGCTTTAAACCCCCGCACGTTCAGAGAGAAGAAATACACGCCCAAGAAGGCGCTTATCAAGAAAAAGATTGCCGTCGTAGGCGGCGGCATCGGCGGTATGGAATTTGCCATGAGGGCCGCCGAGAGAGGCCACAAGGTCGATCTTTATGAAAAGACCGACAGGCTCGGCGGCGTNNATTTTAGCCGCTGCCGCCCCGGACTTCAAAGAGAAGGACAAGGAGCTCCTGAAGTTCTACGAGCGCGAGCTCGAAAAGTCCCCGGTAACGGTTCACATGAACACCGAGATTACCGATATCAAGTCTTTAAAGGCCGATGAGATCGTCATCGCGACAGGCGCAAAACCGCGTACCATCAAGGTTCCCGGCGGTGAGAAAGCCATTACCGCGACTGACTATCTCTTCCGCAAGGCGGAAGTCGGCGACAAGGTCGTCATCATCGGCGGCGGCCTGACCGGCTGCGAGATAGCGCTCGAGCTCGCGAAGCTCGGCAAGCACCCCATCATCGTTGAACAGATGGAGTATCTCATCAAGGCCAAGTATGTCAACGCGGCCAATACCAACATGCTTCGTGACTACATCAAATATTACAACATGCCCGTATACCTTGAGTCATCAGTCGATGAGATCAAGGATGGCTGCGTAGTCATTAAGGACAAGAAGGGCAAGAAGCAGGAGGTAGCCTGTGACAGTGTCATCACTTCCATAGGTTATATACCCGGCACACCTCTTGCCGAGAAGGAGTCAAAGCATGTCCATATAATCGGTGACGCGAACACGGTCGGAAACTTAAAAACCGTAATTCTCGCGGCAAACGATCTGGCAATAAAAATCTAATCGCTGACACTAAGTAAGAGCGCTCAACGAGGCCGTCAAGGTCGCGGAGCGGGTCGCAAAAGAAAACAATGTTGATAAAATAAAGATCCTGACACTTGAAGTGGGAGAGCTCACGGGTTTTCTTCCCGTCTTCTTTGAAAAGTATTTTTCAATGCTTGTCGAAGAAAACCCGCTCTTCTCCGAGTGTGAGCTTGTCATTGACAACGTGCGGGGCGAGGCGCTCTGTGATGAGTGCCATGCGCTTTACAACGTCATGAAAAACGAGGGCAAGTGCCCCAAATGCGGCTCCCGCAACAAGACGATTCTCGGCGGACAGGATTTCAAGGTTAAAAACATCGGTTTTTAAGCAAAAGGCAGCTGCGAAAACAGCTGCCTTTTATTTTGAAACACTTGCTTTTATCTTCCTTGTTTGACATAATTAATTTGTATACAGGAGGGCAGAATATGGATCTTATACCGAGTTTCCAGGTTGACCACACAAAAATAAAACCGGGCATCTACGAGTCCCGTCTCGACACGATAGGCGATGAATTTGCGACCACTTTCGATATCCGCATGAAATACCCGAATACCGAACCCGTAATTCATCCGAACGCCATGCACACCATAGAGCATATCATAGCTACATTTCTCAGAAATGATGAGGAGTGGAAGGACAGAATAATCTACTGGGGCCCCATGGGCTGCCTCACAGGCTCATACCTGATAGTCAAAGGCCACCCGACCCCTCAGGAGATTTACCCGCTCATGCTCAGAGCCTTCGAATACCTGAAGGACTTTGAGGGCGAAGTGCCCGGTGCCACACCCGTAAACTGCGGCAATTACCTTCTCCACGACCTACAGATAGCAAAGTGGGAAGGCGCTCAGTACTTAAAACGTCTTAAAGAGGAACCCTGTTTCGAGTATCCCGTTACCGAGCGTCTCGAGACAGCACAGGGAACCTTTTATGATTCATAAAATAAATTCAGGAGGTATATATTATGAAACTCAGCGCAAGAAATCAGCTTAAAGGTACAGTTACAAAGGTAACAGAGGGCGCCGTAAACGGCATAGTAGAGCTTGATATCGGCGGCGGCAACAAGGTTTCCGCCACAATCTCAATGGCCTCAATTAAGGACCTAGGTATTGAACCCGGCAAGAAGGCCTGCGCCATCATCAAGGCTACAGACGTAATCATCGGAGTTCCCGAGGGCGCCGAATTTGCCGAGAATGCTTCAGGTACACCCGTTGCCAACAAGAATGCCCAGATGATATAAGGTTGAATAAAAAAACGAGGTAGCGTTCGCTACCTCGTTTTTTGGTGGGAGAGAGTGGATTCGAACCACTGAAGTCGTAGACAACAGATTTACAGTCTGCCCCCTTTGGCC
>DBWX01000015.1:20109-22429 GCA_002309175.1 Ruminococcaceae bacterium UBA1227
GATTACAAATCAGCTGCTCTACCAACTGAGCTACACCAGCACATAAAAAGTGCTTGATAAATATAGCATACTTTCAGTTGACCGTCAAGTTATTTTTTAGTATATTAAATCTGTTAAACAAGTATAAAAAGGAGGTGACCGGAGTGGCAAATTACAAGCGCAAAAAGATAAAGCTGAACACGGGCAACAAGGATGCCGCAACCAGGAAAAGACAGCGCCGTTTTGTGGGAGTCTTTCTTCTCCTGCTGATTATTGTCGCTTCGGCATCTGCGGTTACATATTTCAGGGAAAAGGCTGAGAACGAGAGGGCAGAGTATGCTGAAACCGACATAACACTGGTCGATGACAGCGACAAGAAGGAGTCCGTCAACATACTGTTTGTACCGGTATCCGCTGACGGCGAAGTGCTGTACCTCTGCGTTTTCGGAATCAATACATCGTCCAGGTCATATACGGTCATGTGTCTGAACACTCCGCCGAACGCGGACTACCTAAAGCCGCTTGATCTCATGCAGGGCGCCGAGGACACGTACGGCATAAAGCTCGACCGTTACGTTGTCATTACGCGCGACCAGTTCAAGGACTTTATGCAGGTCCTCGGCGGTTACGAGATAAACCTGAAGAACCGTATCGATTATGCCGGACCGGATTTCACGCTCAACCTCCAGGCGGGCAAGCGTACCCTCTACGGCGACCTGTTCTTCAACTATCTCCGCTACACCGGCCTTTCCGGCTCCGAGCGTGAACGCGAGCAGCAGGCGAAGATAATCGCGGACTATATCCGTCAGCGCCTGACAAAGGAGACAGTGGATAACGGCGATGAGATTTTCTCGAGACTCGTAAATACCTGCACGACCAATATCAATATAACGGACTTCAATAAGTATCAGTCCGTAATCAAGGCTTCTGTTGAGAAAAAACTGAAAATATCCGTAATAAAACCGGAGGAAGATAAATGAAGGTAGTCAAGATCCTGGCTGTCGTTTTGGCTGTGGTTTTGCTGGCGGGATTCGTCTGTATCATGTTTCTACCCATTGATACATTTGTGGCGAAGCGCTCCGCCGGTTTTAAGGGCTATGACGTTCCGACCTCCTATACGGACACAGTATATAGGTATTATTATAATAAATTGGGAGAGAAGGAGCAGGAGGCATACAGGCTGGTGTATGCCGCTTTAAGCGATGACTCGGCCAAGGAGTTTCCGAAGCAGATTGTCATACCTAACCTTTCCGACAAGGAACTTGAGGCGATGTATACCTCCCTCTCATATGACAACCCCGAGCTTTTCTTCCTCGGCAACAAGTGCTCGATGACGAGGATAGGAAGTATCAATTACTTCGTCCCTCAGTATCTCATGAGCCATAAGGATTATGAGAAGGCGTGGTCGCAGGTTTCGTCTGCCGCGCAGAAGCTGCTCGGCAGCATTCCGGGCACCGCGACCACGGAATATGCAAAAGAACTCTTCCTGCACGACTACCTCGTGCAGAACTGCGAATATGATGAGTCGTATGACAACGACGTGTATACGATGTACGGCGTTTTGGTAAACGGCCGTGCCAACTGCGAGGGCTACTCGCGCACCATGCAGTACCTGCTGCGTGCGCTCGGCATATATAACTATCTCGCAGTCGGCAATGCCGAGGGCGAGAAGGACAGCTTCGCCGGCCACATGTGGAACATAGTAAAGATAGACGGCAACATGTACAACCTGGATGTCACATGGGATGACTATGCGGTCATGGAGCTTGTGGACTTCCCGGACAACTCGGTCAGCCACGTCTATTTCAATATGTCCACTGCTGACATATCGCGCAACCGCACCACGGATGATCAGACGCTCTGGGCCGATTGCGTAATGCCGAGCTACGGCTACTTCAAGAACAAGGGCCTCTACTTCTCCAGCTACAACGCTGTCACGGAGCAGGCTATGAAGGACGCAATCGTCGAGTCCCTCTCGACCGGATACAACAGCGTGGAGTTCGCCTTCAGTGACAGGTCCTCCTACGACAGTGCATTCGATATCCTGGTTACCAGGGGCAGCATGTATAACATCATTCTCTCGGCCAATCGTCAGGTCGCTGCGGGTCTGCGTGTTGACCCCTCATCGGTGCAGTACGCGATGGATGAAAACAACCTCGTTTTACGCTTTTTCTTCCTCCGCTGACACCCTTTAAAAAAGTTTAAAAAAACTTAAAAATTGTTGTTGACATTGAGCGCTCGATTATGCTAATATATTCGAGCGCTTTTAATTAAGCGCTCTTTTGATGTACCTTGAAAATTAAACAACGACAAACTAAATGGACCCTGAGATTTCTGCAAA
>DBWX01000010.1:0-5389 GCA_002309175.1 Ruminococcaceae bacterium UBA1227
GCGACCCGGAACGGGCTCGAACCGTCGACCTCTAGCGTGACGGGCTAGCGTTCTAACCAGCTGAACTACCGGGCCATTTTCCCTCGCCATTTATAAGGGTGGTGGGAACAACAGGGCTCGAACCTGTGACCCTCTGCTTGTAAGGCAGATGCTCTCCCAGCTGAGCTATGCTCCCGCACCAAATACCACGTATTCGCGGCTTGTATAATATACAACAATAATATAGATATGTCAAGCAATTTTTGACAATTTTTTAAGCCTTTGAGGACCTTAAAAGCTGTTCGATATCGGACCTCGTGAAAGTGTATTTTTTATCGCAGAAATGACAGGATACCTCTGTCTTTTCATCCTCAAGAAGACCGGTCAGTTCCTCTGTGCCCATACTGAGGAGGGCCTTCTCGACGCGCTGCTTCGAACAGTTGCAGCGATAGGCCGTTTCGGACTCGTCGAGAAGCTCGAGCTCAAAGTCCGGAAGGGCTTTTCTGCAGATCTCTTCAGGTGAGAGACCGTCGGTCAGCATGTTCGTGACGGCCGGAAGGTCGGAGAGGCCGCGTTCGACCATGTCGATGGTCTCGTCAGTGGCCGTGGGCAGGAGCTGTATGATGAAGCCTCCCGCCGTTATTATCTCTTCGGTCTGAGGGGCGCAGAGCACGCCGAGGGCACAGACCGAGGGCAGCTGCTCGGAGATCGCGAAATAGCTGGTCAGGTCTTCGGCAATTTCGCCGGAGACTATAGGTACCTGACCAACGTATGGCTCCTTCAGACCGAGATCCTTCATTACGGTGAGGCTTCCGGTCCTGCCCACTGCGCCGGCGACGTCCAGCTTGCCGTGTCCATTCAAGGGCAAAGAAACGCGTGGGTCAGAAATATACCCACGCACGTTTCCCTCAAAGTCTGATACGGCAATCACGACGCCGGCCGGTCCGTCACCGTTGAGGCGCAGGGTAACGGAGTTATCCTCGCCCTTCAAGGTGGCGCCCATAAGTGACGCTGCGGTGAGCAGACGTCCCAGAGCGGCCGAACATACATTGGTTGTATTGTGAATTCTGTGAGCCTCACGGACGATGTCGGTGGAATCGATGGCGATTACCGTCAGTTCTCCGGAGACCGAAATCATTCGTACAACCCTGCTCATTATTTCTTTGCCTTCTTATCGAGTCTTTCAAATATGTCGTCATATCCGCCCGCTCCGTATGCAAGTGAACGGTTGACGCGTGAAATTGTGGCTGTTGAAGCTCCTGTCTTTGCGACTATGTCGGAATAGACACAGTGCTGTGTGAGCATTTTTGCCACCACAAGTCTCTGGGAGAGAGACTTGAGTTCATTTACAGTGCAGAGGTCCTCAAAGAACTTTGAGACCTCTTCTTTATCCTTGAGTTCAAGTATACAGTCGTAAAGGAAATTGATGTTTTCGTCATTTATGCCTTTCATGGCCATGAATAACACCTCCGCTTTAACACTTTAACACGAGATAATCACATAGTAAAGTGTTAAAGTGCCCAAGGATAGGCGGAGATTTTAGTTATCTTGACAATATAGCCTCATCTATGAGGGATTTTACATCGTCCGTGCCATCACCTTTTACAGCTGAGAAGGGCACTATTGCTATGGGTTCAAACTCAGAGAGCGTCTCTTCGTGCATTGCGAGATTTTCTTTGTACTCGGTCTTGTTGAGCTTATCGGATTTAGTCAGGGCGACAATGAAAGGCGTGCCCGTCTGATAAAGGAAATCGAGCATTACAAGATCGTCCTGTGTCGGCTTGTGACGCATATCTACAAGCTGTACGACTAGTCTTATGTCGCGGTCTGACTGAAAGTACTGCTCTATCATCTGACCCCACCTGTTGCGCTCGTCAAAGCCGTGCTTCGCGTAGCCGTATCCGGGCAGGTCAACAAGTCTGGCCGTATCCGCCTTATAAAAATTGATTGTGATTGTCTTGCCCGGCTGTGAGCTCACGCGGGCGAGATTTTTTCTATTAAGCAGTTTGTTTATCAGCGATGACTTGCCTACATTGGAACGGCCCGAGAAAACTATCTCGGGCATCGTACACTTCGGAAGCTGTTCGAACTTTCCTGCGGAGAGTTCATAGTTTACGTTGTTCCAGTTCATAAAAGAGCCACCTTGAAAACGTCGTCAAGTTTTGTCGCGGGGACAAACTCAATGTTCTTCTTTACGACATCGACGACATCGTCGAGATCGGGCATGTTCTCCTTCGGGATGACGACGGTCTTTATACCGGCCTTGTAAGCCGCCATCGTCTTCTCCCTCAGGCCGCCTATGGGCATGACATTGCCCGTCAGGCTTATCTCGCCCGTCATGGCGACGTGGCCGTTTACCTTTCTGCCCGTCAGCGCGGAGAGAAGTGACGTAGCCATCGTCACGCCCGCTGACGGTCCGTCTTTCGGCACGGCGCCCTCGGGCACATGGATGTGAATATCGTTCTCTTTATAGAAATCAGGCGCAATGCCGTACTTCTTCGTGTTTGCTCTCAGGAAGCTGACCGCAGCCTTTGCGGACTCCTTCATGACGTCGCCGAGCGAGCCGGTGAGCTCGACATTGCCCTTGCCGGGCATGACGGCCGTCTCGACCTTGAGCATCTCACCGCCCACGGCAGTCCAAGCAAGGCCGTTTACAACGCCTACTTCGTCCTTGAGTTTTACCTTCTCCTTGTACTTCGGAGCACCGAGGAGGTCTTTGAGGTCCTTGGCGTAAACGGTGGTTGAATAACCCTTTTTCGAGACTATCTCAAGGGCGGTCTTTCGGCAGATATTGTTTATCTCGCGCTCGAGATTTCTCACGCCGGCCTCCCTCGTGTATGAGGAGATGAGCTCGTTTATGGCGGAATCCGAGATTTTGAGCTGTTTCTTATCAATACCGTGTCTTGCGAGTGCCTTGGGCACCAGATGCCTCTTCGCTATGTGGAATTTCTCCTCAGCGGTGTAGCTGTAAAGGTCTATTACTTCCATCCTGTCGAGAAGAGGGGTCGGAATATTGCCCTTATCGTTCGCGGTTGTTATAAACAGGACGTTTGAGAGGTCAAACGGTATCTCTATGAAGTGGTCAACAAAAGCCTTATTCTGCTCAGGGTCTAAAACCTCAAGCATTGCCGAGGCGGGGTCGCCTTTTATGTCGGCGGCAAGTTTGTCGATCTCGTCAAAGAGGATGAGCGGATTGCGGGTACCCGCATCCGCTATGGCGGCCATAACACGGCCGGGCATTGAACCTATGTATGTCCGGCGATGGCCGCGTATTTCGGCCTCGTCGTGAATGCCGCCGAGTGACACGCGCGCGTAGCTCCTGCCCATGGCATCTGCAAGGGACTTGGCAATAGATGTCTTGCCCACGCCCGGAGGGCCTGCAAGACAGATTATCTGTCCCTTGATGTCGGGATTGAGCCTGCGCACGGCGAGGAGCTCGATTATGCGGTCCTTTACGGCGTCGAGGCCGTAGTGATCCGCATCGAGGACCTTCCTCGCGTGTTTGAGATCGAGTTTATCCTTCGTCTCCTTGTCCCAGGGAAGATTAATTACCGTATCAAGATAGTTTCTTGAGACAGTCGCCTCCGCGGGAGAACCGTTACCCATCTTCTGGAGACGGGAACACTCCTTGAGGAGTTTCTCACGGGACTTGGAACTTATATGCTCAATTGAGTTTATCTTCTGCTTGTACTCCTCTATCTCGTCAGCCGAATCCGCGCCGTCGAGTTCCTCGGAGAGAGCCCTTATCTGCTCGCGCAGATAGTATTCACGCTGGTTGTCATCGACAGCCTGCTCAACCTTTGCGGCAATCTTATCCTCGAGTTCCATCATCTGAATCTCGGAGGTCAGGGTCTCACACATCTTTTCAAGACGCGTAATGGGATGAGTCTCGTCGAGTATCTTCTGCTTCTCCGTATACGGTATGGCTATGACGGAAGCGATATAGTCGGCAATAGCCCCGGGTTTGTCATCCGCTATAACACGGAGCATGACGTCCGGAGACATCTTCGGAGTGAAACGCGCATAGCTGTCAAAGATCTCTCTCGTCTTGCGGACGAGAGCCTCTGCATATTCCTTGCGGTTTTTCGCAAAGCCCTTTTCGGGTTTTCTCTCGACAAGCGCGTAAAGACATTTGTCATCCTCCACGCCGCGCTTGACGGTGGCTCGACAAATGCCTTCAACTATTACTCTTATACTGTTTGATTCGGGAATACCTATTATCTGGCGGACCTTGGCGAGGACGCCCATCTTGTAGACATCCGCAAACGTCGGGTCCTCCGTTGCCGTGTCGCGCTGTGCGACCAGGAAAAGGTCATCACCGGTCTCCATGGCCTCGCGTACCGCGTTTATGGACTTTTCACGTCCCGCGTCAAAATGGAGCACCATACCCGGAAATACAACGAGTCCGCGCAGAGCGACGGTAGGTACAAGTTGCATGTTTTCTTCCATATTAATCCTTATGCGCGTTTTCTGGAGCCGCTGTCGGAACCTTTAATAAGGAGAGGCTCGGGAGCCTTTTTATTCGCGTTGCGAATAACCTTCGGTTCCTCTTCTCCGTCCACGCATTTCTTCGTTATGATTATCTTTTCGACCTTGGTGTCAGAGGGCGATGTAAACATCACCGGCTGTAGAATATTCTCCATGACACCACGGAGTCCGCGAGCACCGGTCTTCTTCTCGAGTGTCTGTTTCGCCATGGCGACGAGAGCATCGTCTTCAAACTCAAGTTCCACGCCGTCCATCTTAAAGAGCTCCTGATACTGCTTGAGAAGGGAGTTCTTCGGCTCCTTCAGAATTCGTACGAGGGCATCCTCATCGAGATCGGAGAGAGCGGTGATTACCGGAATACGGCCGACTATTTCGGGGATGAGACCGTATTTTACAAGGTCCTGCGGAATAACGAGGGACATGGCCTCTGAGAGGTCCATCTCCTTCTTTGTCTTGATGTCGGCACCGAAGCCCATTGAGCCCTGGCCCACGCGCTTCTCGACGATTTTCTCTATGCCGTCGAAAGCACCGCCGCAGATGAAGAGAATATCCTTGGTGTTGACCTGGATGAACTCCTGCTGAGGGTGCTTTCTGCCACCCTGCGGCGGAACATTTGAGACGGTGCCTTCAAGTATTTTGAGAAGCGCCTGCTGAACGCCCTCGCCCGATACGTCACGGGTAATTGAGGGGTTCTCGGACTTCCTGCCTATCTTGTCTATCTCGTCGACGTAGATGATGCCGCGTTCAGCACGCTCAACGTCATAGTCGGCAGCCTGGATGAGACGGAGAAGAATATTCTCAACGTCTTCACCGACATAGCCGGCCTCAGTCAAAGTCGTAGCGTCAGCTATAGCGAACGGTACATCGAGCATACGCGCGAGTGTCTGGGCAAGCAGCGTCTTGCCCACGCCCGTAGGACCGA
>DBWX01000010.1:5437-5926 GCA_002309175.1 Ruminococcaceae bacterium UBA1227
TCCTGACCGATTACGTACTCGTCGAGTACGGCTTTGATCTCGGTCGGCTTCGGCAGGGGCTTTCCGGTCGAAGGCATCGAGGCCTTCGTCTTCGGCGCGCTATCCTCGGTCAGGGCATCTGCGCAGAGTTCAACACACTCGTCGCAGATGTAAACGCCCGGGCCGGCGATGAGTTTATATACCTCATCCTGGGTACGGCCGCAGAAAGCGCAGCGTATCTGTTTCGGGTCATTCGTTTTTGCCACAGGGCAACACCCCTTATCTCTTAGTTATAACCTTGTCGATGAGACCGTACTCAAGGGCCTCCTCGGCGGTCATATAGTTGTCGCGCTCCGTGTCGAGCGCAACCTGCTCAATTGACTTGCCGGTGTTCTCGGCAAGAATTCTGTTGAGCTTTTCACGGGTCTTGATAATATTGTCGGCAACGATTTTAATCTCGGTCGCCTGACCCGTTACACCGTGCTCACCGCCGATGAGCGGCTGGTGACG
>DBWX01000010.1:5945-14620 GCA_002309175.1 Ruminococcaceae bacterium UBA1227
TTAGCACCACCTGCAAGAAGGAATGCTCCCATACTTGCAGCCATACCTATGCAGATTGTGCTGACATCGCACTTGATATAGTTCATTGTGTCATAGATGGCGAAGCCGGATGAGATTGATCCGCCCGGGCTGTTAATATAGAGGCTGATATCCTTCTCGGCGTCCTGGCTCTCAAGGTAGAGAAGCTGGGCTACGACAAGGCTCGCTGTCTGGTCATTTACCTGGTCGGACAAAACTATAATGCGGTCTTCAAGAAGGCGGGAATAGATGTCATACTGACGCTCGCCTCTGTTGGTCTGTTCAATAACATAAGGTACTAATGGCATATCTTTTACCTCCGTGAAAATAAAACGGCGACGTGAGGCGTTGCCCCCGTCGCCTGTTGATTATTCTTTATCTTCCTTTTTGGCAGCCGGCTTCTTTGCAGGGGCTTTCTTCGGGGCAGCCTTCTTTGCCGGTGCCTTCTTCTCGGCATGGTCGTGATCATGTTCACCTTCAACCGTGATCTTGGCAGCGGCCTTTACGAGATCAAGAGCCTTCTGACCCTTGAGTTCTTTCTCCATCTGCTCCTTCGGGAAAGCGTTCTCGACTACTGAGAGCTCTACCTCGTACATCTTGACCATCTCGTCATAGCGGGCCTTGATGTCGTCCTCGGTTACCTCAACCTTTTCAAGCTCGGCAATCTTGTCGAGAGCAAGTCTGCACTTGACCTGTGTCTCTGCGCGCTCTCTGAACTGGGCGCGGAGATCTTCGATTGTCATGCCTGTGTACTGAAGGTAAGTGTCGGGGTCCATACCTGCCTGCTGAATCTGGTAAGCGAAGTTCTGGATGGCATCGTCAATCTCGTGCTCATACATGACTTCGGGGATCTCACCCTCAACGAGGGCAGCAAGCTCTGTTGCAAGGCCTTCCTCAACTTCCTGGTCTGAGTGCTCTTTCTTGTGCTCCTCAAGGCTCTTCTTTGTGTCGGCCTTGAGTTCCTTGAGTGTATCGAATTCGGAGACATCCTTTGCGAACTCGTCATCGAGTTCGGGAAGTTCCTTTTCTTTTACTGAGTGAAGTTTGATTGCGAATACGGCATCCTTGCCGGCGAGATTCTCAACATACTCCTCGGGGAAGGTTACGTTGACATCGAACTCCTCGCCTGCCTTATGGCCGACAACCTGCTCCTCAAAGCCCGGGATGAAGGAACCTGAACCGAGTTCAAGCTCATACTCCTCAGCCTTGCCGCCTTCGAACTCAACACCGTCAACGGTGCCGCAGAAGTCGATGATTGTCATATCGCCGTCCTTGGCCTTGCGGTCAACCTCGACGAAACGGGCGGAACGCTCACGCATCATGTTGAGCTGAGCCTCAACCTCTTCATCACTTACATCGTACGGGCAGCAGGAAACTTTGAGTCCCTTGTACTTGCCGACTTTGACATCCGGCTTTACGGTTACCTTGATTGTGAATGTGATGCCGTTCTCGTTTATCTCCTTGACTGCGCCGTCATAGGGCTGGTCAACGAGTTCGAGACCTGCTTCCTCTACAGCTGCATCGACAGCGTCAGGGAAAACGATATCGATGGCGTCATTGTAGAAGGCCTCTTTGCCGTACTGCTTGAAAATCATGGCCTTCGGAGCCTTACCCTTGCGGAAGCCGGGAAGCTGAAGGTTCTTCTTGTTCTTCTCGTAAGCCTGGTCAATAGCGTCCTCCCAGGTCTTTGCGTCAACGCCTATCTCAAGTTCATGGACGTTGGTCTCAATCTCTTTTGCTGAATTTAAAGCCATTTTAAAGCCTCTCCTTTTGGAACTATATAATTGATTCAATATAAAAGCCTAATAATTATAACAGAATGATTCTGTTTTTTCCACATAAAATTTACGCGACTATGAGTTTCGGCACAAACTCGAGCGAATCGGCCGATACAAGGTCGAAACTCACACCTTCGAAATTACCGCGGAAAGCATAGTTGATGGCATTTCCGTGAAGGTGCGCGTAGAAGCACTGCTTTGCCCCGGACGATGTAATTACCTCCATTATGGGTTCGCAGATTCTGTCCTGCGTTATCGGAGGATAGTGCAGA
The DNA here is from genome assembly GCA_002309175.1 of Ruminococcaceae bacterium UBA1227. Classification (GTDB taxonomy): domain Bacteria; phylum Bacillota; class Clostridia; order Oscillospirales; family Acutalibacteraceae; genus UBA1227. The sequence goes on from DBWX01000010.1 coordinate 8,014, forward strand.
AAGAGGACGGGCGGGAGCCCGAGGGCGGACGCCGCTTCCAGGGAGGTGCGAATGCGGCCGCATTCGCGCTTTATAACGAGTTCCGACTGCGGCGACTCGTCGTCAAAGAACCAGCCGCGCGAGCCACAGACGGCCACGCCCTCCGCGGCGTACGCGTTATTGTACAAAAAGTTAAGCGTTGTAAAGTTATTTTCCTTTACAAAAGCGTCAATTTTGGCCATTGTCGGCCACCAGTAGTCGTGATTTCCCTTCCCTATTATCTTTTTTCCGGGAAGTGAATCAAGAAATTCAAGGTCCTTCTTCGCCTCTTCGAGATTCATGGCCCAGGAGATATCGCCCGGTATGACAACAGTGTCATCCGGTCCGACAATCCTTGTCCAGTTTTTCTCAAGGCGCTCAACATAGTCCTGCCATCCGCCGAAGATATCCATCGGCTTTGAGACGGAGAAAGACAGATGAGTGTCGCCTATAGCGAAAAGAGCCATTTATAAAACCTCGTCAGATTCCGAGCATGTCGTATACACGCTGCTCCATTTCAGATATCTCGGATACCGAGTCAAAACGCACCTGTCTGTCGCGAAGACCGGCGAGCGGCGCGGGGATCTTTGTTCCGGTAACCTTTGAGAGTTCGTCACTCATATCAAATTCGTCTATCTGCGGCGCTTCGCCGAGAATCGCCGCAAGTACGGCCTTCGGGAACTTATAAGGTGACGCCGTCGCGGCAATCACCGTAGGCGTGCCGTCAGCAAGTTTGTTGTAAACCTCAATGGCGACAGCCGTATGTGTGTCAGGCAAATAGCCGAGGTCGAAAGACGCCTTTATCGCGGCGGCGTCCTCCTCTTCAGTGGCGAAGCCGGCTTTGAAGTCAGCCCTTATGGACTCGAAGATATCGTCGGATACGGTATACTTGCCTGTCTTTGAAAGCGAGTCCATATACTCGCGGATTTCTGCATCGTCATTTACCGAGAGATGGAAAAGAAGTCTCTCAAGGTTTGAGGAGATGAGAATGTCCATCGACGGAGATGTCGTGGTGTAGAACTTACGGTTCCTGTCATATGTACCCGTGGTCAGGAAATCAGTAAGTACGTTGTTTGAGTTTGAGGCACAGATGAGGGTCTTAATGGGTATGCCCATCTGTTTCGCGTAGTAAGCCGCGAGAATATTGCCGAAGTTGCCCGTCGGGACAACGACATTTATCTGATCTCCGAGAGCAATCCTGCCCTGCTCGACCATGTCGCAGTATGCACTGCAGTAGTAGACAACCTGCGGGACGAGACGTCCCCAGTTGATTGAGTTCGCTGATGAGAACATCATGCCGTTCTCGGCGAGTTTCGCCGATACGGCCTTGTCCGTGAAGATCTTCTTCACGCCTGTCTGGGCGTCATCGAAGTTGCCCTTTATGGCGCAGACGCCGACATTTGCGCCCTCCTGCGTCTGCATCTGGCGCTTCTGCATGGCGCTGACGCCCTCGACGGGATAAAAGACAAGTATGCGCGTGTGCGGCACATCTTTGAAGCCCTCGAGCGCTGCCTTTCCGGTGTCACCGGAAGTCGCGACGAGGATGACCGTCTCCTTGTCCGGTGCCGCGCGCTTTGACGCAGTCGTCAGGAGATAAGGCAGAAGCTGGAGCGCCATATCCTTGAAGGCGCATGTGGGTCCCCTGAAGAGTTCGAGGATATTCGCCTCACCCTTTAAGTTTACGAGAGGAGCAACCTTCTCTGAATCGAACTTGCCTTCGGCATAAGCTCCGTCAACACAGTAGTCTATCTCCTCGGGAGTGAAATCCGTGAGGTAGAGTGAGAGAATCTTCTTTGCCCTCTCCCTGTATGACATGGGAATCATGGCCTCGATATCGGAAAGACCCAGTGCGGGAATCTCGCAGGGCACAAAAAGTCCGCCCTCGTCCGAGATACCCTTTGTGATGGCTTCGGATGAGGTTACTCTCAGGCTCTTGTCCCTTGTGCTCGTGTAGTACATGTCTTTCTCCTTTATGCGTCAAATGCGTTTTCTATGAATTTGAAATCAATCTTTTCGTCGACATTCACTTCAATACAGTCGAACCTCGGCTGCAGTCCTTCACTCTCAACGAGTCTTCTGTTCCTGACCAGGAAGTACTCAGCCGTCTTGACTATCTTTCTCTGCTTTTCGGCAGAGATAGACTCAAGGCCGGTAGCGATATTCCTGCCGGACTTCCTCGTCTTGACTTCATCAAAACAGAGGTACTTCCCGTCGGGCGAGACGGCAATAATGTCTATCTCACCGAAGCGGCTTGTGAAATTGCGCTCAAGCAGCCTGAACCCCAGACTTTCGAGATATGCCGCGGCGAGAGTTTCGCCGTCGGCACCCAGACCGTATTTCTTCATCAGTGCAAAGTTTTAAGGAAGGTCTTCCGATGAATATCGGAAATACCGTGTTCCCTTATTTTCTCGTAGTGAAGTTTTGTGCCGTATCCCTTGTGCTGTTCGAAACAGTACTCGGGATAAAGCTTTGCCATCTCAAGCATATAGCGGTCCCTGGAGACCTTTGCGAGGATTGAAGCGGCGGCAATGCTCATGGACTTTGAGTCGCCCTTCACCACGGTCTCCTCCTCACAGGGGAGTCCGGGCTTTTTGTTGCCGTCAATCAGTGCCTTGTCAGGTTTCACCGACAAGCCCTCATATGCCCTTTTCATGGCGAGAAATGTCGCGTTTAAAATGTTGATTTCATCTATCTCTTTTTCGGAAGCCGAAGCCACACTGTAGCTTTCGGCTTTTTCAATAATCACGTCGAAGAGAGCTTCTCTCTTCTTCTCCGTGAGTTTTTTTGAGTCATCAAGACCGGGTATTTCGCAGTCCGTCGGCAAAACGACGGCGGCGGCGAAAACAGGGCCGGCCAGAGGGCCTCTGCCCGCCTCATCAATACCGCAGACAACAGAGAAGCCGGCAGCGAGAGCGGCCTTTTCATAGTCATATGTCGGCATCAGCTCTTCCTCCCCGGCCGCTCGAAGGTCAGCCTGCCGAGCTTTCCTCCGCGGTATTCATCGAGCAGAGTGTTGGCGGCCCGCTCCGTATCGACCTCGCCGCCGCGGATTTTCATGCCGCGCGCAGCGCCTATCTTCTCAAGGAGTTCATATGACGGAAGCTGACAGTCAGACGCGTCTATCTTATAGCGCTCTGTGAGTCTGTCAGCGTAGTCCTCCTTGAGAACGTCAAGAAGGCGCACCGCGATAGTCTCGGAGTCAAGGATTTCATCCTTGACGGAGCCTATGAAGGCGAGCTTGTCGCCCACTGCGGGGTCATCAAACTTCGGCCAGAGCACGCCGGGCGTGTCCAGCAGTTCGATTCCGCCTCCGCAGGCGACCCACTGGCTCGTCCTCGTGACACCCGGCCTGTCGGCCGTCTTGAGGCGGTTTCTGCCGCTCATCTTGTTTATGAATGTGGACTTGCCCGTGTTAGGAATTCCCACCACCATGAAACGGAGGGCCCTGCCGGGCATGCCCTTGTCAATGTTCGACTGAATCTTGTCTTTCAGGGCCTCGCGGACGAGGTCATCAAACTTGTTTAAGCCCTTGCCGCTCTTGCAGTCAACGGCCATGGCAAAAGCGCCCGAAGCCTCGAAATATCTTATCCACTCAGCCGTGGCGTTCGCGTCCGCGACGTCACATTTGTTAAGCAGGATTATCCGGGGCTTTGAACTTGTAAGCTCGTCGAGCTCCGGGTTGCGCGAGGATACCGGAATCCTGGCATCCACGAGCTCAACCACTGCGTCGACGAGCGGCAGATTCTCTTTTATTTTCCGGCGGGTCTTGGCCATATGGCCGGGAAACCACTGTACCGTCTGTTTCTGAAAATCAGCCATTTAACTGCTCTCACTTACATCCAGATTGGCAAAGCCGTCAGATCCTATACCGACAAGCGCATTGCCTATGATTGACCTGTTGTCTATGAACCCTATAATCGTGGAACGGGAGTCCACGGAACCCTGTCTGTTGTCACCCATGACAAAGCAGTGTCCTGCCGGCACGGTTACGGGGAAGTTTACATCGTAATGGTTTGTGGTCGGGGTAGAGATATACGGTTCGATTATCTCGTGACCGTCAATATAAACGGCGCCCGTGTTGAAGTTGATATTAACCTGCTGTCCCTCGGTTGCGATGACACGCTTGATAATATTTTCCTCCATGTTGCCCGGCTGTGAGATGACAACTATGTCACCGTATGAAGGGTCATAGTTAAAGCCCATCTCGGAGATAATGACCCAGTTGCCCGAGTCAAGCGTATCGGTCATCGAGGTTCCGACAACGCCTATGAAGCGTACAAAGAAGGTAAAGATAATCGCTATGATGACAGCAGCCATCACGAGGACACTGGTGCCCTCGTAGCAGATTCTTACAAGTTTATCTTTCATCATTTTGCCTCCGTGTCTGAAATATCGATAACCATCTTTCCGATAATGTACTGTTCATTTATGAGTCCGACCGCGCCTGAGCGTGAGTCGAGTGAATTGTTCCTGTTGTCACCCATACAGAAGTAGTAGCCGGAAGGTACCTTAAACGGGAAGTTCGGACCGTCCGAAAAACTGAGGTAAGTGGGCTCGGCGATGTAGGGCTCACCCAGCACTTTGTCATTCACTGTCACGATTCCTTTTTCAAAATCGATATCCAGCCTGTCACCCGGAGTTGCGATGACGCGCTTTACAAGCGCTTCCTCGCCCTCCCTGTGAATTACGACTATATCGCCGTAGTTGTAAACCGAAGAAGCCGTCGTGAGCAGGAGCCTGTCATGATCCGTAAGTGTCGGCACCATCGAGTCGCCGTTTACCGTAGCAATTCTGAAGAAGAAGACAAGTATGATCGCCACGAATATGATGGCGGACACAACGGAAGAGAGCAGGTCATAAACCGATTCCGCGCGTTTGTACTTTGCGCTGTTTACGACATTCGCGTCTTTGAAAGTGACCTCGAAATGTTCTGTCATCCCCGTCCTCCTTTCTTCTCCTACTACAGTGTAGATATAACAATACAGATAACATTATAAACGAAACCATTTATAAGGGCAACAAAAAAAGAGGACAACAAAAGTTGTCCTCCAAAAGCCATTTGAAATTAAAGCTGTTCCTTAACCTTGGCAGCCTTACCGACGCGGTCACGGAGATAGTAGAGCTTGCTTCTGCGGACCTTACCGCGGCGAACTACGTCTATCTTCTCAACGTTCGGTGAGTTAACGGGGAATACCTTCTCAACGCCTACGCCGTAGGAAACACGACGAACCGTGAATGTCTCGGAAACTCCGCCGCCGCGCTTGGCGATAACGGTACCTTCAAAGACCTGTACTCTCTCCCTGTTACCCTCTTTAATCTTAACGTGAACCTTTACGGTGTCACCGATGTTAAAATCAGGTTTGTTCTCTTTAATCTGGCCTTCTGTGATTACTTTAAGTGCATCCATTTTGTTTTCCTCCAATAAAAAAATCAGAACGTTCATACACAAAGGATTGTCAGAGGACCGTCCGGGAAGTCGTGCCCAAGCTGTTGCTCGGACGCTTGAATATATTAACAGATTAAAAAGGACAATGCAAGTGTTTTTTTCAAAAGCCTCTCATCCTATGAAAAGCTGTACCCAGTAATATCCGTAGGGTGAACCCTGAAAATATGCGCAGGCGGATCCCATCTGAGTAAATTTCGCACTCAGAATGTTTTCCCTGTGGCCTGTGGAATTCATCCATCCGTTCATGACAGAATCAACACCCGGGTAACCCGCGGCAATATTCTCACCCGCAGCGGAATATCCTACTCCGTTCTCCGCCAGAACCGTAAACGGATTCGTGCCGTTGGGCCTTGTGTGATCCATTTTTGTCAGCAGTTCCTGAGCTCGTATACGCGCACAGTAGTTGAGCTGTGAAGAGCTTGTGAGCATGCTCAGGCCCGCATTTACGCGCTGCGTATTTACGGACGACAGCATGGATGACTCTATTGACAGAAACTGGGCACTTGACGCGGCTGTGGTTGCAGCTGTCGTCTGTCTGGTAGTCTGCTTCGTTGTCTGCCTTGTTGTCGCGGCAGTTGTTTTTGCCGTCGTCTGAGGCGCAGCGGTCGTTGTCGCGACGGACTCCTTCGCGGCCGTGGTCTCCGCTTCAGTCGTCGTCTCCGTCTGCTCCGTCGTCTGTTCCTCTGCCGCGGACTCCGCAGAGGTCTCTTCGGATTTATTCTCATCCGCGGCGGCGCTTGTCGCCGGTTCCGTCACCGGTGCCGCCGCGTCCCATTTGTAAATACCCGTCTTGAACAAAGTTCCCAGAATAAGAGCTGCACAGACCAGAAAAATGCATATTGATGCCGCTTGCTTACCGTTCATGCAATCACTCCCTTCCGTTTACGCTCACTATTATAGCATAAAAGGCAGAAGTTGCAGCACCAAAAATGGGACGGCCAATCGGCCGTCCCATATAAAAATTGTCTAATTGTAAAGTGTTTTACCTTTACGGTCTCTTAGCTCCGCATACTGAGCAGAACTTTCCGTCGTTCTTCATACCGCATGAAGGGCATGTCCACTCGTCTGAAGCGACCTCTTCCACTGCCTCTGCAGCTTCTTCAGCCTTTTCTTCAACAACGGCTGCTGCCTCTTCAGCCTCAG
>DBWX01000010.1:14664-15510 GCA_002309175.1 Ruminococcaceae bacterium UBA1227
TACTGCTGCAGCTGCTGCGGGTGCAGCGGAAACCGTGGTTGTCGAAGCACTGCCCGTTCCGTCAAAGTTTACACGGGGTTCGTCAGATGACGGGAAGCAGAGAAGTACGATGAATGCGATGTTACCGACTGAAGGTACGAAGTTTACAAACCAGAACCACCAGGGGAAACCTGCATCACGTATACGGCGGATGCTCATCGAAAGTCCGGCAATCGCGATGAAGATGGAAAGAACACCTGCCGCTATTGCAAGAATGACACCGAGTGCAATAAATATACCTGCGCCTCTGTCCATCGCCGCTGCCACTGCAAACGGTATGATAATGATGATGCTAAGAACAACTGAGATAATGAACCATGCGAGAGTTGCCCACCAATAGTCGGCTCTCGAAGTTCTGCCTTCAAAATCCTTCCAGTTGTCGATCATTTTCTTAAAAGCTTCTATCACGAAAACCACTCCTTCGGTTTTTATTTTTCGGCTTCATAATAAGCCTTATTTCTTAAAAAACAATTAAGAAATATGTACAAATAAATTATAAATAACTACAAACCCCATTGTCAACACAATATATTGTAGAAACCTTGAAAACAGTACACTTTGGAGTGTATAATAGTACCAATAAAACAAAGGAGGTAACCCTATGGAATTTATAGGTCCCGCTTTAATAGTTCTTTTGGTAATACTCATAGCCACAAACATACGCATAGTCCCGCAGGCACGTGAGTTCGTAATCGAGCGTCTCGGCAAATACCAGACCACCTGGAAAGCCGGCATCCACGTAAAGATTCCGATCATCGACCGTGTCGCCTCAAACGTCACATTAAAGGAACAGGTTGTCGACTTCGA
>DBWX01000010.1:15534-15756 GCA_002309175.1 Ruminococcaceae bacterium UBA1227
GATGCAGATAGACACCGTCGTATTCTTCCAGATTATGGACGCAAAGCTCTACACATACGGTGTTGAGCGCCCCATCATGGCAATCGAGAACCTCACCGCCACCACACTCCGTAACATCGTCGGTGACCTCGAACTCGATGAAACCCTCACATCCCGTGAGACAATCAACTCCAAGATGAGAGAGGCCCTTGACGTAGCCACGGACCCCTGGGGCATCAAGGT
>DBWX01000010.1:15796-46351 GCA_002309175.1 Ruminococcaceae bacterium UBA1227
TGAAGGCAGAGCGTGAACGCCGTGAGGCCATCCTCATCGCTGAAGGTGAGAAGAAGTCAACCGTACTTGTAGCCGAAGGTAAGAAAGAATCCGCCATCCTCGAGGCTGAGGCCAAGAAGGAAGCGGCCATCCGTGAGGCCGAAGGTGAAGCCGAAGCCATCCGTGCCGTCAACCAGGCAACGGCCGACGCCATCAAATACTTGAACGAGGCCGCTCCCAGCGACGCAGTCCTCACACTCAAGAAGCTTGAGGCCTTCCAGGCAGCCGCAAACGGCGAAGCAAACAAGATCATCATCCCCTCAGAGATTCAGGGCGTCGCCGGCCTCGCAGCAGGCGTAGCCGAAACCCTCACAAACAAGAAATAAAAAAAAGCAAAACTCCCGGCTTGGTTCCAAGCCGGGAGTTTTTTGTTTTGAATGTTACTTGTTGGAATCGATGATAAGTTTTGCAAGTTCGGCATCGCCGAAATCTACGACGGTCCAGCCGGGAAGTACTTTGGGAGTGTTCTCCTTCAGGTTCCGGTTGAGCGGTTTCGCGAGCGCATACGGATGTCCGTAAGCAGCCGTTCCGTTGGAACTCAAGAAGTTGATCAGAACGTCCTCGGGCTGTTTTTCCAAAGCTGCAGTCTTTTCAAATACCTGCCACTTTGTATCGGCATCATATTTGTAGCGGTCCTGAACGTACAGGGAGAATGTACCTTTCTCTTCCTTTGCGTAAGTCAGGCTGCTGTCGCCGTCGGGTGCCTCGGCCTGCTTTGTCCAGTCAATGTATATGCCGGACTTTGCACCGAGATTCGCGTCATCGGGATAGCGACGGAACAGAACGATCTTTCCTCTGGCTTCGCCGAGAGTCGGAATGCTGTCAGTCAGGAGCCATATGTCCTTTGTCTCTGACTTATCTATCAGATAGTGCAGGGTCTCCTCAAACTCAGCATCACTCGTGTTCAGCTGTTCATGTTTGACCACAAAGAGAATCGTCTCCGAAGGGTTCTCCTTCAGGAAAGCCCCGCACTGCTTTGCGACATCTTCAAATGTCAGATGTGCGCTCCACGGGAAAACACCGTTTAAGCAGTGAAGGAAGCCGTGATAGTAAGTGAGGTTTTTCTCACCGCTTATCTCTTCGTAACCCAGACGTACGTCAATATACCTGTAGCCGTCATTAAGCAGCGATGTAATATCCTTGTCCTGGCATTTTGTCATAAAACGCAGCTGACACTCATTTGAGGCTGCATCGTGTATACCCGGAATTGAAATATCAGACAGCAGTCTGTCATCATCAATACCCTTCATCCAGGAGGCCATTGAAGCATCGGTCTCAAATGAGCCGGCCTTGTCGTGCAGGGCGGGATACACTTCAACGACACAGCAGAAGACAATAAGGATTGCCGCAATTACCGCCAGAAGAATCTTTAAAACTTTCAAAAACTTCTTCATCTGTTCCTCGTTTCTATTTGTTTTTTACGAGTGAAATCGCCGCGAGGGCTGCCCAGAGCCAGGCGGTGTAAATGCCGGGAACTTTGTCTACATCGTAGAGCTTAATGCCCGCCGTGTGGGTTACACATTCAAAGAAGCCCATGCCTGCAGAGAGGTATTTAAAGGGCGCCTTATCGATGATGCAGGGAATCACACTGGCAGCGAGCGCAGAGTCCGTAAGGGCAGTGTAAGCCAGGTCATCGGGTATTTTTCCCTTGAGACCGAGCTTGCCGAGCAGCAGGTCGAAGTATCCTCCTGACCACTTGCTCTCATCCCAGGCATGAATGCATGAGATGAAGAGAAGGAGCGCTGCCCACTTTCTGCTCTTTGACATATTCTCTTTTCTTATGAGAATTACGCCGCAGGCAATCGCAGTTACTAAAGCGTAAATCTCAAGGTATTTACTCAATAGTTTTTTCATTCTTTCGGCTCCTCTTCAGTCTTTTCTTCTTTCTTGCCTTTTGAAAGGAAGTCTTTGAAGGCGACACCGACAATTGAGAGATCGATTACGGTTGCACCTATAAGGATTGCAAGTGCGCCGGGGAAATCGGCAATATTTAAAATTTCAGGTCCCATTTTTCTGCCTCCTTATAACCAGTTGAGCGCGGCTCCGACGATTATGCCGACTGCCACGAGTGCGCCGAGCACGCCTACTGCCTTTGCGGACTGTTTCGTTGTCGGACGGTCGTAAACATAGAATGCGGCCGAGAAGAACGGCAGATAGCCGATAATCCAGAGAATCCACGGGCAGCTCCTCTGCCAGAATGACCACTCCCAGGTGAGTACATTTGCATAGTTTAAGAAACACTCAACCAGTACCGCGAGAGTTGTCAGAACACATGCAAAGAAAATACGGTTGTTTATACCGAGGATCTTGGCTTTCTTGTCTTTCGGAAGCATGAGACAGGACGCGATACCCATTATGAAGAACATAAAGGATATCTCAATATTGTATCCTATGAGGATATTGAATGCAGAGCCCTGTCCCGCAAGACCAATACCGTTCACTGCGGCGCCCGGAGGAGTTCCCCAGACGGGTGCATGTCCTGAGACGGCGCAGATGTAGGAGTTCCAGATTTCGTTCCATATGTCAACCAGCCAGAGCGCGGCGCCCGCGAGAACAATCTTGGTATGTCCCTCGCTGAGCTCCTTGCTGACAATGTAGACAAAGATGAGCAGAATCGGAATGATGTACCATTGCATTGAGAGGTTCGGTTTGCGAAGCACTTCCCATGCAGCCTGTGTGAATTCGGAATAGTTCGGATTTGCGATCAGCAAAGTCTGCATAACAATTTCCCCTTTCTATTAAGTTTTTACGTATGTGGTGAACTTAAAGTCCACGCCTTCAAAAGTGAATGTCTCGGATTCACTCTCAAGTTCCCAGTCAGGATTTTCGTCGAGGTTCGGAAAGAACGTATCGGCCGGTTTTATCGCATCCACCTTGGTGATGTAGGCCCTTCTGCATTTTGAGAGAAGGCTCTTATAGACGGATGCGCCACCGATAACGAACACGGGCTCCTCAAGTTTCAGGGCCTCAAGTTCCTCGAAATTGTGAACCACTGTGACGCCTTCCTTCTCATAGTCCCTGCTTCTGGTCAGGACGACATTTGTCCTGTTCGGAAGAGGCTCTCCGTTCGGGAAAGACTCAAGTGTCTTCCTGCCCATTACGACAGTTGATCCTTTTGTCATCTTCCGGAAGTATTTCATATCCTCCGGAATATGGAAGAGAAGGTCGTTGTCCTTTCCTATTCCCCAGTCCTTTGCGACGGCGACGATTATGTCCATCTTGTCTCCTTAAACGGCTATCGGGATATTCTTGACCTGAGGTCCTGCCTGATAGTCCTCAACATGGAGGTCATCCGTTGTGAAGTCGTAGAAATTCTTTACGTCGGGGTTGAGCCATACCTTAGGTGCGGGATATGTCTCACGGGTGATGAGTTCCTCGATTATCGGAACATGACGGTCATAGATATGACAGTCTGCGATTACGTGAACAAGTTCACCGGGAATCATGCCCGAGACCTGAGCCACCATCATGAGAAGAATGCTGTACTGGGCAACATTCCAGTTGTTGGCGGCGAGGATATCCTGACTTCTCTGATTAAGGAGCATGTTGAGTACGAGGTTGCCGTCCTCATCCTTCGTGACGTTGTATGTGGCACTGTAGCAGCAGGGGTCAAGAGCACCGGTGGCGAGGTTCTTGTACTGATACATGTTTGTCATGATACGTCTTGAAAAAGGATTCTCCTTAAGTTGTTTGAGAACATAGTCCATCTGGTCGATCATCTCGCCCTTGTACATGAACTTCTCGCCTATCGTGTAGCCGTATGCGGTACCGATGGTGCCGTTCTCGTCTGCCCACTGGTCCCAGATATGTGTTGAGAGCTCTGAGATTTTATTGGACTTCTTCTGGTAAATCCAGAGAATCTCATCCATTGCGCTCTTGAGACCGGTCTTTCTGAGTGTAAGAGCGGGGAACTCTTTTCTGAGGTCGTATCTGTTTATTACGGCAAACTTCTTTATGGTATATGCCTTCTCACCTGTGTCCTCCCATACGGGGCGTACGATTTCGTCTTTTGTGTCGACGCCGTTTTCAAGAATGTCTTTACACATCTTAATGAATAATTCGTCAGCATAACTCATATTGCATTCTCCTTTCAATGAGTATATTCCTATGTATTCTACCATAAATTGTGGCAATAAAAAAGTGTCCACACAAGATTTTGTGGACACTTTTTGTTAGTATTTTCGCCTGAATTTTTGGGTATTTTGCCTTAAAGCTGTGAACGGATTATCTTGCCTGAGACCGTCTTCGGAAGTTCTTCCTTGAACTCGACTATTCTCGGATACTTGTACGGAGCGGTCTTTTTCTTGACGTACTGCTGAATCTCCTTCTTGAGTTCATCAGTGGGTTCCGTACCTTTGACGAGAACGATTGAAGCCTTGACTACCTGGCCGCGGACCTCATCGGGAGCGGCTGAGACGCCGCACTCCAAAACATAAGGGAGCTCCATGATGACGTTTTCAATCTCGAACGGACCGATACGGTAACCGGAGGACTTGATAACGTCATCTGCGCGACCGACGTACCAGAAGAAGCCGTCCTCGTCCTTCCAGGCGAGGTCGCCGGTATGGTAATAGCCGTCGTACCAGCACTCAGCCGTCTTGTCAGGTCCGCGGTAATAGCACATGAAGAGGCCGCAGGGCGCGCCTTCTTTAACATTTACGCAGATCTCGCCGGTTTCACCGGGTTCAACTTCCTTGCCCTCGTGGTCAAGGAGATGAACATCGTAGATGGGAACCGGCTTGCCCATTGAACCTACCTTATGCGGCGCGCCGATCAGGTTGCCTATCATAAGGGTGCCTTCGGACTGACCGAAGCCCTCCATTACAGAGAGACCCGTGAGCTTTTTCAGCTGGTGGAATACTTCAGGGTTAAGCGCCTCGCCCGCGATTGTCGCATGCTCTACAGAGGACAGGTCGTACTTGGTAAGGTCCTCTTTTATCATCATTCTGTACATCGTCGGAGGTGCGCAGAATGTGGTTATATGATACTGAGCGAAGAGCGGCAGTATATCTGCTGCGTCAAAGCGGTCAAAGTCATATACAAATGTCGCCGCCTCGCAGAACCACTGGCCGTAGAGCTTACCCCAGAGGGACTTGGCCCAGCCGGTGTCTGAGATTGTGAGGTGAAGACCGTCAGGGTCAACGCAGTGCCAGTACTTGGCAGTGATAAAGTGACCCAGAGGGTACTTGTATGAGTGAAGAGCCATCTTCGGATAACCGGAGGTTCCGGATGTGAAGAACATGAGCATGGGGTCGTCACCCTTAGGTGAGTTCTCATCGCGCTCCCACTCGTTTGAGAAGAGCATCCACTCGTCGTCAAATGAGCGCCAGCCCTCTTTTTTGCCGTTTACCGACAGCTTGATTTCAAGCGACGGTGAGTTCTTGGCGGCCGCGTCAACCTGATCGGTTACATCGCCGTCGGCGGTGCAGAGTATGGCCTTGACGCCGGCCGCGTTGAAGCGGTACTCAAAGTCGTGGACCTTGAGCTGATTCGTCGCGGGGATGGCAATGGCGCCTATCTTGTGAAGACCGAGGATTGCCGGCCAGAACTCGTAGTGACGTTTCAGGACAAGCATTACTTTGTCGAAACGCTTTATACCGAGAGCCGTGAAGTAGTTGGCGGCCCTGTTTGAGAGCTCGGACATTTCCTTGAAACTGAAACGTCTCTCGTTCTTATTGACATCGAGATGAAGCATGGCGAGCTTATCGGGTTTAGTCCTTGCAAGTTCGTCAACTACATCGAACGCGAAGTTGAAGTTTTCGGGATTTATGAAATCCACTTTTACGGGAGTCCTGTTCTCATCCTTCTCAACCTTGACCCACTTCTTGTAGACACGGAGTTTCTGCTCCGCACCGAGACGCTTGGGCTGTACGCCGACATGCGCTTCAACAGCGCGGAGTTCCGGCGTCGGTTCGCCTGACGGATTAAGGACTATGGCGTAGAACTCACAGTTCTGATTCTCAACCGCAATCATGCCGTGGGGCGTACCCGAGTCATAGTAGAGGGTGTCGCCGGCATGAAGGACCTCAATATGGTCACCGACCTGAATCTTAAGCGCTCCGGAGAGAACTATGTCAAGTTCCTGTCCGGTATGTGTTGTAAGTTCAATCGGCTTGTTCTGTGCTTCCTCGGTGTACTCGGCCTCCACGTAAAGCGGCTCGGAGATCCTGTTCCTGAAGGCAGCGGCAAGGTTGTAATAGGTCATGCCGTGCGCCTTCTCAATTTTCTGGCCCTCGCCCTTCTTCGTGTATACGAGTTTCGCAAGGTTCGGCGACTCACCTTCGATAAGGTCGGTGACGTCTACGCCGAAGGTCTGGGCACAGCGGTAGAGGAAGGCAAAGTTCAGGTCCTGTCTTCCCTCTTCACAGGAGATGTATTCCTCCTCGGAAACACCTGTCTGCTCCGCCATATATGCGGTTGTGTAGTTTTCGATTTCGCGGAGTTCGCGAATACGCCTCGCCATCTCGAGGATCTTGACGTCGAGTCCTGCTGTTGGTGCTTTCATAGTATTCATACCTTTCCTTTTGACGGCTCGGGAAATAAAAAATCCCGAGAATGCCGTCGCATTCTCGGGACGATAATCTCTTACCGCGGTACCACCCGATTTGCCGGAAAAACCGACCACTTTCAGGCTCTGACAAGCCCTAATGCACTGACGTAGCCTACACGGGCGGGTTCTACTTGATTTCTCTTTCTTCCCGCCGGCTCAGGAGCTACAAACAAAGGTCCCCGTCTCCGGCTCACACCAGACGCCGTCTCTCTCTTCACGCGGATTCCTTTGCACTCTCCGTCAAAGCCTTTAATATTTGTATGTAAAGTTTATACACCGATTTAAGTTTCAAGTCAAGTCTTTTTTATTATGTCGCTTACGGTCTTGACGAGATTCTCCGGGTTGACCGGCTTTGAAAGGAAGGCATCCATGCCGGAGGCATATGCCTTCTGCTTATCCTCATCGAAAGCATTTGCCGTGAGGGCGACTATGGGTATGCCGGCAAGTTCAATATGGTCGAGCGCGCGTATAGCGCGGGTGGCGGCATAGCCGTCCATTTTCGGCATCTGAATGTCCATGAGGATGAGGTCATAGTCGCCGGGATCGGCATTCTTTACCTTTTCAAGGCATTCCTCACCGTCACACGCCTCGTCGATAATCACGCCGCACTCTTCAAGGAGTTCGCGCGTAATCTCACGGTTGAGCTCGTTGTCCTCGACAACGAGAATGCGCTTGTCGCGCAGGTCAAATACCGGCTTGCTGTAATCGACAGGTCCGTCGGCCTCCCCGTCCTCTTCGGTCTTTTCGGGAATATGTGCTTTGAAGCGGAGCGTGGTCTTTGTACCGACTCCTAGTTCACTTTCGATTTCTATCGTGCCGCCGAGCAGGTCAACAAGCCGCTTTGTAATCGACATGCCGAGACCCGCGCCCTGGATGCCGGACTCAGTTGTGGTATGCTCACGCTCAAAGCTCTCATAGATGTGCTTTAAGAACTCCGGATTCATTCCGATTCCGTTGTCTTCAATTGTAGCGACATAGTTTGCGTAGCCGGAACTCTTACAGGGAACCTCGGAGAAGACAATGTCTACTTTTCCGCCCGGTCTCGTATATTTGATTGAGTTCGTGACAATGTTCAGAAGTATCTGATTGCTGTGAAGCACATCGGCATACAGGTACTCATGGACAATATCCCTGTACTCCACATTTATCGTGATATTCCTGGCAGCAGCCATATTTGCGGTCATATCAACAACGGTATCTCCGAAGCTGTGTATGTTTACGGTCTTCTCATCAATCGTAATCTTTCCGGCCTCGATACTCGCCATATCAAGAACGTCATTTAAGAGGGTGAGCATGTGCTGCCCGGAGAGTTCTATCTTGTCGAGATAGCCCTTGGCAGTCTCGGGATCGTCATCAAGTTTCTTCTTCGCGAGAGTGGCGAAACCGAGCACCGCGTTCATGGGTGTACGGATATCGTGCGACATGTTGAAGAGGAAGGCGGTCTTCGCCTCATTTGCGTCCTCGGTGTGTGAGAGAGCCTCTTCAAGCATCAGTTTATTGCGCATTTCCCTGCGTGTTGTCTCGTCTACATTTTTAATGCCGACAACGCAGAGATAGTTATCCTTGAACCTGTCGTCAGCAACGACTTTTACCTGATAATACTCAAGGCCGTTGGGTGTGACGAGCCTGGTGTCCACGATTGCTTCTCCGTGCTTTGTAAGTTCACGCACCAGGTTGTAAGTCGACAGTTTGGTATAGAACTCGTTTCTGTCCTCCTCATAGACATAGGTCTCGGCAAAGCGCATCATTCCTTCCGCAAATGTTGCGGATTCACCGTTATATGCCTTATCGATAGCCTCGACAAAAGGTCCTCTTCTGAAGGACGTATAGGCACCGTTTGAAAGGTCAACGAGAGTTATTATCTCATAGTTCTCCGTGAGCGCTCTCGCCACGGCATTCTGATTCTGGTTCATCTGCTCGCGTATGACTACGGATACAAATACTATGCCTATGGTACAGCCGAGTGTGATGAGCGGAAGACCCGATACAAACTGCTGAACAGTGAAGGAAATTACCGGCGAGAGCGTAAATACCGCAATTGCATAGCAGACATTACGCCTGTACGGCACCTTTTCGATAAGCGCCACTCTTAAGGCTTTGACTGAAATCATGATAAGATAAAGGAAGCCGATTGATACCTGTGCAAGATAAAGTTCAGCGGGGTGATAATTCATCTTATCGGCAGTGAATACCGCACGATCCGTAAAGAAGGACGCAAGCGGCATGAGTATGAGAATGATTATGGGTATTGTAAGTGTCAGCTGTACCCAGCGTTTTTTAAGAGATGAAGGCTCCATTACCTGGAACGCGAAATATGCCCATGCATATTGCATAAGGGCCAGACATATGAAATAACCGGCTTTAACCGCAATCTTGACCCAGATGGGTACAAGAAGATTGTGTTCGACAATTGCGGAAGCAAAGTCAAACGCACATATGCCCATCTGGAAGAGCATCAGTTTCAATGTCCGCTGGTACCTTACTCCGTAGTTCCCGGACCAGCTTAAAATGAGCGTGACCAGGATAATGCTGAAGCATATGGCATCAACGAGAGCATAAATTGTTACGACACTTGTGTAAGCAACTGCAGTCAAAATACAGCCTCCTGAAAAAATACTTATCCTTATTATGATAACACACAGTCTTCTGTCTTTAAATAATAAAGGCTCCCAAAATTGGGAGCCTTCGTTTGTTTATTTTGCAGTTACTTCTTCGGGAAGGTGAGCTCTAAATCGATTCTGTAAGGGCTCTCTCCCGTGTCATCAAGGAACAGCGCATAGGTGCCGTCATGGAAATAATCCAGATTCGACAGTCTGTATGTCGCGTCATAGGTACCGTTTGCGGGTACGGTCCACAGCACTGCGGAGAAAGTTCTCTTGTCTCCTTCGCCGGCTGTGTCCTTCAGTGTGCCGTCGGGCAGGACTTCCATGAGAGCGAATTTCGGACTTATCTGCCTGTCCTCCGCCGTGTTGTTCGTAAAGCGCACGGTAATCCAGGGCTCAGCCATCGTGAAATCGTACTCGATAACCTCAAATGAGAACTCAGCCTCTTCGGTATCAGGATAAGATATCTTCACATCCTCCGGTACTGAGGTTGAGATTCTGCTGCCTGAGTACTCCCCGGCACCGTTGTCCATGTCAAAGCTCTTTTTGGAGCCGTTTATACCGTCCGCGGCCTGCTCTGCAACGGATTCTGCAGAATCGGTTCCGGCCTTCGCGTTTCCGGCCTTGTTAAAGAGGTTGTTCAGTACCGGGAAGGCGACTGCCATGATGAGTACGAAACAGGCCGCCAGGGCTACCCAGCGCTTTCTTCCCGGGTGCACCGTAACGGTGCTGCTCTCTGCAGTAAAGTTTTCAGCCTCTTCAATGTACTTTTCTTCAATATCAGTCATTGCGGAGAACAGATTCTCCGCTCTTCTCCTATTCATATCGCGATTTCCTCCTTCTCCAGGAAATCTTTGAGCGAGGCGCGGAGACGGAAAAGAATCGTCGCGACATTGTTCTCCGTAAGCGAGAGCTCTGAGGCGATGTCCGCGACGGAGGCGCCGTACCAGTAGCGCTTTACGAAGATGACGCGCTTTGTCTCATCAAGAGACGCGAGGAAATCATTCAGTGCGCGCGTCAGTTCGCTGCCGTCAAGCGCCTTGTCCGGCGTCATCTCGTCGACGCCTCCGGCCAGGGCCGGCAGGGCCTCTTCAAGCTCCGACAGGAGCTTGTCACAGCCCTGTCCTCCCCGCCTTTCGGCGTGTTGTTTTCTGTACATGTCGATAGATATATTCCTGGTGATTTTCGCAAGAAACACCTTAAGCTTAAGCGGTATCTGAGGCGGTATGACATTCCATGTGCGCACATAGGTGTCAGACTCAGCCTCCTCCGCATCCTCGTGGTTTCCCAGGATGTTGTAAGCTATGGTCAGAAGATAACTTCCGTATGCTCTTTTTGTTTCGGCGATGGCCTGTTCATTTCTGTCCAGATACATCTGCACTATCTGTCTGTCCTGCATTTTTCTTTTCCTTCTTGGTCTTTCTCTTTGCCTTCAGTTTCTTAATTATAACACAAATCGCAAAGAGAATAACACCCAATATCAGAAGATAAGGGATGTGGATGATAACCCATGAGAAAAAGTTTGCAATGCCGGTGCCTACATCGTAGAAGGACTCTTTGAGACCCGCTCCGATTCTTGACCAGAAGCCCTCACCGGATACGATCTCGTGTTTAACCTCATTTATGTCAATGCTGACGGTTGAATATTCAAGCTCGTTGTCATAGGTGTTCATGAGGCTCTGATAGTACTCAATCTGTGAGCGCACGTTCGTCAGCCTGTCCTGGATTTCAAGTATTTCGGAGAGACCATTCGCCTGTGAGAGGAGTTCGAGCAATGTATCCTGCTCCGTCCGAAGGGCCTTGAGATGGCTCTCTGTGTCTATGTACGATGCAGTGATGTCCTCAGATGTGATCGACTTCGATGTAACAGTCGCCACGCCGTCCATCTTTCCGAGGAACTCATCGAGCTTTTCCGTGGGAATCCTTACGGTCATCGAGGTGTATGAATAGTCGTCATACTTTGTCTCGTGGGAGGATTCAATATATCCTCCGAGTTCTGCGGTCGCCTTCTCTATGGCTTTAAGTGTACCTGAGTATTTCTCCGTTGAGAGATCGAGGGAGGCGTTTCTGATTATTTTGCGGTTGCCTGTGTAGGTGAGTTTGGGCGAATCGGCCTGTTCCGGTGCGCCGGAGAACGCCTTCGACTCTGATTTCATGCCTGCGGTTTCATTGAGTGTACCGTCCGCAGTATAGGTGCTCATGGCACCGTAGTCTTTTGCCTGCTTACTGCCGCAGGCACCGAAGGTAAGAAGGATTACGAATGCGACGAGTATTGCCGCAGTTTTGCTCCAAAGTGTTTTTTTCATTGAAAAAACCGCCTTTCCTTGTTTGGTTACACAAGAAAAGACGGATAGTATTTCAATATATTACATAACAATTTCAAGGAGTCTTTCGGTTGCCCTGCCGTCGGGCTCGTCAAAATTGAACTTCCGAAACTCAGGAAGTTTCGGTGACGGAGCTTTCCTCGCGTCCTTTATGGCGAAGATCAGTTCATCCTCTGTCTTTGCAACAGGTCCCGGGACATAGGTCTCGTAATCAAAATAAAAGTCGCGCGCGCCCTTGTAATAATCGAGGTCGTAGGCGTAGAAGACTATGGGTTTCTTCATAAGCGCGAAGTCCATGCAGATTGACGAGTAGTCCGTTATCAGCATATCTGAGACGGCACAGAGTTCATTCACGAAAGGATAGTCGGTCACGTCAAAGGCATTCTTCACCTGAGCGCTCTCATGCACCTGTGGATGAAGCCTGACTAGAATCTCGATATCCTTCGGTTTGTCCGGGCCGAGGTTTGCGTTTACGGCCCGCTTTATACGCTCCGCATTGAAGTGTTTCAGGATATCCTCATCGTTTGCGGTATCCTCCCTGAAAGTCGGCGCGTAGAGGACAATGTACTTGTCCTCAAGCTCGGGGAAAAGTTCAAGAAGGGTATCTTTCGCGATTTTCCTGTTCTCTGCCGAAAAATAGAAGTCTCCGTTCGGAGCGCCGACAGGATAAACCTTGTCGGGAGAGACGCCGAAGGCACCGGCGTAAATCTCTTTTACGCCGACGGACGAGCAGGCCACGTGCGTGAGCCGCTCGGCCTGCGCCGCTTCGCGGCGGCGCACTTTCGGCTCAACCTCAATGTCAAAGCCGAACTTCTTGAAAGCGCCCATGCCGTGCCAGAGCTGAACTATTCTTGTCTCCCTGTTCGGCTTTGCGTAGGCAAGTGCCATAAAGTTGTCATTCAGGAAAATATACTTTGCCCGGCCGAGGCGGAAAGCGTCAAGGGTTATAAAACGCAAAGCCCCGAGAGGAGATTCAAGGCTCGTCCGCTCGACTTTCATGATTTTATAAGAACCGAGCCTTGCTTCGACCTCGCCGAGGCCGTCGGCAAAATGGGCATTGTGCATCGACACAAGTCCCACCCTGTCGCTCTTCACCTTAAGTCTCGCTCCGAAATTGAAAAAGAGCGCATAAATACGGAAGATCAGGTCTTTCATAATATGCACTCCTTTCTTTACTTATTCCAATGCATTACGGTCTTGCCCAGGTGAAGGGTCGAATCCGCGTCAAAGGCCTTGTGGATGTCGGGTATGGTCCTGACATCGAAGGTCTCGCCGATTAAGGTCTCAAAATAGTGAACAGACTGCTCGTGATCCTCAAGGAACTTAACCGTCTTCTCAAAATCATCTCTTCCGGACCTTGAGGAACCGAAGAGACGAAGACCCTTTTCAAGCACCATCCTGGTGTTTATCGGCACATTGTTTTCAGATACACCGCCTAAGGCTATCGTGCCCTCGGGATTTATGTGGTCTATCATCTGGTTGATGGCGGGTTCGCAGCCCGCGCCGCCGACGCACTCAAAACAGTGGTCGACCATGAAGTCTTCGGGTATTTCATCGACATGCATCGTCTCATCCGCGAATGTGAAATATGCGAGCTTGTCATAGTTTCTGCCGAAGACATTTATCTTCAGGTCCGGGTAGAGTTTGTCGAGCAGTACCGCGGTTATGAAACCGAGGTTACCGTCGCCCCATATACCGATGCTGTTTCTCCTCGAATGCGCGGTTTTGTCAAAGCGCGAGATAATGTGCATGGACACGGAGATGAGCTCGGTGAAGGCCGCGACATCAGGATTGACATCGTCTGAAATCTTCACGAGCCTGTCCGGTGCCATGAGCACGACATCCTGCAGGAAGCCGTCAAAACCGCTCGAGCGGAATTTTGAGGAGCGCAGGTAGTTCTCGGCGATGATATCGTCATCCTCAGTCGGTGTGTTCGGTATACAGATAACGCGGTCGCCGGAACTGAAGGTGCCCGTCGTGTCAAAGACAACCTCCGCCATGCACTCATGGATGAGGGCCATGGGAAGCTTCTTCGCCAGCACCTCTTTTGAGCGCGCGCCCTGGTAATAGCGCTGGTCGGCACGGCAGATTGACAGGTGCGAGGGGCGTACGAGCACGCCGCCTTCACTTAAGTCAATCTCGCCGTAGGTGACCTCTATCAGGCGCGGCGCCGTGAGCTGATAGATGGAATTAATCATTTGTCAGATCTCCTCCGAGCATTGTGGCCGCGACCTTGAGGTCAAACGGATAGGTTATCTTCATATTTGAAACTTCGCCTTCGACGAGATAGACTTTCTCGCCCTTCATGGCAAAGATCTTGCATGCGTCTGTCAGAATTTCCTTCTCCTCATCAGTCAGGCTCTCATAGAGTTCCTTGAGTTTCTTTGCGTTGAAGCTCTGCGGAGTCTGGCCCTGGAAGAGAGTGGCTCTGTTGGGAATCTGGGAGATGACCTCGCCGTCCTTTGACTCGACGATTGTGTCGGTTGCGGGAACAACGGTGTCGGTTGCGCCGTACTTCTTCGCGGCCTCAATGTTCTCCTCGATTATCCTGTGTGTTACGAAAGGTCTTACGGCGTCATGTGTGACGATAATGGTGTCGTCATCGAGGCCGTAGTTCTTCTCTATGAATCTGATGGCGTTCATCAGGGTCTCGTTTCTCGTGGAGCCGCCCTCAATGACTGTTATGCGGTCCGTCTTTCCGAGAGACTTCTTTATCATGTTCTCAGTATGGGCAACCCAGGCCTTCGGAGTGAGTACGATTACGTGCTCAAACTCCGGGCATACGAAAAACTTCTCTATGGTGTGGATGATAATAGGCTGCTTTCCGAGCATGAGATACTGCTTGGGTGTCTCGGAATTTCCCATGCGGGAGCCTATGCCACCGGCTAAAACTACTGCGAATGTCATCAGATTGTCCTCCATTTCAGGTCATATTTAAGCATTGACTGAATGTGTATTATTTTCAGTTTGGTGTTTCTCTTTGAGTCCCTTGCCCAGACGTGGTACACGATTGCGTCCGGGAAGAACAGGACCTTGCCGAGTTTTCCCATGGTACGTGTTATGTCGCAGTCCTCGAAGTACATAAAGTACCTGTCATCGAAACCTCCGACCGAGCGGAACGCGTCACCGCGGAAGAACATGAAGCAGCCCGTGGCGTTTTTAATCTCAAAGGGCTTTGAATAGTCCGCGTTGAGCATCGCGTACCGCGAGAGAAGCCGGCCGGGATCCTTTCCGCGCAGGCGGCTTGCCGCAAGGTACCAGATATGCGGTCTGCGCTTGCCAAGTATCTGGTCCCGGCCGTCCGGGAAGCAGATTCTCGGCGAGAGCTGCACAACCTCGGGATGCTCCTCAGCATAGTTTACCATCTTCGAAACAATGTCGTCCTCTATGACGACATCGGGATTTACCACACAGTGATAATCCGCCTTCCAGTCATCGAATACCTTCAGCATCTTATTGTGTGCCTTCCCGAATCCGATATTCTCATCAGACTCGTGAAGGAAGAAGCGCGGATTGTCTGAGAATTTACTCTTCAGAAGCTCAACCGTGCCGTCAGTTGAACCGTTGTCAAAGACATAGAGACGAAAGTCGATATTGCTGTCTTTTACGGAGTCAAGCAGCGTAGCTGCGGCCTTTTCGATATACTTGACATTGTTGTATGTGACTATGCTCGCGGATACTTTAATCATCGTATTACGTCCTTTATAATACTTACTCTCCACTTTATTTTCTGCATGAGCGATGTAGGGTTTCCGGTCAGGCTGTCCCCGCTTCTGCGGTACAGAAGGTAGGGAGTGTAAAGGAATTTTACTTTACCCTTTCGCTCTGCAATCAGTCCTATCCACTGGTCGTGCATGGGAAGATTGTCCGGAAACGGCAGAACAGCGTCCTTAAGCGAGGAACTGAAAGCCATACAGCAGCCCATGTAAGAGTTCTTTTTTATGTTTTTCAGGAAACCCGGCGCGCTGCCGTTTTTTTCAAAGAAGGATTCCTCAAGAACATTCAGGTTCTCATCGGTTATTTTTGCATCATGAAGTACGAGCAGTGCGCCGTCCTCAATCTCCCTGACGCAGGCGGCGACCTTGCCCGGCAGCCACACGTCGTCCTGGTCGGAAAGGAAGATTACATCACCCGTCGTCTGTGAAATCGCATACTCGAAGTTTTTGATGACTCCCTTTCCCGGCCCCTCGACATAGCGGATGCGCGGGTCGCCGATGCGGTCGACGACCGCCTTCGTGCCTCCCGACGGGTTGTCATCGGACACGATGACCTCGTCGTCGGCGCGAAGCTGCGTCAGGATCGAGCGAAGCTGCTCCTCTATGTACTTTTCTCCGTTGTATGCCGCAAGGGCAACCGAGACTTTCAAAGCACTGCTCCTTATAATGAAAAATACTCAAATATTATACTACAACAGCGCCCTTTTTACAAATAAACGGAGAAAAAGCAAAAAAAGTGTTGACATTTGCAGAGCACTGTGGTACTTTAAAGCAGTGAAGTGCACACTTTAAAGCGCTAAATTACCCAAGAAAAGGACGATTTATTATGAAACTCATGTCTGCTATCCTGCTCATATGCTTCTTCTCGCTTATGATAGGTGTAGGCCTCTATACGAGGAAGCGTGCGACAGACGTAAACGGATTCGTGCTCGGCAGCAGAAACGTAGGCCCCTGGCTTACCGCTTTCGCTTTCGGTACTTCTTACTTCTCTGCCGTAATATTTGTAGGTTACGCAGGTCAGTTCGGTTGGAACTTCGGTCTCTCAAGTACATGGGCAGGTCTCGGAAATGCCTTTATAGGCTCCCTCCTCGCCTGGAACATTCTCGGAAGACGCACAAGGGTCATGACTCAGCACTACGACGCAAAGACCATGCCCGACTTCTTCGGCAAGAGATTTGACTCAAATGCTTTGAAAATTGCCGCTGCAATTATAGTATTTATATTCCTTATTCCGTACACTGCATCTCTCTACAACGGCCTCTCAAGCCTCTTCGGACTTGTTTTTGACATACCCTACTGGGCAGTCATTCTCGTAATGGCCGTACTCACCGGTGTATATGTCATCTTCGGCGGCTACATGGCCACTGCAATCAACGACTTCATCCAGGGCATTATCATGCTCTTCGGTATTACAGCCGTCATCCTTGCCGTGCTCAAGGCAAACGGCGGCCTTGTCGAGGCGACCAAGGCCCTCTCGCAGATCTCCGGAGATGCCGGCTGGGAAGGCGCATACTCGTCATTCCTCGGCCCCGATCCTCTGGCACTCCTCTTTGTAGTACTCCTTACATCGCTCGGCACATGGGGCCTTCCCCAGATGGTCGGCAAGTTCTATGCCATCAAGAGTGAGAACGATATCCACAAGGGAACAATCATCTCAACATTCTTCGCAATCGTCGTTGCTGGCGGATGCTACTTCCTCGGCGGTTTCGGCCGTCTCTACAAGGATGCCGGCGTGGTCTTCAACCCCGCCACGGGCAAGCCGCTCTTTGATACAATAGTTCCGGCAATGCTCTCAACACTTCCCAGCGTTATAATCGCAGTCGTAATAGTACTCGTACTCTCGGCTTCCATGTCAACCCTCTCCTCTCTCGTACTTACATCCAGCTCAACTTTCACGCTCGATGTAATCAAGCCTCTTTCCAAGAAAGAGATGACAGAGAAGAAACAAGTGTTTATAATGAGATTGTTCATAGTATTCTTCATTGCGATCTCGGCGATTATCGCAGTCATCAAGGACGCACACCCCTCAGTCACCTTCATAGCTCAGATGATGGGTGTTTCATGGGGCGCTCTCGCAGGCTCATTCCTGGCTCCTTTCCTTCTCTCACTCTACTCAAAAAGTGTCACGAAGACGGCCACTGCAGTCTGCTTCGTATGGGGCTGCGCCATAGCAATCCTTCAGATGATTGTCTCCCTCGGCGGTATTGATGTCACAGCCTGGGGAACTGTTCTCGGATACATCTTCAGGTCATCCATCAACTCCGGTGTTGTCGCAATGGTAGGCGGTCTCATCATCGTGCCGATAGTCAGCGCGTTTACCAAGAAACCGTCACAGAGCATCATTGACGATGCATTCTCAGCCTATGAACGTACAATCACGGTCAAGGCCAAGGACAGCCTCGGTTTTGAGGAGACAAAAAAGGTGGTTAAATGAGAATACTGGTTTTAAACGGACCGAATATCAATATGCTCGGCATAAGGGAGCCCGCCATCTACGGTGACGAGACCTATGACGACCTCTGCGGAAAAATTGAACGCTACTGCAACGAAAAGAAGATTCAGGTTGAAATATACCAGTCAAATCACGAGGGCGATTTAGTCGATAAAATCCAGGCCGCGCACGGCAAGGCCGACGGAATCGTCATAAACGCGGCGGCGTACACCCACACGAGTATCGCGATACTCGACGCGCTTCGTGCAGTGAATATTCCGGCCGTTGAAGTCCATATCTCAAACACAGACGAACGCGAGGAGTTTCGCAGACAGTCCTACCTGTCCGCCGCCTGTTTCGATGAAGTCATAGGCGAAGGCACAACGGGATATCTGAAAGCGATAGACAAAATCGTCGCGGAAGTCAGTAAATAAAGACAAAAAAAGAAGCCCGGAAGGGCTTCTTTTTATTTTGTGAATTTCCACCTTATCTGTTCAAGTGAGCTCTTAAGATGAGCGTCGAATTCCCTGTCGTCAATTGCGGCTTTCAGAATTTCGTACTCCTTTTCCCTGTCGGCGTTATCAGTGCCGAGGCCTATCATACCGCCTATGTACCAGGCCTTCTTTATCATCTTCGCATGGTCTGCAAGCACCTGTTTTAAAAATGCCTGATCATATTTCTTATCACCGACAAAGGCGGCGACGGCAGCTATGGTCGGCACCCAGACGGTGTCCGAGCTTGCCAGCATATCAATGCACTGCTCATCCATGAAATATCCGTGTTCTATTGAATCTGCTCCGGCAGAGAGGGCCATCTTTATGTTCTCTGCCCCGTTGACATGCGCCATGACGGAGAAACCCTTGCCGTGGGCATATCCCACCATCAGGGAGACCTCCTCCTGTGTCAGGAACGGCTCAAAGTCGTTGCTGCCTCCGCAAAAGTCAACCACACCTGAGAGGATGAGCTTTATGAAATCAGCGCCCTCGCGCTCGGCCTCATCCACCAGGGACTTGTACTCATCAAAGTCCTTAAAACCCTTTCCGAGGAATGAGCCGTAACAGCCCTCCTTGTAAATGGCGAACACGGGAGTCCTGTAGTCTATTCCGAGCTCGGCCGCAATGGCCTTCGCGCGGAGGGAAACTCCGCGGCTGTCGCCGCCGTCACGCAAAAACGTGACGCCCGCGTCTTTGTACGCGGTGAGTTTCGCCCTTATCTGCTCATCGGAGAGTTCCTTTTCGGGGAGAGCAATATGAACATGTAAGTCTGCTGAATAATTCATTTCTTTCCCCTTAAGAATTGTAACCGTCGGGATTCTTTGACTGCCAGTTCCAGGATGACGCACACATATCGTCAAGGCCGAGCTCCGCTGTCCAGCCGAGCTCGTTCTTCGCCTTGTCGGCGTTGCAGTAGCAGGTCGCTATGTCGCCGGGACGGCGGAATTTAATCTCATACGGCAATGTCTTGCCGCAGGCCTTCTCATAGGCGTGCAGGACGTCGAGTACGCTGTAGCCGTTGCCCGTGCCGAGGTTGTAAATACTCACACCAGAGCCGGGTTCAATCTTTTTAAGCGCTTTCACATGGCCGCGGGCAAGGTCCACGACGTGAATATAGTCGCGCACGCCCGTGCCGTCCGGCGTGTCGTAGTCATTTCCGAATACACCGAGTGCCTCCCTCTTGCCTATCGCGACCTGCGCGATGTAAGGCACGAGGTTGTTCGGAATGCCCTTCGGGTCCTCGCCGATAAGGCCGCTCTCGTGCGCGCCTATCGGATTGAAATATCTTAAAATGACGACATTCCACTCCGGATCCGAAGTGTGAAGGTCAGTCAGGATCTGCTCTATCATCGACTTTGTCCAGCCGTAGGGATTTGTGGGGCTGCCCTTCGGGCAGTCCTCTGTGATGGGTATAAACGCGGGGTCGCCGTAAACCGTGGCTGATGAGGAGAAGATTATATTCTTCACACCATGAGCACGCATTACATTGCAGAGGTTAAGCGTACCGGTTATGTTATTCTGGTAGTATTCCAGAGGCTTCTCAACCGACTCACCGACTGCCTTGAGGCCGGCAAAGTGAATGACCGCATCTATCTTCTCGGATGAGAAAACCTTCTCAAGAGCGTCGACATCGAGTATGTCCGCCTTATAGAACTTCACCTTTTTGCCTGTAATCTTTTCAACTCTCTCAAGTGCGACTTCGGAGGAGTTTGAGAGGTTATCCAGGACTACGACATCGTAGCCCTCGTTTAAAAGTTCAACGCATGTATGGCTGCCGATGTAGCCGGCACCGCCCGTACAGAGTATGGTCATATAAGACCTCCAGTCCCTTATAGTGAAAAACCGACCTGAATGCCAGGTCGGTTTTTTCCCGATAGTATTTAAGCTTTCTTTTCCTTGATCTTGCCTACAACAAAGATGATAAGGCAAGCGCCTACAAGGGCGATAAGGATTGCCGGAATGAAGCTTCCGGGAGCAGCAAAGCCCTTACCTGTAACCTTGCCAATAATTAAAAGGAAGATTGAACCGAGAGCAGAGCCGCCGAGGCCGTAGAGAAGATTCTGCCAGAGAGGCATATCAACTTTCATGATTTTCTCTGCAAGCCAGCCGGCAATGATGCCGCCTAAAATTGTGAAAATAAAACCGAATCCTGGAAACATAAAAATGTCCTCCTTTATTAAGATAGGTTCATTATACCACAAAATTACATATCGTCAAAAGCATCTTTCATTTTTTCGAATATTGTACGTTTTTTATTGGCTGATTCAGAGTAACCCGTGGCATCGTTTTTCGGCTTGTCGATGTATTCGGCATCGAACTGGGCGAGAAGCTCTTTCTGATGCTCCGTGACCTTCTTCGGTACATCGACTATTACGGTGACGTACTGATCGCCGCGGATGTTCGGGTTGTTTACATTTACTATGCCGCGCTCACGAAGTCTGAAGCGTGTTCCTGACTGCGTGCCGGCCGGCATGTTATACTTGACCTTGCCGTCAAGTGTAGGTACGTAGATTTCGGCACCCAGGACCGCCATCGAATAGGTGATGCGTACATTGCAGAAAACATCGTAGCCGTCACGCTCGAAGATGGGATGAGGCTTGATGTTCGGAATGACGTAGAGGTCACCCTGAGGTCCTCCGTTCGCACCGTAGTTACCCTGGCCGCGGATGGTGAAGGCATTGCCCACGTCGATACCGGCGGGGACCTTGACCTCCATGGTAGCGGTGCGGCGTATCATGCCGACGCCCTTACAGCGCGGGCAGGGATCCTTGACGATCTTGCCCTTGCCGTCGCACTTCGGGCAGGGTTTCGTGGACTGGAATACGCCGAAAGGCGTACGCGACTGCGTCGTGACCTGACCGGAGCCGTGGCACTCGGAACAGGTCTCCGTGCCCGTGCCCTCCTTGCAGCCTGAGCCGTGACATACGTCACAGGGCTCAATGCGCAGGAAGTCTATAGTCTTCTTGCAGCCTTTCGCAGCCTCCTCAAAAGTGAGGTTTACGCGGGCTTCGATATTGGAGCCGCGGCGAGGCGCGTTGGGATTCGCGGAACGTCCGCCGAATCCGCCGAAGCCGCTGCCGAAACCGCCGAAGCCGCCGCCGAAGATACTCGAGAAGATATCGCCGAGATCACCGAAGTCGGCATATCCGCCGCCTCCGGCACCGCCGCCGAAGCCGTTCGGGTCAACGCCGGCATGGCCGAAGCGGTCGTAACGGGATTTCTTGTCGGGATCCGACAGAATCTCGTACGCTTCGTTTACCTCTTTGAAATGCTTCTCGGCTTCGGCATCACCCGGATTGAGGTCCGGGTGATACTGCTTGGCCTTTTTTCTGTATGCTTTTTTTATCTCGTCCTCGGACGCGGATTTATCCACGCCCAGGACCTCATAAAAATCTCTCTTATCAGCCATCTGAATTTAATTCCTTTTAGTCAACGTCTGTGAATTTAACGTCCTCGGCATCGCCGTCAGGAGCTGCGCCGCCGGTAAACTGGCTCGGATCAAATCCTGCCGCCTGCGGGTCGCCCTGAGGAGCGTTGGCCTTGTAGAGTTTCTCGGAGACATCGTAGAACTTCTTCTGGAGCTCTTCCTGACGGCTCTTGATGAGGTTCATATCCTCACCCTTCAAAGCTTCCTTCAGGTTATCGATAAGCTTCTCAAGTTCCTCTTTGTCGGATGCCTCGAACTTGTCGGCCTCGTCAACGAGGATCTTCTCGCACTGGAATACCATCTGGTCAGCTGCGTTTCTGGTGTCGACATCCTCACGGCGCTGCTTGTCCTCTGCGGCAAACTTCTCTGCCTCCTGGACTGCCTTCTCAATGTCCTCCTTGGACATGTTGGAAGAAGCCGTAATGGAGATTGACTGCTCCTTGCCTGTACCGAGATCCTTTGCGGAAACGTGTACGATACCGTTGGCGTCTATGTCGAATGTTACTTCAATCTGAGGTGTTCCGCGGCGTGCCGGGAGAATACCGTCAAGATGGAAGAGGCCTATCTGCTTGTTGTCCTTTGCGAACTCACGCTCACCCTGAAGAACGTTTACTTCAACGGATGTCTGGTTGTCGGCAGCCGTGGAGAAGATCTGGCTCTTCTTTGTCGGGATTGTGGTGTTACGCTCGATGATCTTTGTGGAGATACCGCCGAGTGTCTCAATACCGAGTGACAGCGGAGTTACATCGAGGAGAAGGAGACCCTTTACATCGCCGCCGAGTACGCCGCCCTGAAGGGCTGCGCCCATGGCTACGCACTCATCCGGGTTAATGCCCTTGAAGGGTTCCTTGCCGATGAATTTCTGAACTGCTTCCTGTACAGCCGGGATTCTTGAAGAACCGCCGACCATAAGTACCTTGTCTATCTCAGAGGTCTTGAGACCCGAGTCGGACATTGCCTGACGTACGGGACCCATTGTGCTCTCAACGAGGTCTGCAGTGAGTTCGTTGAACTTAGCACGTGTGAGAGTCATCTCAAGGTGCTTGGGACCGTTTGCGTCTGCTGTGATGAACGGAAGTGAGATGTTCGATGTAGTTACGCCGGAAAGCTCAATCTTGGCCTTTTCAGCAGCTTCCTTGAGACGCTGCATTGCCATCTTGTCGCCCTTGAGGTCGATGCCTTCGGTCTTCTTGAACTCTTCTGCCATCCAGTCGATTATTCTCTGGTCGAAGTCGTCACCGCCCAGACGGTTGTTACCGGCTGTCGCGAGAACTTCCTGAACACCGTCGCCCATCTCGATGATGGATACATCGAATGTACCGCCGCCGAGGTCGTAGACCATGATCTTCTGGTCCTCGCCCTTGTCTATGCCGTAAGCAAGCGCTGCGGCTGTGGGCTCGTTTATGATTCTCTTGACCTCAAGGCCCGCAATCTTACCTGCGTCCTTTGTGGCCTGACGCTGTGCGTCGGTGAAATATGCGGGAACAGTGATAACAGCCTCTGTTACCTTGTCGCCGAGATATGCCTCTGCATCAGCCTTAAGCTTCTGAAGAATCATCGCGGAAATCTCCTGCGGGGTGTACTTCTTGCCGTCAATATTTACTTTGTAGTCAGAACCCATCTGACGTTTGATTGATGACACTGTTCTTTCGGGATTTGTGATAGCCTGGCGTTTTGCCACCTGGCCTACCATACGCTCGCCGTCCTTGCCGAATGCTACAACCGAAGGGGTTGTTCTTGCGCCTTCAGCGTTGGCGATAACAACTGCTTCACCGCCCTCAATGACGGAAACGCATGAATTTGTTGTACCAAGGTCAATACCTACTATTTTAGCCATAACTTTTTACCTCCATATGTCAGTTTGCAACCTTAACCATTGCAGGTCGCAGTATTTTTTCATTAATTTTATAACCCTTCTGGAAAACCTCCGCGACGGTGTTTGCCTCGAGGGACTCATCATCCACATGCATTACTGCGTTATGGATGTTGGGGTCAAACTGATCTCCCGGTTCACCGAAGGTCTCAACTCCGTAGTTCTTAAAGACATCGGTAAGCTGAGTATGTGTCATCTCGACACCCTTTCTGAAATCTTCCAGGCTTGACTCCTCTGTGGAGAGTGCCCGGTCGAAGTTATCAAGTACCGGAAGCAGGTCCGCAAAGACCGTGGCCTTCGCGTTTGTGAAGGATTCCTCCTTCTCTTTTATTGTGCGCTTCCTGAAGTTGTCGTACTCGGCTGCAAGCCTCATGTACGCCTCCTTCTGAGCGGCGAGTTCGGCGACAAACTTTTCTTCAGCAGTCTGTTCTGCCGTTTTCTCTTCGGCTGTCTCTTCAGCCGGCTGTTCTTCAACTTTTTCCTTCGGAGCCTTTTCCTCCTCCGGAGTGTTGGTATCAACTGTCTTCTTCGCCACTTGAGCTTTCCTCCTCATATACGTCTGACAGGAATTTGCTGATAATGTCAGTTAAATATTTTATGCTCGGAACGAGCTTGGAATAATTCATTCTTGTCGGGCCGATTATTCCTATTGCGCCCGTGGCATTATCGCCTATCTTGTACTTCGAGATAATCATGCTCGAGTTTTCAAGTTCTTTGTATCTGTTCTCGGAACCTATGCGGATTTCAATATCCGAGTCGCTGTCGCCAGAGGCTGAGACCAGCATGCCGAGTGGCTCCTCCCTGTGGAGGAAGTCGAGGAGCTGTCCCGCGTTGTCGTTGTACTCCTTGTAACCGAGGAGATTCGACTGACCGGAGAGATTTATCTCCGAGACGGAAGCGGCCTCCACGAGGTCGGATATGGTCACGAGGAGCGGCGACATGGAGAGTGCCTTTGCGCCGAGGCTCGCAACGAGGGTCTGGATCATGACCGTGTTGACATCCGAGAGCGGTGTTCCGAAGAAGTTCTTGCGGACGATGTCTGAAAACGTGTCCTGAAGGTCAGGGGTTATCGGGACATCCGTCCTGCAGGCCTTGCTCTTTAATATGCCCGTCGATGTGAGCAGGACAATCATGGCCATCTTCGGACTTACGGGCACCATTTCAATGTTCTTTATAAACGCGTGCTCATCTGAAGGTGTTGTGGAGATTGCCGCGAAGTTCGTGAAGTCCACGAGGGCCTCGCCCGCCGCCTGGAGCAGCTGCTCCGGGTCTCCCGATCTGTAGTCGAGACCGGACTCTATTCGCCTGCGCTCGTTTTCCTCAAGTTCCGCGGGTTTCATGAGGTTGTCGACATAATAGCGATAACCCGCCTGCGTGGGGACACGTCCTGCCGAGGTGTGGGGCTGGGTTATAAGGCCCTGTGCCGTAAGTTCGGCCATCTCGTTGCGGATGGTGGCAGATGAAACATCAAGACCGGCTATACTCTGCAAGGCCTTGGAACCTACGGGTTCCCCGGTCTCTATGTACTGTTCAACAATAGCCGCCAGAATCTTTTGGCGTCTCTGTGGGAGCATCCGTTACCACCCCGAGTGATAAATTTTAGCACTCATTAGTTCCGAGTGCTAATTTCATATATAATGTACCACCCGAAATGCCCAATGTCAACACATTTTTTAAAAAAATTAGCACTCCTTTCCGGAGTGCTGATTTTACTGGCTTCTGGCGGAGAAAACAAGCTCTTCCCCGGCAATTGCGATAAGGTCGGCGGAGCTGAGCTCATAGGTTCTGCCCGGCTCGACCGGCTGACCGTTTAAGAGCGTGCCGCACTGCGAATTCAGGTCAGCCAGGTAGTATTTTCCCCGGGCAAGAGTTATGCTCGCATGCTCCGCCTCCATCTCCTCGTTGCCGGGGAAGGCAATACTGCAGCGACTCTCGTCGCTGCCTATTATGTCCGGTCCGAACAGGAGCGGATACTCCGCTCCCGTACTTCGGACCGCAATGACAAATATGCCCTCGGGCAAAACAGCCTCTCTCTCGAAATCAAAGATATCGTCTCCCTTTCCGGCAAACAGGCTCTCCTTCAGTTTCCTGAACGTCTCTCCCTTCTCCTTTTTCACCTTTTCGGGCTTTTCTTTCTTCTCCTTTTTCTCCTTCTTCTTTTTCTCTTTCTTTACCTTGGGCTTTTGCATTTCCTCCTCGCCTTCAGGTCTCGCCCTTCCCGCCATTTCCTTTATTACATTTACAATACAGCTCTCAAACTCAAAGAGGCTGTGAGATTCAAAATGCGCATGGCTCGTCGGAACGACCGGCAGCACGAGTGCGCCCTCCTCAGGGTTTATAAAAGCGAAGGCAAAATTGAGTATGACCTCCCCGCGCGGAATCATGAAGCTGTCCGTACGCTTTATTATCTTTTCATACTGTTTTGTAAAGAAACCCGCGTTGAGCAGATTGTAGTCCTCCCGGAACATTTCAAGATACTCCCTGAGCGGAACCAGGTTTGAGACGGGTATTAATATATTATTATTTTCCATACCTATTGGTATTACGCCCTCAATCTCGTTCTCCCGGAGCATTGACCTTGTAAATTCATCAACCTTTTCAAAAGGTTCGGGCTCGTACACGAGCATATTGATATTTGACAGTTCGCTGCTGAACATATAAAACCTCCGTCATTTCATTTTTTCTTTCAGTTCCTTTATACCGCGCGCGGCATATTTGCGCGCGGTGTCCGGCGACTTGCCGAGGCGGCCGCCCACCTCCGCGTAGGGCTGATCATACCCGTAGCGGCAGATTGCGGCGACGGCGTGATGAAGCGGGATGGACCGCAGCGCCTCGTCGAGTTGCTCTCCGAGCTCCTCACGAAGAAGCAGGGACTCGATCGATATCGGCTCATCCTCCTGTACATCGGACTTCTCCTCGGCATGCGCATCCCGCGCCAGCTCCCGCTTCATCTTTGCCGCAACAATTGCATTGGTACGGAAAAGAAAAGCCGTGAGTCTTCCCTCGTCATCAAAGCTTACGCCCCGAAGCATCTTCTCATAAAGGCACAAAAACGTCTCCTGGACACAGTCCTCCGCGAGGTGTTCGTCGCCGAGCCGGTTTCTCGCATCGAAGACAAGCGCCTGCCTGTATTTCCTGTAAATCTCCTCCAAGGGCACCACCTCTTTTCAAGGGTTTCCCACTATCTTAAAACAATTTTTTCCAAAAATCTCGATTTAGGTATGAATGGTCGATTTTCGTGTATGAGCGGTATGCTATCTCGTTTTTTTGTGTCGGATATTTGCATTATTTCGGGCTTATTCTTATGCTTTAAATATCCTTTCCGGGAGGGGGGAACGTGTAAATCACATCAAAAAAGGAGAAGTGATATGTTGAGAGTATGTATATTCTCTGAAAACAGAAAGATGGAAGCGGGGCTCCGCAAGATTGTTCAGAGCTATATCTACGAGAACCTGATTTCCGTGGATATAAAAGTTTTCAGGGACATAAAAATGCTTTTGAAAAGTGATATCTCTGATGCTATACTGTTTATCAACGACAGTGAGGAGCGCAGTGCCGTAAAGACCGCGCAGATTCTGCGCGAGCACGACCACAACGAAAAGATTGTCATCATAACCGACAGCATCGACCACGTCTACGACGCATTTAAGGTTGACGCCTTCCGCGTCATACGCATGCCCGTCGCCAAGGCTGACATCTTTGAAGCCATAAACAGCTTCTGGAAAATGAAATTTTCGAAGAAGGTCATACTCGTCAAAAACGGTGCCCAGCGCATAACCCTTTCGGCAAGCGACATAATCTATGTCATGTCAATGAACAGAGATACGGTAATCGTCACAAAGACGGAGAATATCAACACCACCGTTTCCCTGTTTCAGGTGGCGGCGCAGCTGCCTGAAGAGACTTTCTTCACCTGCCACAGATCGTACATCATAAACCTCATGAACATCCGCACCGTAACTACGGGGATAACTTCGGTGCGCATGTCAAACGGCGACGAGATTCCGATAAGCAGACGCCGCAAGACTGAGTTTATGAATGCACGCGAGGCATATATCGACAGAAACATCTACATCATCAATTAAACCGAGGTTTCGTTATGAATTATGAGGATGCAATCAATTACATAGAAGGCCGTGCCGTCTTCGGCTCACGGCCCGGTTTCGAGCGCATAAATGCCCTGCTCGACGCACTCGGCCATCCTGAGAAAGGACAGAAATACGTGCACGTAGCCGGTACAAACGGCAAAGGTTCAGTCTGTACGGCGACGGCAAACATACTCACTGCAGCGGGATACAGGACAGGCCTTTTCACCTCTCCATTTGTATCTGACTTCCGTGAGAGAATACAAATAGATGGCGAATACATCGAAAAAGACGCGCTCTGTCGACTCACGGAACGCGTCAAAGCGATAGTCGACGAGCTCGACGCAGACGGCAACTCGCCCACCGAGTTTGAGGTCATAACCGCAATTGCCTTTCTCTACTATCTCGAGAAGCAGTGCGATGCAGTAGTCCTCGAAGTCGGACTCGGCGGCCTGCTCGACTCCACAAACGTAATTGATACTCCTCTTGTCTCGGCAATAGTTTCCCTGTCATTCGACCATATGGGAGTTTTGGGCAACAGCATCGAGGAGATTGCCGCGCAGAAGGCAGGCATCATAAAGGAAGGCGGGATCACCGTCTCTGCCCCTCATCAGCCGGAAGCGGCCCTGAAAGTCCTTGAAAGGACCGCAGAGGAGAAGCACAATGAGTTCATTGTCGCGAATCCCGAAGAAATAGAAGTGCTTTCCGAAGACATATTCGGAAAAGCCATCAAATACAGAGGCCTCAATATGACCCTGCCCCTTGTGGGACCTCACCAGACCGACAATCTCTCTGTCACATTCGCAATTGTCGACGTCCTGAGAAGAAAGGGCTTTGAGATTCCGGATGAGGCCGTCTGCGCGGGTGTCGGAAAGACGACCCTTCCCGCGCGTACCGAAGTCCTCTCAAAAGACCCGCTCATCATCCTGGATGGCGGCCACAATGCCGACGGAGCAAGGGCATTGCAAAAAGTCCTCGAAAACTTTGTCCGTGAGGACAAGACTCTCGTCATCGGAGTCATGGCGGACAAGGAAGTCGATGAGGTACTGGCACAACTCGCTCCGCTCGCAAAGCGCGTAGTTACGACGACTCCGTCCAACGGCAGAGCCATGGCGGCAGAGGATTTACAGGAGAGAGCGAAGGCATTTTGTGCCGAAACAGCCTCCGAACCAGATCCCTGTAAAGCATTTGACCTTGCCAGAAGCCTCTTAAAACCCGGCGAAGCCCTTATAGTATGCGGTTCTCTGTACCTCGCGGGTGATGTGAGAGAGCATATTATAGACTCATGCGGTTGACATAAATCCCATACGGGTTTATAATCTTCACATCTTCAGGGCGGGGTGCGATTCCCCACCGGCGGTTACAGTCCGCGCGCCTTATGGCATGAACCGGTGAAATTCCGGTACCGACGGTTAAAGTCCGGATGAAAGAAGATTGTCAATGACAACCCGGCGCCCTGCATTTGCAGGGCGCTTAAGTTATTCCCGGAAGAAATTCAAAACGAAAGAAGCAAAGAAAATGAAAAACACAAGAAAAATCGTTTCAATCGGTGTAATGGCGGCTGTGGCTATGGTCCTCCAGTTTGTCGAGTTCTCCATCCCCATCATCCCCTCATTCATCAAACTCGATTTCTCGGACATCCCCGAGCTCATCATCGCCTTCGCATACGGTCCGCTCTCAGGCTGTATCGTAGCCCTTCTCAAGAACCTCATCCATATGCCTCTCTCGAGTTCGGCATTCATAGGTGAGCTTTCAAACTTCCTGCTTGCATGCTGCTTCGTGGTACCCGCAGGTCTCATCTACAAGAAGAACAAGACCAAGAAGGGCGCGCTCATAGGTTCCCTCGCAGGCGCCGTAGTCATGGGCATCTGCAGCTTCCCGCTCAACTACTTCCTCATCTATCCGTTGTACATGAACGTACTCGGTTTCCCGTATGAGGCAATAGTCGGCATGTATCAGGCAATTCTTCCGGCAGCTGACACTCTCGTAAAAGATCTTTTGATTTTCAACGTACCGTTTACCATCGTAAAAGGTCTCATCTGCGCTGCTGTGACATTCCTTATCTACAAGCGCCTCTCACCCATCCTCAAAAAGAGTTGACAAAGGACCGCTTCAGTTATAGAATACTTACGAATTGAATATTACTTATCAAGAGTGACGTAAGGGACAGGCCCATTGACGTCCGGCAACCTGGGGAAACTTAAGGTGCCAAATCCTGCGGTGCAAACCGAAAGATAAGGTTTTTAAAGCCCTTCGGTGCGCCGAAGGGCTCTTGTTTTGGAGGAAACCATGAATCATCTTTTTACATCTGAATCGGTCACAAAAGGTCACCCCGACAAAGTCTGTGACCAGAT
The DNA here is from genome assembly GCA_002309175.1 of Ruminococcaceae bacterium UBA1227. Lineage (GTDB taxonomy): Bacteria > Bacillota > Clostridia > Oscillospirales > Acutalibacteraceae > UBA1227. Next base: position 45,693 of record DBWX01000010.1, read on the forward strand.
AAGCGACGCCATCCTCGACGCAATGCTCAAAGAGGACAAGAACGCTCGTGTCGCATGCGAGACAACCGCCTGCGCCAACAAGGTCATGATCATGGGTGAGATCACAACCACCGCAAAGGCTGACCTTGAGAAAATCGCGAGAGAGACCATACTCAGTATCGGATACAACAAGGACGAGTATGACTTCAACGGTGAAAACTGCGACATTGAAATCAATATTAACAAACAGTCACCCGATATCGCCATGGGTGTTGACGCCTCCCTTGAAATCAAGGAAGGTGACGAGGACACATATAACTTAAACGGTGCCGGTGACCAGGGAATCATGTTCGGCTATGCCTGTGACGAGACACCCGAGCTCATGCCCCTTCCCATCTCTCTCGCCCACAAACTCGCAAAACGCCTTCAGGACGTACGTGAGGACGGCACACTGCCCTATCTCCGTCCGGACGGCAAGACACAGGTTACGATAGAGTATGACGAGGACAACAACCCTGTACGTGTTGAGGCTATAGTCATCTCCTCACAGCACGATGACAACATCCCCATTGAGAAGATAAGAAAAGACCTCATAGACGAGGTCATCAAAAAGGTCATCCCGGACAAGTTCCTCGATGACAAGATAAAACTCTATATCAACCCGACAGGCCGTTTCGTAA
>DBWX01000010.1:46472-95798 GCA_002309175.1 Ruminococcaceae bacterium UBA1227
AAGAACATCGTGGCCGCCGGCCTCGCAAAGCGCTGTGAGATTCAGCTCTCATACGCTATCGGTGTCGCACACCCCATCTCAATCTTTGTCGAAACCTTCGGCACTGAGACGGTTGAAAACGCAAAGATAGTAAAGGCCGTAAAGAAGGTATTTGACCTCCGTCCGGCAGCCATCATAGACACACTCGACCTGAGAAGACCCATCTACAAGGACCTTGCGGCACTCGGCCATATGGGACGTGAAGACCTGGATGTTCCCTGGGAGAAGACAGACAAGGTTGAAGCACTCAAGGAGGCAATATGAGACACATCACATACGAAACCGAAGGCACCTGCTCCGTACTCATCGACTTCGACATAGACGATGACAACACCATCCACAACATAGAATACACAGGTGGCTGCAACGGCAACCTGAAAGCCATATCAAGAGCAGTTGAAGGCAAAACCGCAGACGAGATCTACGACCTCTTCCACGGCATAACCTGCGGCTACAAACCCACCTCCTGCTCCGACCAGCTTGCAAACGCCGTAATGGAAGCAGCAAAATAACACAAAACAAAAACCGGAAGCTTTCGCTTCCGGTTTTTTTATTTCAGCAAATCAACAATGAGGGCCGCTGCCTTTTCCGTATCCTCCCTGCTTCCGAAGGTTGAAAACCTGAAGAAGCCTTCACCGCAGGCGCCGAAGCCCTCTCCGGGCGTGCCGACAACCTGAATCTCATTCAGCAGGTAATCGAAAAACTCCCAGCTTCCCATATTATCCGGACATTTCAGCCAGATATACGGAGCGTTCTTTCCGCCGGTATACCATATTCCGACCTCATCAAGGGCCTTCATTATTATTTTGGCATTTTCCTTATAGAAACTGATGTTTTTCTTTATCTGTCTCTGTCCCTCTTCCGTGAAGACGGCAGCTCCGCCCTTTTGCAGAATATACGAAATACCGTTGGTCTTCGTTGTCCTGTTACGGACCCACATATCGTTTAAGTTCATACCGCAGTATGATAAGTCCTTAGGTATTACGGTGTAGCCGAGTCTTGTACCGGTAAATCCCGCGGTCTTTGACAGTGAACAGATTTCAATTGCACAGGACCGCGCACCCTCGATTTCAAATATACTGTGCGGCAATGACTCATCCTCGATGAAAGCCTCATATGCGGCATCAAAGATTATAAGTGAGCCGTGTTCTTTCGCAAAGTCCACCCAGCGCTTCAGGGCAGGCCTGTCATACACAGCTCCGGTAGGGTTGTTGGGCGAACAGATATAGATTAAATCCGCAACGAAGTCAGCGGAAGGACCAGGCAGAAATCCGTCTTTTTCCGACGAAGGGAGATGCAGAATCCTCCTGCCCTCAATTATATTCGCATCAACGTAGGCGGGATAGGCAGGCTCAATGACAAGCGTACTGCCGTCCCTGTCAAAGAGGTCGAGTATGTCGCCGAGTTCATCGCTTGCTCCGCTGGAGACAAAAACTTCATCCGGCGACAGACTCACACCAAACTTCTCATAGTGCTTCGCTATCGTCTCGCGCAAGAACGGCGCTCCGCACTCCGGCATATAGCCGTGGAAGTTCTCAGCACTCGCCTGTTCATCAACAGCCTCGTGCAAAGCCTTTATGACTTCATCGCATAAAGGCAGAGAGACATCACCTATACCGAGACGGTGGAGGTTTGCACCGGGATGCTCCTCAATATAGGCTTTTGTCTTCTGAGCAATGTTGTAAAAGAGATACGAATCTTTAAGATCCGCATAATTCATATTGGGCTTGATCATATTTCAACTTCTCCTTCATAGACCAGGGAAGCAGGTCCGTCCATTGAGACATTGAAGTCCCTGCTGACGGTTATCTCAAGAGGTCCTCCGTCGAGCATCACCTTTATCGGTGTGTCATAGTCGCAGTAGCCTTGTCTTACTGCCGCAGCAGCGCTTGCACAGGCGCCGGTACCGCAGGCCATTGTAATGCCGCTGCCGCGTTCCCAGACACGCATGCGCAGTTCGTTGCGGCCTCTGACCTCAACAAATTCGGCGTTTACGCCGTCCGGAAAATGCGGATCCTTCTCTATAATCGGACCTATGGTTTCGACGGCGACGCGCTCCGCGTCCTCAACGAACATCACGGCATGCGGATTTCCGACCGAGACCGGCAGGACGGTAAAATCCTGATCGAGCAGAATCAGGTCAGTCTCCTTACCCACGGTTACATTTCCCATGTCGACGACCGCGCTGTGCACCTCTCCGCCTACGACATTGAGTTTCAGCGTCTTTATGCCGGACAGTGTCTCCACGGTGATATTCGTCTTCGTGGTATAGCCCTTGTCATATACATATTTGCCGACACAGCGGATACCGTTGCCGCACATTTTCGCCTCACTTCCGTCGGCGTTGAAAATGCGCATTTTAAAATCCGCAATCTCGGATTCCGAGATGTAAATCATACCGTCGGAGCCCGCTCCGAAATGGCGGTCCGAAAGTTTTACCGACAGCTCCGCTATGTTCTCCGGCACCTCACCGAAGACATAGAGATAATCATTTCCGAGCCCGTGCATCTTTGTGAAATGCATAAACAAAGCTCCTTTCAGATTTCATCAATAGTTGATATTCCGAGGGTGAGTTCCTCCAGAACGTCGAGGACCAGGCGGACCGTATCAAGTGATGTAAGCATTGTGACATTATTGTCAGCCGCCGCCTGCCTGATTGCCACTCCGTCTCCGAAATGATTTCCCGAGAGAATGGCCCTCGTGTTGATAACGTAATTCACATAACCGGCTTTAATCGAATCGAGCACCTCTTCGCTGTCCTCGCTCGGTTTATGCCTTATACGTGTACGGATACCGCAGCTTCTCAGAACCTCTCCTGTCAGGGTTGTCGCCTCTATGTTGAAGCCCATGTTATAGAATCTTCTGACCAGAGGGACAGTCTCGTCCTTGTCCTCATCAGCGACGCTGACGAGGACAGTTCCGTAATTCGGAAGCTTAAGTCCTGCGGCAATCATGGCCTTGTATGCCGCCCTGTGAAGTTTCCTGTCATATCCTATGGCCTCACCGGTGGACTTCATCTCAGGAGAGAGATATGCATCCATTCCGTGAAGTTTGGAGAATGAGAACGCGGGAACCTTTACATAATACCTTGATTTCTCGGGCGGATACCTGTCAAATATGCCCTGTTCCCTCAGAGATACACCAAGTATGGCCAGAGTGCCGATATCGGCTATCGGGTATCCCGTGGCCTTCGAAAGGAAAGGAACCGTCCTTGATGATCTGGGGTTAACTTCAATGATGAAGACGTTCTCATCACGGTCAACAATGAACTGAATATTGTAGAGACCGACAATGCCTATGGCAAGTCCGAGTCTCTCGGTGTAGTCGAGAATCGTCTGCTTCACTTTTTCGGACAGACTGTATGAGGGGTACACGCTGATGGAGTCTCCGGAGTGGACACCCGTCCTCTCCACAAGTTCCATAATACCGGGCACGAAGACGTGCTGCCCGTCGCAGACCGCATCGACTTCCACCTCTTTGCCGCGTACATATCTGTCGACAAGAACGGGTTTGTCCTCATCAACGGAGGCAGCCGTCTGCAGATAGTCGCGCATGGATGCCTCTTTTGAGACAATCTGCATCGCCCTGCCGCCGAGCACAAAGCTGGGTCGGACAAGTACCGGATAACCGATTTCACGCGCTGCGGCTATGCCGTCCTCAATGCTTGTCACAGCCTTTCCTTTAGGCTGAGGAATATTCAGCGAGAGCAGAAGGTGCTCAAAAAGATCCCTGTCCTCCGCGCGGTCTATTGCATCGCAGTCGGTTCCGATTATCTTCACGCCGCGCTTGTGGAGAGGTCCGGCAAGGTTAATTGCCGTCTGTCCTCCGAGAGTCGCGATTACGCCCACGGGTTTCTCCAGGAGAATGATGTTCATGACATCTTCCGTACAGAGCGGTTCGAAATAGAGTTTATCGGAGCAGGTATAGTCCGTTGAAACGGTCTCGGGATTATTGTTTATGACAATCGCCTCAAAGCCCGCCTTCTGAATGGTCTGCACGGCATGAACGGTGGAATAGTCAAATTCAATTCCCTGTCCGATTCTGATAGGGCCGGCACCAAGAACTATAATCTTCTCCTTCTCTAAAACAACCGACTCATTCTCCTCCTCATATGTGGAGTAAAAATACGGTATATAGCTTTCAAACTCGGAGGCGCAGGTGTCAATCATCTTATAGACGGGAAGTATGCCGTTTTCAAGACGCATATTGAATATATCGTCCTCACTGCATTTCCACAGTTCACCTATTGCCCTGTCCGAAAAGCCGAGCCTTTTCGCGGCTTTCAAAACGGCCGTGTCAAAGGGAGATGCCGCGATCTCTTTCTCCGCTTCAACAATGTTTCTTATCTTGCGGATAAAGAAGCGGTCTATACCGGTTGCGGTAAATATTTCATCCACGGCCGTGCCCCTCCGGAGGAGCTCCGCCACCGCGAATATGCGGTCGTCCGTACCGGTTTTTATATAGTCGAGAAGGGCATCCGTGTCGGTGCCGTCGAACTTTTTCATGTGCAGGTGGTGAACACCCGTCTCCAGGGAACGGATGCCTTTGAGGAGGCTCTCCTCAAAGGTCCTGCCTATACTCATAACTTCGCCCGTGGCCTTCATCTGTGTCGACAATGTGTTGTTGGCGTCCGCAAATTTATCAAACGGAAAACGCGGAAGCTTCGAGACCACATAGTCGAGAGTCGGCTCGAACGAGGCCGGCGTATTTGCAATTTGTATTTCATCGAGTGTCATTCCCACACCGATTTTGGCGGATACCCTGGCAATGGGGTATCCGCTCGCCTTTGAGGCGAGGGCGGATGAGCGTGACACGCGCGGGTTTACTTCAATTAAATAATATTGGAAAGAGTTCGGGTCCAGGGCGAACTGTACATTGCATCCGCCCTCGATTTTCAGCGCTCGTATGAGTTTCAGCGCGCTGTCTCTGAGCATATGGTATTCCTTGTTTGTGAGTGTCTGCGAAGGACAGACGACAACTGAATCGCCCGTGTGAATTCCGACCGGGTCGAGGTTCTCCATGTTACAGACGGTAATTGCGGTGTCATTGCTGTCGCGCATAACCTCATACTCAATCTCTTTAAAGCCGCGAACACTTTTCTCAACCAGAACCTGATGAACAGGTGAAAGTTCCAGCGCGTTCTTCATAAGATCGGTAAATTCTTCGGGTGTTTCGGCAAAGCCGCCTCCGGTGCCGCCCAGTGTGAACGCGGGGCGCAGTACTACGGGATAGCCTATCTCCTCAGCAATCTTCAGGCCATCTTCAATTGAGAAGGCCGTATCCGAAGGCAATATGGGTTCTCCGAGCGAGACACAGAGTTCCTTGAAACTCTCCCTGTTCTCCGCCCTGTCGATTGACTCGATATCCGTGCCGAGGATCTCTACGCCACACTCCTCCAGTACGCCTTTGCGCTCAAGCGAGATTGCAAGATTAAGTCCGGTCTGTCCGCCGATTCCGGGAAGAATTGCGTCGGGGCGCTCATAGCGTATGATCTTTGCAATGTATTCGAGTGTCAGAGGTTCCATATAGACCTTGTCCGCTATTGCCGTATCCGTCATGATGGTCGCCGGATTGGAGTTGCAGAGGATGACCTCATAGCCCTCCTCCTTAAGAGCGAGACAGGCCTGGGTTCCGGCATAGTCGAACTCAGCCGCCTGGCCTATTACAATAGGTCCGGAGCCTATGACAAGTATCTTTTTTATGTCAGTCCTCTTAGGCATGAGTCCTGCCGCCCTCCATGGTTTTAATGAATTCGTCAAACAGATAACCGCTGTCGCGCGGTCCCGGAGCGCTCTCCGGATGGTACTGGACACTGAAGACCCTGTCCTCTTCACAGGCGGTGCCTTCAACGGTGTTGTCCAGCAGATTAATATGTGTCACCGAAAGAGGCGTGCCTTTCAGGCTCTCCTCATCAACCGCATAGGAATGGTTCTGCGAGGTTATCTCAATCTTTCCGGTTTTGAGGTTCTTCACCGGATGGTTGCCGCCGCGATGGCCGAATTTCAGTTTGTAGGTCTTCGCGCCGTAAGCCAGCGAGATAATCTGGTGGCCCAGGCAGATTCCGAAAATCGGGTATCTGCCCTTAAGCGCCCTGACAGTCTCAATGGTCTGCGGCACATCCGTGGGGTCGCCCGGCCCGTTGGAGATAAAGACTCCGTCGGGACTCTGACTGATGATAAAATCCGTATCAGTGTCCCATGGGACAACCGTCACACGACATCCCAAGGCAACGAGTGAGCGCACAATATTCTCCTTCATGCCGCAGTCTATGGCCACGACATGAAACCGCTCCTTTTCGGGACGCGCCACTCTTATCTCCCTGTGGCTGACACGGGAGACCGCGTCTTTCGGCATCTCATAACTCTTCAGCTTCGAGAGACCTTCCTCAAGCGGTGTATCTGCACCCGTCAGAAGGACCTTGCGGCTTCCGAAGTCACGGATAGAGCGATTGAGTTTTCGCGTGTCAAGTCCGCTGATACCCGATATGCCGTACCGCTCCATCACCTCTGAAAGGGTCTTTTCGGAGCGGAAGTTTGAGGGCTCGTCGTTGTATTCACGGACTATCAGCGCCCCTATTGTGGGCTTTTCCGTCTCGTAGTCATCCGCAGCCATGCCGTAGTTTCCTATCAGCGGATAGGTCATGACTACGGCCTGGTCTGTGTAAGACGGGTCAGAGATTATCTCCTGATATCCCACCATGGATGTATTGAAAACTATCTCAAGAATCTTATCCTCTTTTGAGCCGAAGGAGTATCCGAAATACTCCTGTCCGTCCTCCAGAATAAGTTTCCTGTCAGGATTTGTGTTCATTCTTTGCCGCTCCTATGAAACCGAGGAAGAGCGGATGCGGCCTGTTCGGCCTGCTCTTGAACTCCGGATGGTACTGCACGCCGACATAGAAAGGTCTGTCGGTGAGTTCCACGGTCTCTATAAGTCTTTCATCGGGAGAGATTCCGCTTAAAGTCAGGCCGCAGCCTGAAAGAATCTCTCTGTAATCATTGTTGAATTCGTAACGATGGCGATGGCGCTCGCTGATATTCTGTGCCTGATAGCAGCGCTCCATAGTCGTGCCCGGTCTTATTACGCAGGGGTAAGCTCCGAGTCTCAGTGTGCCGCCCTTGTCAATGTCGTTGCTCTGACCGGGCATGAAATCAATGACCTTGTTTTTGCACTGCTCGTCAAACTCGCCGGAGTTCGCATCCGCGATACCGGCGACATTCCTCGCATACTCAATAACTGCAATCTGCATACCGAGGCATATGCCGAAATATGCGATATTGTTTTCCCTGGCATATTTTGCAGAGAGTATCATACCCTCAATTCCGCGGTCGCCGAATCCGCCCGGCACGATTATGCCGTCGAGTCCGCCAAGGATCTCTTCGACGGTCTCCGGCTTTATCAGCTCAGAGTCAATCCATCTGATATTTACATGTACACCGTGATAAAAGCCGGCATGGTGCAGGGCTTCGGCGACCGAGAGGTACGCGTCATGAAGTCCCACATATTTTCCGACAAGACCGATTTCAACACAGTGTTCACTGTCGTCGTAAATGGTCGCTACCATCTTCTCCCATTCAGCGAGGTCCGGCTCTCCCGCATCTATTCTGAGTTCACGGCAGACGACTTTTGAAAAGCCTGATTTCTCAAGCATAAGCGGAGCTTCATAGAGATTGGGAAGCGTTATATTCTCTATTACGCAGTCGGGTTTTACGTTACAGAAGAGGGCAATTTTCTGGAAAATCGACTCCTCCAGAGGTTTGTCGCAGCGCAGGACTATAATGTCCGGATTAATACCCATACCCTGAAGTTCCTTTACGGAGTGCTGTGTGGGCTTTGACTTATGCTCCTCCGAGCCCTTAATGTAAGGTACCAGCGTCACGTGGATGAAAAGGCTGTTCTCCTTTCCCACCTCGAGTGATATCTGCCTCACCGCCTCAATAAAAGGCTGCGACTCAATATCACCTATTGTGCCGCCGATTTCCGTAATGACTACATCGGCCTCGGTCTTTTTGCCTACGTTATATACAAATTCCTTGATTTCATTGGTGACGTGAGGTATTACCTGGACCGTAGAGCCGAGGTACTCACCGCGGCGCTCCTTATTGAGCACGTTCCAGTAGACCTTACCGGTCGTGAGGTTTGAGTACTTGTTCAGATCCTCGTCTATAAACCTCTCGTAATGTCCGAGATCAAGGTCAGTCTCGGCACCGTCCTCAGTGACATAGACCTCACCGTGCTGATAGGGACTCATTGTTCCCGGGTCAACGTTGATGTAGGGGTCCAGTTTCTGAGCTGCGACTTTGAGACCGCGTGCTTTGAGCAGCCGGCCCAGGGACGCCGCCGTAATTCCTTTTCCGAGACCGGATACAACACCGCCGGTTACAAATACATACTTAGCCATAATAGACCTCCCTTTTATTCCCACTCCACCGTTGCAGGCGGTTTGGAAGAAATATCATAGACAACTCTTGAGATGCCGGGCACCTCGTTTGTTATTCTTCTGCTTGCTTCTTCGAGAACCTCATATGGCAACCTTGTCCATTCAGCTGTCATGAAATCATCAGTTGAAACAGCGCGAAGAGCAACAGTATATCCGTAGGTCCTGGCGTCTCCCATGACACCTACCGTATGAAGATCGGTCAGGACCGCAAAGTACTGATCGGGGCCGTGCGGGAGACCCGCACCGTCAACCGCCTCGCGAAAAATTGCGTCAGCCTCTTTCAGGGCTTCGAGTTTCTCATCGGTTATGTCCCCGATGATGCGGACCGCAAGACCGGGTCCGGGAAACGGCTGACGCCATACAAGTTCATGAGGCAGTCCGAGTGTCGTACCGACGTTCCTTACCTCGTCCTTGAAGAGCGTGCGGAGAGGTTCCGCAATTCCCTCAAAGGATATTCTCCTCGGAAGTCCGCCGACATTGTGATGGCTCTTGATGACTGCTGAAGCACCTTTTCCGCTCTCTATGACATCCGGATAAATAGTGCCCTGGGCAAGGATATCGATTTGTCCGAGTTTCTTTGCCTCCTCCTCAAAGACGCGGATAAAGGTCTCTCCTATTATCTTTCGCTTAGTCTCCGGGTCCGTAACTCCGGCCAGACGGCTTAAGAAAAGTTCTTTCGCGTCAATGCGTATGAGGTTTATTCCGAAATGCCCCTTGAAGGTCCTTTCAACAAAGTCACCCTCGTCCTTTCGGAGAAGACCGTGGTCGACAAAGACACATATGAGGTTATCTCCGACCGCCCTCTGAAGAAGCAGAGCGGTTACCGAGGAATCCACACCGCCCGAGAGAGCCAGCAGAACCTTCTTGCCGGAGAGTTTTTCTTTATACTCCGCGACAAGGTCCTCCGTGAAATTTTCCACCTGCCAGTCACCGCTGCATCCGCAGACAGAAAACAGGAAGTTGTGAAGAATCAGGTTTCCGTACTGTGTATGGGTGACCTCGGGATGAAACTGCACACCGTAGATTTTATGCTCATCATCCGCCATTGCGGCGCAGGGGCATTTTTCGGTTACGGCGATTGTCTTATAGCCTTCCGGCGGCTCTGCAATGAAGTCCGTATGGCTCATCCAGCAGATGCTCTCGCGGGGTACGCCGACAAACAGAGGATGTTCGTCCGCAATGAGTTTCGTCTTTCCGTACTCGCTTGAGTTCTCGGCGGATGACACCGTGCCGCCCGCCGTGAAGGCCAGAAGCTGATCGCCGTAACATATACCCAGAATCGGAATACCGAGATTAAGTATTTCATGGTCATAGTGCGGCGACTCAAAGTCGTAGACACTGTTTGGTCCGCCGGTGAGAATAATGCCTTTGTATTCCCTTGCCTTAATCTCGTCCGGCGTGATTTTATCGTAAGCTTCTATTTCGGCATAGACATGCTGCTCGCGTACCCTTCGCGCGATAAGCTGGTTGTATTGTCCGCCGAAATCAAGAACCAGTATTTTTTCCATAGTATTCATAGTATTCATCAAACTCCGGTTATCTGATAATGATGCTCTCGCGCTCAGGTCCTACGGACACATAGGTTATCGGGCACGCGATCTCCCTTTCGATAAACTCGACATAGTCGCGGGCAGCCTGCGGCAGATCCTCCCATGTTCTCACACCGGAGATATCGCAGCACCAGCCGTCGAGATATTCAATGACGGGCTTCGCGTAGGAGAGTTTTGTCGGGAACGGGAACCTGTCAGTCTCCTCCCCGTCAATCTCATAGCGCATGCATACCGGAATCTTTGCCATATAACTTAAGACATCGAGTTTCGTCAGGGCTACCTTTGTAGCGGCCTGAACCTCAACTCCATACCTTGTTGCAACCAGGTCCACGGGACCCACCCTTCTCGGACGGCCCGTCTTGGCTCCGTATTCGGATCCTGCCTTACGGAGCATCTCGGCCTCATCACCGAACATCTCACATACGAAGGGGCCCTCGCCCACACAGGTTGAGTAAGCCTTTACGACTCCGATGACATCTGAGAGTTTCAGCGAAGGAAGGCCTGAGCCTATAGGCGCATATGCCGCCGTGGTATTTGAAGAGGTCGTATAGGGATATATACCGAAGTCCAGGTCACGAAGCGAGCCGAGCTGCGCCTCAAATAGGATGTTTTTTCCGTCGCCCTGAGCCTCCCTGAGGAATGCTCCCGTGTCGCAGATAAACGGTTTAATCTTTTCGCAATACTCAGAGAGCCACTTCTCAATATCCTCATCAGTATAGGGTTTTGCACCGTATACTTTTGTGAGTGTGAGGTTCTTCCACTCGGCGAGGTCAGAGAGATGGGATTTCAGTTCATCAGGATAAAAGAGCTCGCCTGCAAGGACGGTCTTCTTCTGATACTTGTCAGAATAAAACGGTGCTATTCCCTGCTTTGTGGAACCGTATTTCTTATCCGAAAGCCTGTTCTCTTCAAGTTCATCCATATCCCTGTGCCAGGGTATGAGAAGAGATGCTCTGTCACTTATCTTCAGGTTTTCGGGAGTTATTTCAACGCCTTGTGCGGCTACATCGCTTATTTCTTTCCAGAGATTCTCCGGGTCAAGTGCCACGCCGTTTCCGAGCACGTTTACAACACCGTCCCTGAAAATGCCCGAAGGCAGCAGATGAAGCGCGAACTTTCCTTTTTCGTTTATTACCGTGTGGCCGGCGTTTCCTCCGCCCTGGAAACGGACGACAATGTCATAGTCCTCGGTCAGAAGGTCAACCATTCTGCCCTTTCCTTCGTCGCCCCAGTTTATTCCCACAATTGCGCAGTTTTTCATTTTTCCGACCCCTTATTCAACCGTTACTGATTTTGCGAGATTCTTCGGCTTGTCTATGTCGCAGCCGTTCTCTTTCGCAACATAGTACGCGAGCAGCTGAAGCGGTATTATCTCAATTGCAGCAGAGAAAACCGCATCGACATTCGGGATGAACAGGAAGTCATCCGCAGTCGAAAGAATCTTCTGGTTGTTCCTGAATGTCAGAGCCAGAACCTCTGCGCCCCTGGCCTTTACCTCAACGATATTGCTCAAGGTCTTCTCCATTATTGACGGATTGCAGCAAAGTGCCACAACGGGCTGATGATCCTCAATCAGGGCTATGGTTCCGTGCTTGAGTTCGCCGGCAGCATAGGCCTCTGCGTGAAGATAGGAGATTTCCTTCATCTTCAGGGCGCCTTCAAGAGCCACGGCATAGTCAGTGTTTCTGCCTATGAAGAAAAGCGAACTGCTCTTGTGATATTTCTTTGCAAGCTTCGGGATTTTCGAGTTCATATCTATCGCCTGCTGAATATGACGTGGCAATGTATGGAGCTCGCCCATGTACTTTGTATACTCCTCCTCGGTTATGCATTCCAGCTTCTCCGCAAAGGAAAGAGCGAGGAGATAAAGTACTGCAAGCTGCGTAGTGAAGCCCTTTGTGGTGGCAACGGCTATCTCCGGTCCCGCCCATGTGTAGAGTGTATAATCAGCAAGTTTTGCTATGGAACTTCCGACCACATTGACTATTGCCAGGGTCTTCGCGCCACGCTCCTTGCACTCCTTCATGGCGGCAATTGTGTCCGCCGTCTCGCCGGACTGCGAGATTACAATCAGCAGAGTGTGCTTGTCTATAAGCGGATCACTGTATCGCAGCTCACTCGCGAGCTCAACCTCAACGGGTATGTGGCACAGTTTCTCCAAAGCATATTTTCCGGAGCAGCCGGCATAGTAGGCCGAACCGCAGGCCGTAATTACGATTTTTCTGATCTTTTTGAGTTCATCAGCCGAAATGTCAAATTCTTCAAAGAAGATGTTTCCGTCTTTCAGACGAGGAGCAATAGTGGCCTTTATAGCGGCCGGCTGCTCCATTATCTCCTTGAGCATAAAATGCTCATAGCCGCCCTTCTCGGCGGCCTGTACATCCCAGGTTATCCGGGTGACTTCCTTCTTAATTTCGCTGCCTGTACAGTCAAAAACCTTTACAGCATCCTTTGTGAGTTCCGCATACTCGCCGTCATCCATATAGATGGCGTTGCGCGTATATGCAACAAGCGCGGTCACGTCGGAAGCGAAATAGTTCTCTTCCACGCCCACGCCTATTATCAGGGGGCTCGATTCACGAACCGCAAATATTTTCTCCGGCTGTTCGGTGCATATTACCCCCAGGGCATATGAACCGCGCAGTCGGTTTGTTGTCTTTATAAGTGCATCCCTTACATTGCCTTTGTAATATTTCTCAAGCAAGTGAACGATAACTTCGGTATCTGTCTCACTCTGGAAGGTGAATCCGTCCTTTATGAGTTCTTCCCTCAGGGCGATGTAGTTCTCGATAATACCGTTGTGTACAATCGCAAAGCGTCCGTCGTTACTCAGATGGGGATGCGCATTCTCCTCCGTCGGGGCTCCGTGTGTCGCCCAGCGGGTATGGCCGACTCCGGTAAAGCCCGGGACGTCAGCGCCGTCATGCGTCTTCTCGCAGAGATTCGCGATACGTCCCGTCACCTTGTTGACGCTTATACCGGCGTCGCCCATGATGGCTATACCGGCCGAATCGTAACCTCTGTACTCAAGTTTCTTCAGACCGTCAAGCAGCACGGGCGCCGCGGGTCTGACACCTGAAAAACCTACTATTCCACACATAATTAACCTCCAGATTATGTTCCGCTCTCTCCGTAGTTGGAGAGTACACGCGCGGACGGATCATTGACGTTACAGCCTTCCCAGGCCTTGTTCGGCATCCAGAAATCAACGACCATCCTTGCCTGTCCCGGATAGTATTTTTCAAATATTTCACGATAAAGCAGTGACTCCTTTGTAAAAGGCTGCGCGAATGAATACTGCTTTCTCTTTATTTCGAAATCCTCATCGGAATACTTCTCTTCTGCATATTCCTTGAGGTAATCGACCATTGAATGTCCGACCGCGTCTGAAAACGCGGCCTTCTCACGCCAGAGTATGCTGTCCGGCAGGAGACCCTGTCCTTCAAATGCGTGACGGAGCAGATATTTGCCCTTGTTATAGCGGTTGATCTTAATCTCCGGATCAAGGCTCATGACATATTTCACGAAGTCCAGATCCCCGAAAGGCACCCTTGCCTCAAGGGAGTTTACGGAAATACAGCGGTCAGCCCTCAACACATCATACATGTGAAGCTCCCTGACACGCTTCTCCGCCTCCTCCTGGAAGGCCTCTGCCGAAGGGGCAAAGTCGGTGTATTTATAACCGAAAAGTTCATCGGATATCTCGCCGGTGAGAAGCACGCGGATATCCGTGTTCTCATGTATTGCCTTGCACACCAGGTACATTCCGACACTTGCGCGAATAGTTGTAATGTCATATGTACCGAGCATGTGGATTATATCTTCAAGTGACGCGATAACCTCGTCAGGTGTCATGTACACTTCGGTGTGATGGCTTCCTATGAAGTCCGCGACTTCCCTTGCATATTTGAGGTCGATTGCGTCCTCCGTCATGCCTATGGCGAAGGTCTCTATCGGCTTGTCGCTGCACTTCGCCGCAATTGCGCACACAAGCGAGGAGTCAAGTCCGCCGGAGAGAAGGAATCCCACTTTGGCATCGGAGACAAGCCGTTTCTCAACACCCGCCGTAAGCTTTTCACGTATTTTCACACACGCGGTCTCTACATCGTCATGACAGACTTCATCGGGCTCTGCTATCAGGCAATACGGTATGAACTTACCGTCTTTCATGTAATGTCCCGGAGGGAAAGGCATTATCTCATCCGAAATACCCACAAGGTTCTTTGCCTCACTCGCAAGGACCATAGTCCCTTCCCTGTCGTATCCGTAGTAGAGCGGCCTTATACCTATCGGGTCCCTTGCAGCTATGAATTCCTTTGTCCTCGCATCATATATGATGCAGGCAAATTCGGCATCGAGCATTGAAAACATATCCGTGCCGTATTCGAAGTAGAGCGGCAGAATAATCTCACAGTCGCTGTCACTGGCAAATTCATAACCCTTTTCAATCAGTTCACTGCGGAGCTTCTCAAAGCCGTAAAGTTCACCGTTACAAACGACATAACAGCCGTTTCTTTCAAACGGCTGCATACCGGAGTCGGTGAGGCCCATAATCGAGAGCCTGTGAAAGCCCAGCACGCCCTCACCGACATCAATAATCCGACTGTCGTCGGGCCCGCGTGATTTTGTCTGAGCAAAGCCTTCCGCGAAGGCCTTTTCATCTGAGACGGGCCCGAGCCAGCCAATAATCGAACACATTTATATCACCTCTACTCCACATCCTGGAGGGCGTCATAGCCCTCTTCTCCGGTACGAACCTTAACCACGTTCTCAACATCATAGACAAAGATTTTTCCGTCGCCGATGTGACCGGTGTAGAGTACTTTCTTTGCTGTTTCAATTACATCGCGTACGGGTATTGCCGATACGACGATGTCCATCTGTACCTTGGGACGAAGGTCGGTCTCGACCGCGACGCCGCGGTAGAATTCCGTGTGTCCCTTCTGCATTCCGTAACCCATGACGTGGGATACGGTCATACCCGTAATACCGAGTTTGCTCATGGCGTTCTTAAGCGCATAGAGTTTCTCTTCCTTGAAAACGATCTCCACCTTCGTGAACTTGTGACCGTCTCCCGCGAAAGCCGGTTCCCTCTTTACGGGGATTGCCTCAGCCGGCGGAGTGCTGCCCGTTACAGCGACAATGCTTTCGGTAGGACCGAATTCGGAATACTTGTCAACTGCAGGTACGAAGTCCGCATAGGCGCTGGGAAGTCCGTGCTCGCTGAGGTCGAGGCCGGCCATCTCGTCGGCCGGGTCGGCGCGCAGGAATTCGCGCTTTTTCAGGAGAGTAAAGAACGCGAACATTGTTATCGCCGCCCAGGCACCGACTGTGAGGATGCCCAGAAGCTGAATGCCGAGCAATCCAATACGGCCCGTATAAAGAAGGCCTTGAAGACCGGCAGGCGCGTCGGGATTTGCAAGAAGGCCGACAGCAACTGTACCCCAGATGCCGTTCGCACAGTGTACGCCGACGGCACCTACCGGATCATCAACATGGAACTTAATGTCGAGTTTTTCAACTACGACAACTACGAGGATACCTGATACCACACCGACTATTGCTGCGCCGAAGGCGTCAAGCGCATCGCATCCGGCGGTTATGCCGACGAGTCCCGCGAGCGCGGCGTTNNACATCGGGCTTGCCGTTTTTAATCCATGTGTACGCCATGGTCGTACATGTGGCAACCGCCGGAGCTATGGTCGTTGTAAGGAAGATGCTTGAAAGCTCAGAGGCGGTCGTGGCGGCAGCTCCGTTGAAGCCGTTCNNCCAAGCCAGAGGATGAATACGCCGAGGGCACCGAGAGGAATCGAGTGGCCCGGTATGGCGTTTACTTTAATAACTTTGCCATTGTCGTCAGTGACATACTTTCCGATACGCGGTCCAAGGGCTATGGCGCCTATGAGAGCCGCGATACCGCCTACCATATGGATTGCACATGAACCGGCGTAGTCATGGAAGCCGAGGGCTGAGAGCCAGCCGCCGCCCCAGATCCAGTGCGCCTCTATCGGGTAGACTATCATCGAGAGTATTCCCGAATAGACACAGTATGCGGAGAACTTCGTGCGCTCCGCCATGGCGCCTGAGACTATTGTCGCGGTCGTCGCACAGAACACGAGGTTAAAGACAAATATGCTGGCATTCGTAAAGCCGTCTGACGGAGAGGCAATGAACTCTTTAAAATGAGTGAACATATCGAGATTCGGTATGCCGACAAGTCCGAACAGAGCATCTTCACCCATCATAAGTCCGTATCCCAAAACGGAGAATACAACCGTGCCGATGCAGAAATCCATAAGGTTCTTCATTATGATATTGCCCGCATTTTTTGCCCTGGAGAAACCTGTCTCCACCATCGCAAAACCTGCCTGCATCCAGAAGACCAGCGCTGCGCCGATTAAAAACCAAAATTCCACACTCATGATTGTATTCCCCCAATTATCAGTAATTATTTAACGCCGAACAGCAAATCAGCATAGCTCGGGAACGGCCAGTACTCTTTTGCCGTCATTACTTCGGCTTTGTCACAGGGCACGCGAAGTTCTGCCATTGCAGGAAGAATCTTGTCACGGATAACTGCCGACTGTTTTACGATGTCTTCAACATCGGCAACCTTGAGAAGTTTCTTATCGAGTTCATCCGCACCCGCGGCAATCTCGTCTATGAGATCTGAAAGTTTTCTTACGAGATTTGTCTCATATGAACATGCGAGATCATGTGTTACCGCTTTCTTTGCGGCCGCATCTCTCGCGACATCCGCAGCATACTTTTCAATGGCCGGCGCAATCTGTGTTCTCGCCATCTCAACCATCGTATTTGCTTCTATAAGTACGCTCTTGCAGTAGTTTTCAAGCATTATGTCACGTCTTGACTGAAGTTCCTCCTCAGTGAAGACACCGAGTGACGTGAGCATCTTTACGTTTTTCTTGTCGAGGATATGCGGCATACAGTCCGCTGTCGTGCGGTAGTTGAGAAGGCCGCGCTCCTCTGTCGCCTCTTTAATCCAGGCATCATCATATCCGTTGCCGTTAAAGATAATGCGCTTATGATCCTTGATTGTCTTTTTGATCATCTCATGGAGTGCCGTTTCAAAATCAGCGGCCTTCTCAAGACGATCGGCATAGACCCTGAGGCTCTCGGCCACGGCCGCGTTGAGCATGATGTTTGCGCAGGCGATGCTGTTTGAAGAGCCGAGCATTCTGAATTCAAATTTATTGCCCGTGAATGCAAACGGTGAAGTTCTGTTTCTATCCGTTGTATCGCGGTTAAAAATCGGAAGAACATCAACACCGAGCTTCATCTGGGTCTTCTTT
Organism: Ruminococcaceae bacterium UBA1227; assembly: GCA_002309175.1. Classification (GTDB taxonomy): domain Bacteria; phylum Bacillota; class Clostridia; order Oscillospirales; family Acutalibacteraceae; genus UBA1227. The sequence goes on from DBWX01000010.1 coordinate 63,815, forward strand.
GTTCCCTTATAGGGCTTATCGGTCTCAATAGCCTCAAGCACAGCACCCAGCTCATCGCCCAGGAACATGGAAATAACTGCGGGCGGAGCCTCGTTGGCACCGAGTCTGTGATCATTTCCGGCTGTCGCAACGGACAGACGTAAAAGATCCTGATAATCATCGACTGCCTTGATTACCGCGCAGAGGAACAGCAAAAACTGTGCATTCTCATAAGGTGTCTTGCCCGGTGAGAGGAGGTTCTGGCCGCTATCCGTCGCAATCGACCAGTTGTTGTGCTTACCGCTGCCGTTCACACCTGCAAAGGGCTTTTCATGAAGCAGGCATACAAGACCGTGTCTCGCTGCAACCTTCTGCATGATTTCCATGGTCAGCTGGTTGTGGTCAGTAGCAATATTTGTAGTTGTATAGATAGGCGCGAGTTCGTGCTGCGCGGGAGCGACTTCGTTGTGCTCGGTCTTTGCAAGAATACCGAGTTTCCAGAGTTCTTCATTTAAGTCCTCCATATATGCGGCAACGCCCGGCTTGATTACACCGAAGTAGTGGTCATCAAGTTCCTGGCCCTTCGGGGGTTTTGCACCGAAGAGCGTTCTGCCCGTGAAGCGAAGATCGGGGCGCTGATCGTACATCTCCTTTGTGACAAGGAAGTATTCCTGCTCAGGACCTACTGAGGATACGACACGCTTGGCCTCGTCATTGCCGAAAAGACGAAGGATTCTGATGGCCTGTTTGCTGAGCGCCTCCATTGAGCGAAGGAGCGGAGTCTTCTTATCAAGAGCCGGTCCGCCGTATGAACAGAAGGCGGTCGGAATACAGAGTGTCTTTCCCTTTATGAACGCGTAAGATGTAGGGTCCCACGCAGTGTAGCCGCGCGCCTCAAATGTTGCACGGAGGCCGCCGGACGGGAATGATGACGCGTCCGGTTCACCCTTTATGAGCTCCTTGCCGGAAAACTCCATAATTACGCTTCCGTCCGGCGCCGGGGAGATGAAACTGTCATGTTTCTCCGCGGTAATTCCGGTAAGCGGCTGGAACCAGTGGGTGTAATGGGTTGCGCCTTTTGAGACAGCCCACTCCTTCATTGCCTCAGCAACTGCATTGGCAACGCTTATATCAAGTTTGCTGCCTTCGTCAATGGTCTTGCGAAGGGAGGCGTAAACCTCAGCTGAAAGAGTCGCGCGCATTACGCGGTCATCAAACACTAAGCTTCCGAATGTTTCAGGTACTGTACTCATAGTGATTCTCCTTTTCCGAAAAAACAAAAAAGGCGCCTTTGAGCCCGAAAGCTCAAAGACACCTTTGCCTTTATGTGCAACATTCTACTCCTCGTTTTCGCACTTGTCAACACTTTTTTGCAAGTTTTTATTTCACAAATTGCAGAAACGCCGATTTTCATAAGTTTTTTCTTGACTTTGTGAAATTATGGTAATATAATACTTGCAAATGAGCAAAGGCGTTCATTGACATACACTGAAAGTATGCCAATGGGCGCCCTTTTATTTTTCCCGAAAGGAAATGAGTCACATGTTAAAAGAAGGCCAGATACGCATTCCGTCCGGATGCGCCATATCCGCAATCATTTCAAGGGACGGCAACAGAATGACCGGTGAGGACATCGTGAAATCAATGATTCCGATGCACGACAGATCAAACGGTCTCGGCGGCGGTTTTGCCGGCTACGGCATATACCCCGAATACAAGGACTTTTATGCCCTCCACATATTCTTTGACAGCCGAACTACAAGAAAGGACTGCGAAGCATTCCTCAAAGAGTACTTCGAAATTGTCGAAGCAGAAATAATACCGACCCGCAAGATGCCTGAAATCACCGATGAGCCGCTTATCTGGAGATACTTCGTGGCACCGTTTCAGTCGATGCTCGCCGACATGCAGCTCGACGAGAGGGAATATGTCGCACGGATAGTAATGAAAATCAATACTGAACTTTCGGGCACATATTGTTTCTCAAGCGGAAAGAATATGGGTACCTTCAAAGCCGTAGGCTTCCCGGAAGATGTCGGCACCTTCTACAAACTCGAAGAGTATGAGGGTTACTCCTGGATGGCTCACGGAAGATATCCGACAAACACTCCCGGCTGGTGGGGCGGAGCACATCCGTTTACGCTTCTCGACTTCTCAATCGTTCACAACGGTGAAATCTCATCCTACGACGCGAACAGAAGGTTCATCGAGATGTTCGGTTACAAATGCACACTCCAGACAGATACCGAAGTAATAACATACATTATGGACTACCTTGTCCGACGTCAGGGTCTCACACTCACCGAGGCAGCCAATGTCATAGCTGCCCCGTTCTGGAGCACAATAGGACGCGAGCCCGACGAGGAGACAAAGAAACGTCTGGCTTACCTGCGCACGGTATTCCCGAGCCTGCTTGTCACCGGTCCTTTCTCAATAGTTCTCGGTTTCACGGGCGGCATCATGGCGCTCAATGACCGCCTGAAGCTCCGCTCCATGGTGGTCGGCGAGAAGGACGACGTGGTATACGTCGCGAGCGAAGAGGCCGCCATCAGGGCGGTCGAGCCTGATGCCGAGAACATCTGGGCTCCGGCCGGCGGAGAACCTGTAATAGTCACAGTGAAAGAAGGTGCCCTTTAATGGCCGTTGATTTCATATATCCCGAATTTGAAGTAATCCGAAACGAGGATCGCTGTATAGCCTGCCGCGCATGCGAGAGACAGTGCGCCAATGAAGTACACTTCTTCAGCACTGAACGCGAAAAGATGATGAGCGATGAATCAAAATGCGTCAACTGTCAGCGCTGTGTATCCCTCTGCCCCACAAGGGCTCTCAAGATTGTAAAGAGCGACTGTACGCTCAGGGAGAATGCCAACTGGCAGAACGAGACCATCCGCGAGGTCTACAAGCAGGCGGCGAGCGGAGGCGTTCTGCTCTCGTCAATGGGCAATCCCAAACCCATGCCCGTCTACTGGGACAAGATACTCATCAATGCCTCGCAGGTTACAAACCCGCCCATTGACCCGCTCCGCGAGCCTATGGAGACAAAAGTCTTCCTCGGAAAGAAACCGGATAAGATCAGACGTGACGAAAAAGGCAATATAATCTGTGACCTGCCTCCACAGGTTGAACTCTCAATGCCGATTATGTTTTCTGCCATGAGTTACGGTTCCATAAGCTATAACGCCCACTGCTCGCTCGCAAGAGCGGCCACGGAACTCGGCATAGTTTACAACACCGGTGAAGGCGGACTTCACGAGGACTTCTATAAATATGGTAAAAATACTATAGTACAGGTCGCGAGCGGACGATTCGGTGTTCATGAGGTATACCTCGAGGCCGGTGCCGCAATAGAGATAAAGATGGGCCAGGGTGCAAAACCGGGAATCGGCGGCCACCTTCCGGGAACGAAAATCGTGGACGATGTATCACGCACAAGAATGATACCCGAAGGTTCAGACGCCATCTCCCCCGCCCCTCATCATGACATATACTCAATTGAGGACCTGCGCCAACTCGTGTATTCACTCAAGGAAGCGACCGAATACAAAAAGCCCATTATCGTCAAGGTTGCCGCCGTACACAATATTGCGGCAATCGCGAGCGGCATAGCGAGAAGCGGCGCGGACATCATCGCCATAGACGGTTTCCGCGGCGGCACGGGTGCCGCCCCGACCAGAATCCGCGATAATGTCGGCATCCCCATTGAGCTCGCGCTCGCGTCTGTCGACCGCCGCCTCCGCGACGAAGGAATAAGAAACAACGTCTCCCTCGTTGTCGGCGGTTCTGTGCGAAGCGCATCAGATGTAGTCAAAGCGATTGCCCTCGGAGCTGACGCGTGCTATATCGCCACTGCCGCATTGCTTGCACTCGGCTGTCACCTCTGCCGCACATGCCAGACCGGCAAGTGTAACTGGGGTATAGCGACACAGAGGCCCGACCTCGTCAAGCGTTTAAATCCCGACATGGGTTCGGAACGCCTTGTAAACCTTATGACGGCATGGCGCCACGAGATAATGGAGATCATGGGCGCCATGGGAATAAACTCAATTGAAGCCCTTCGCGGAAACAGGCTCATGCTCCGCGGTGTCGGCCTCAATGAAAAAGAACTGGAGATTCTCGGAATCGCCCACGCCGGAGAGTGATCAGATGAAACGAGTATATGTAAATGAAGAATGGTGTCTCGGATGCCATCTCTGTGAATATAACTGTGCCTTCGCAAATTCCGGGCTTACCGACATGGCCTACGCCTTAAAGGGCAAACCCATATTCCCGAGAATCCACATTGAAGGCAACGAAAAAGTGACCTATGCGGTCTCCTGCAGACACTGCACTGACCCCATATGCGTCAAAAGCTGTATTGCGGGTGCCCTGTCCGTCTCAGAAGGAGTCATAACCGTTGACCGTGACAAATGTGTCGGATGCCTCACATGTGTCCTTGTTTGTCCCTACGGCGCGCTCTCACCGAGCGAGGACGGAATCATGCAGAAATGTGAACTCTGTCTTAAAAACAGCTGCGGTGAACCCGCCTGTGTCACGGGCTGCCCGAATAAAGCCATAGTCTATGAAGAGAGAGGTGCCGCAAATTGAGTGACTATCTGATTATCGGTAACAGCATTGCCGGCATCGGCTGTATTGAAGGCATCCGCAGTGTCGACAAGACCGGTACCATCACAGTAATTTCCGGTGAGAATCACGCGGCCTACGGCCGTCCTCTCATCTCATACTTCCTGGAAGGAAAAACCGACCTTGACCATATGAATTACCGCAGCCCCGACTTTTATGAGAATATGGGAGTCGATGTAATATACGGTAAAAAGGCCGAAAAACTTGATCCGGAAAAGGGTGAAATTCTTCTGGACAGCGGCGAAACAATCCCTTTCGGCAAAGTCTGCGTCTCCACAGGCTCTTCACCCTTTGTCCCTCCGTTTGAAGGCCTCGACACGGTGGAGAGCAAGTTCTCCTTCATGACTCTCGATGACGCGCTCGCGATTGACGCGGTCGCTGACGAGAGCAAACGCGTCCTCATCGTCGGCGCCGGCCTCATAGGCCTCAAATGCGCCGAAGGTTTAAAGAACCGCGTAAAAGAGATCACCGTCTGCGACCTCGCCGAGCGCGTCCTCTCCAGCATCCTTGACACAGAATGCGCCGCGCTTATGCAGAAGCACCTCGAGGAGAACGGCATCAAATTCCTGCTCGGAGACAGTGCGGTATCCTTCGACAGGGACAAAGCAGTGATGAAGAGCGGAAAGACAGTTGAATTCGATATCCTGATTCTGGCAGTAGGTGTACGTCCGAACACCTCCCTCGTTGCCGATGCCGGCGGCGAAGTAAACAGAGGTATCATAGTCGACGGCCGTATGGCCACGACACTTAAAAATGTCTACGCCGCCGGTGACTGCACCGAGGGCGAGGACATATCGCTCGGACAAAAACGTGTCCTCGCTATCCTGCCCAATGCCTACATGCAGGGGCATGCCGCAGGCGTCTCCATGGCGGGCGGTGAAGAGAGCTTCAACAATGCAATTCCGATGAACTCAATCGGTTTCTTCGGCTTCCACGCCATGACGGCGGGAACTTATGAGGGCGACCTCTATGAGGACAAGACGGAGGATTCAATAAAGCGTCTCTTCACAAAGGACGATTTACTTAAAGGTTTCATTATCATAGGTAAAGAAGAAAGGGCGGGAATCTATACATCGCTTATCCGCGAAAAGACGCCCCTCTCATCCCTCAATTTCGAGATACTGAAACAGTCGGCCACCACAGCCGCTTTTTCTCCCGATCTGCGTAGAAAAAAATTTGGAGGTATGGTATAATATGTTGTCTTTTTCGGCAGAAAGCCTTGAACATTCAGACATAAACGAAAAGCTCAGAAGCACGAAAGAAGATTGTTCGGTAGACGGATGCTGCGGCCAGCGTTTCATAGCCGCAGGCATGTCCGGCAAGGACATCACCGTCTCCGGCATACCCGGCAATGCGCTGGGCGCCTACTTAAACGGCGCTAACATAACGGTCCTCGGCAATGCCCAGGACGCCGTCGGCGACACCATGAACGACGGCAGAATTGTCGTTCACGGCAATATCGGCGATGCCGCCGGCTACGCCATGCGCGGTGGCAGGATATACGTCAGAGGCAACGCAGGATACCGCGCCGGCATCCACATGAAAGCCTATCAGGACAAATATCCCGTTATGATAATCGGCGGCAAAGCCGGAAGTTTCCTGGGCGAGTACCAGGCCGGCGGCGTAATAGTCGTCCTGAACCTTGATACGCCCGAAGACAAAATTGTCGGTTTCTTCCCCTGCACGGGAATGCACGGCGGCAAGATGTTCCTCCGCTCAGAATGCGAGAACGTCATTTTCCCCGAACAGGTAACCGCCAGACCGGCAAACGAAGAAGATTTTCAGGAAATCAGGAACTACCTGACCGAGTACTGCGAAACATTCGGTTTAAACCTAAATGACATACTCTCAGGACCTTTTACTGTGGTGATTCCCGACAGCAAAAATCCTTACAAGCGTATGTATGTGCCCAACTGACACAGGAGAAATTTATGAAGTATTCAAACGAAGAAATCATCCAGTATGTGAATGAGGAAGACGTAAAATTCATACGTCTGGCCTTCTGCGACATCTACGGACATCAGAAGAACATCTCCATAATGCCGTCAGAGCTCCCTCGCGCCTTCGAACAGGGCATCCCTTTTGATGCCTCTGCCATTACGGGTTTCGAATGCGCAAAGCAGGGTGAGCTCTTCCTCGTCCCGGAGCCGGGCACTCTCATTCCGCTTCCGTGGCGCCCCGAGCACGGCCGTGTGGTCCAGATGTTTTCAAAGATTAAGTACTCGGACGGCAGACCGTTTGAGTGCGACACCAGGGAAGTCTTAAGCCGAGCCGTGGAATACGCAAAAGAAAAAGGCTACGAATTCAATATCGGCACCAAGCAGGAGTTCTACCTCTTCCGCCTCGATGACGAGGGCAGACCGACAGATATCCCCTGCGACTGCGCGGGTTTCATGGACATCGCTCCTGAGGACAAGGGAGAGAATGTCCGCCGTGAAATCTGCCTAACGCTTGAGGAGATGGGAATCAGCCCCGAATCCTCTCACCACGAGGAAGGTCCCGGACAAAACGAGATTGACTTCCGTTATTCCAGACCCCTCGTCGCGGCAGACAATGCTGAAACCTTCCAGCGTGTCGTAAAGACAATCGCGAACAGAAACGGTTTCTTTGCCGACTTCTCACCGAAGCCCATAGCCGACAAGGCGGGCAACGGTTTCCATATCAACATATCTGTGACAACCGACAAAAACGATGACCCGTTCAAGGCCATGATTGCGGGTATTCTGAAAAACATAAAAGATATCACCGTATTCTTGAACCCCGTCGAAGGCTCGTACAAGAGGCACGGCCATCACAAGGCCCCGAAGGCCATAGTTTGCGTAGACGGCAAGTACACCGAACTCTTACGCGTGCCCGCGTTCGCCGCTGACACCCACAGGGTTGAGCTGCGCTCCGCGGACCCCATGGCAAACCCTTACCTGGCCTTTGCCCTCATCATCTATGCAGCCCTTGACGGCATAACAAACAACCTGACTCCGTCAGACAATTACGGCTCCCTTCCCGACACTCTCGAGGAAGCAAAATCAATCGCAACAAAAAGTGAATTCCTGAAGGAACACCTTCCTTCCGAAATACTCTCTTTCTACACAAAATCATAACCACGAGCAAAGGTCAGCCCTATGAGTTTAGAAAAGCGCCTCTTTAGTGTTCTGGTCGTCTCATCGACCGAAAAACTGAATACGAGTCTCCGTTCTCTCTTAAATGAGTCGCACTACCGCCCGATATGTTTCGTATCGAGCATAAGCGCGGCCGAAAGGGAGTGGAACGAGCGCGCTTACGATTTCGTAATCATAAACTCGCCTCTTCCGGACGATGCAGGGCTCAGATTTGCGACAGACATCTCTCAGTCAAACGATTCCGTCGTACTGTTCCTGCTCTCTTCCGACATCTACGGGGAATTCTACGACAAGACATCCGAACAGGGCGTCTACCTGCTTTCAAAACCTTCTCCCCTGCCTATGCTCGCACTTGCGCTCGACTGGATGGAGGTCACCATAAAGCGTCTTCGCAAGATTCAGAAAAAGACCCTCTCCTTCGAAGAGAAGATGGTTGAGATCAGGGTGGTAAACAGGGCCAAATGGATTCTCATCTCCGAGCTCAAGATGGAAGAGCCAGACGCCCACAGGTACATAGAAAAACAGGCAATGGACCGCTGTATTTCCAGACGCGAAGTCGCCGAGGAAATAATCAGCACCTACTCATAAAACAAAAAACCGGAAGCTTTCGCTTCCGGTTTTCTTTTTACTTTATGTACTTTAAAATCTCATCAGGCGTTTCAACCATACACATGGGGCCAAAGGGTTCGATTTCTTCTCGTTTGCGGAAACCCCAGAGGACGGAAATACAGTCGAGGTTTGAGTTTTCGGCTGTTTTCAGGTCTACTTCTGAATCGCCTATGTAAACGGTTGTTTCAGGGGTGGCTCCTAATTGGTCCATCGCCTTCCAGACCATGTCGGGGGCCGGTTTTCTGGGCAGGTCATCTGTGACACCGAGGGCTATGTCAACTTGGAAGAAGTTGTCATTTAAGGTCTTTACGGCGTAGTCAATTTTGTTGGAGACTATGGCCTGTTTTACGCCTTTTTCTTTGAGTTGCTTTATTACGTCTGTTACGCCTTCATATGGTTTGGTGTTGTCCAGACTGTGGTCTTTATAGTACTCGTTGAAATAATCGTATGAGAGGTCATAGCGGGGATTGTTCCTGCCGTCAGGTATGGAGAGTTCCATAAGACGCTTTACGCCGTTGCCGACGAAGGTACGGATTTCTTCAAGGCTGTGCGTCGCATAACCGAGTTTTTCACATGAGTAGTTGACGGCATTTTTAAGGTCCTCAAGCGTGTTGAGCAGAGTGCCGTCAAGGTCCCATATTATCGTGTCATACTGTCTCATACTTTTGAGCTGAACTCCTTGAGAAGTCTGTATTTCTCGGTGTAGAGAGCCTGTGAGTAGTCAACCCAGTACTGGTGCGGGTGCTCGAAACGGAGACACTCGTCCCAGAGTGTGTCAAGCTGAGCCTTGCAATATTCCTGAATCTCCTTCGCGCTGCGCTCTTCGACTATGCACTCACCGTGCCTGAAAATCTGTACAAGAAGAGGCTTGGCCTCATAGTTTGTGATTTCCTTCTGTTTCCAGGTGTAGTTCGGGTCAAAGAGAAGGTAGGGTTTGGACTCGTCAATAGTCTCACCTACTATTGTGAGTACGTCAGCCTCAGCCTTGCCCGTGGCCTTGTCATAGAAACGATAGACTTCCTTGTTGCAGGGAGTCGTGATCTTTGCGACGTTCTCGGAGATCTTGATCTTCGGGATTACCTTGCCGTCTTCCTCTACCGCGACAAGCTTGTAGACGCCGTCGAGTACGGGATGCGAGGAGCTGGTGATGAGTCTCTCGCCTACGCCGAAGGAGTCAACCTTCGCGCCCTGAAGGAGCATATCACGGATGATGTATTCATCAAGTGAGTTGGATGCGCAGATACCGCAATCAGGGAAACCTGCCTCATCGAGCATCTGGCGGGCCTTCTTGGAGAGGTATGTAATATCGCCGCTGTCTATGCGGATACCCTTCGGACGGAAGCCCGCGGGTACGACAACCTCATTGAAGACCTTGATGGCATTGGGTATGCCTGACTTGATTACGTTGTATGTGTCGACAAGCAGTGTGCAGTTGTCGGGATATGTCTCGGCATATGCCTTGAAGGCATCGTACTCGGAGTCAAAAAGCTGTACCCAGCTGTGGGCCATTGTGCCGAGGGCCGGGATACCGTAGTCGCGGCCGTCGATTGTGCAGGCCGTGCCTATGCATCCGCCGATATACGCGGCGCGGGCGCCGAAGATGGCGGCCTGCGAGGACTGCGCGCGGCGTGAGCCGAACTCCATTACGCCGCGGCCCTCGGCCGCACGTACAACCCTGTTCGCCTTGGTGGCGATAAGGCTCTGGTGATTTATTATGAGGAGTACCATTGTCTCAAGAAACTGTGCCTGGATCATGGGACCGCGCACCTTTATAATCGGCTCACCCGGGAATACGGGAGTGCCTTCGGGTATGGCCCATACATCGCACTCAAACTTGAAGTTCTTAAGATACGTAAGGAAGTCCTCATTGAAGCCGCGGGTGCGGAGATACGCGATATCCTCATCCGTGAACTTGAGTTTCTTCATATAGTCGATTACCTGCTCGACACCGCACATGATGACAAAACCGCCCTTGTCGGGAATGGTGCGGTAGAACATGTCGAAGTAACCGATTTTCTCACCAAGGCCATGCTCGAAGTAACCGTTCGCCATGGTCAGCTCATAGAAGTCCGTGAGCATGGTGAGATTAAGTTTGCTGTCATAGTACTCTTTCATGATAAAACCTCCACAGCAAAAAGATAAAACAATTTTAACACTTATATACTTTATATTCAAGGAACGTTGATTTATTTTCCAATTTGGAATATAATATTTTCCATAATGGAAATATAGGGGTGATTATTCTGAGGATCAGAGAACAGCTTCGGGGAGACAAGAACATCTCCGGAGCGAGGATTGAAGCAATCAGAAAAGAGAAAGGCATAAAGCAGGTCGAGATGATTGAGTCCCTGGCCCTTCAGGGCGTCGACATCACGAGCTCCGGCCTTTCGAAAATCGAGGGGCAGCACAGAGGCATAAATGACTATGAACTGCTCGCGATAGCAAATACACTTGACGTCTCAATAGACGAACTCCTGGGAAGGTAATTATGAAAACTCTCTTTAAACTCTTCTTTGCCTTCTTCCGGATAGGCCTCTTTACCATAGGCGGCGGCTATGCCATGCTGCCCCTCATGGAGAAAGAAGCCGTTGACAACAACCACTGGGTCACAAAGGAAGAGATGCTTGACATCTATACCATGAGCCAGTGTACTCCGGGTGTCATCGCGGTCAACACGGCCACATTCATCGGAAGAAAGGAAAAAGGCGTACTCGGTGCCGCCTTTGCAACCCTTGGCGTAGTCGCGCCGAGCCTTATAATCATCACGCTGATTGCGACTCTCTTTAAAAACTATGCCGAAAACCCCTATGTCATAAAGGCGCTTGTCGGTGTGCGCTGCGCCGTTGCGGCACTCATCCTGACATCCACATACAAGCTTATCATAAAGGCCGTAAAAAGCCCCATACAGATCGGCATACTTATTGCCGGCTTTGTTACGGTCGCTTTTCTCGGTTCCTCCCCCGTTGCCGTCATCATCGTTGCCGGCATACTGGGTCTCTTCGTCTTTGACGCGAGGCCGAAGGAAAAGGAGGTAAAGAATGATGAATAAAATCCTCCTAATGTGCATAAACTTCTTCCGGACCGGTCTCTTTGCAGTGGGCGGAGGTCTCGCGACGCTCCCTTTCCTTCACAAGATAGCAGAAGTTCATCCCGACTGGTTCACGGTCGATGACCTCACCACCATGGTGGCCGTCGCGGAGTCCACTCCGGGCCCCATAGGCGTGAACGTCGCCACTTATGCCGGCGTAAAATCGCTTGGCATTTTCGGAGGCATTGTCACAACCCTGTCTCTTATTCTGCCGTCATTCCTGTGTATTCTCATAATCTACAATTTCTGGCAGAAGTACAAGGAGAACGACAGGGTCCAGAAGACATTTGCAGCTCTGCGTCCCGCAGGCCTCGGTCTTATCCTCTCAGCCTGCTTCACGGTCTTTATGAGCGCCGTCTTCCCGGAGACAGGTTTCAACTGGCACTGCCTGCTGCTCTTCGCGGTATTCTTCATACTGTTGCAGCTTCCGAAGATCAAAAAGATTCACCCGATATTCTTTATAATCCTCGCTGCCGTAATCGGCATTGTAATACCTCTCTAAGGACAAATTATGTACGAAAACGAAGAAAACTTAAGGCCCGAGCGGGCGATTCTGTGCTCCGTGGACACCGGCGAATTTGATGCCGAGGTGTCCATAGAGGAGCTTCGCGAGCTCGCAAAAACGGCGGGCGCGGAGGTCGTCGCGACTGTCATACAGGCGCGGCCCGCTCCCGACGCGGCCCTCTTTTTAGGCCCGGGAAAACTCGATGAGATCAAGGACTTCTATCAATACGATAACATAGATGTACTTATCTTTGATGACGAGCTCTCTCCCTCACAGCAGAGAAACATAGAGAAGTACACAAAGTTCAAAGTAATTGACCGTACTACTCTCATACTTGATATCTTTGCCCAGCACGCGAAGTCAAAGGAAGGCAAGCTCCAGGTGGAGCTCGCCCAGCTTCAGTACATGCTGCCGCGCCTTGGCGGACAGGGCGCCGAGCTCTCAAGGCTCGGCGGCGGCATAGGCACGCGCGGCCCCGGTGAATCCAAACTAGAATCCGACCGCCGCCACATACACCGCAGAATAGACGCCATAAAGCGTGAACTCAAAGATGTCGAGAAGCGCAGGAACTACCAGCGTACAAGAAGAAAAAAGGACGGTGTTCAGACCGTCGTAATCGTAGGTTACACAAACGCGGGCAAGTCCACCCTCATGAACCATCTGACTCAGGCGGGTGTCCTTGCCGAGAACAAACTCTTTGCCACACTCGACCCGAAGAGTCAGGCGCTCACCCTCCCCTCAGGCAGGGAGGTAATGCTCATAGACACAGTCGGTCTGGTCCGCAGGCTTCCGCACAATCTGGTTGAAGCCTTCAAGTCCACACTTGAAGAGACCGCCTCCGCCGATGTCATCTTGAATGTCTGTGACGCGTCAGACCCGTGCTCTGCCGAGCACCTGACCGTGACACGCGACCTGCTCCTCGAGCTCGGCGCCGGCGACAGACCCACTGTCAATGTCATGAACAAGTGTGACCTCATCTACAACTTGAACGATGTTCCCACCATAGGCAATACAGTCTATATCTCCGCCCTGCGCGGAAACGGCATAGAGAAACTCCTCAGAGCCATTGAGGACGCCCTGCCGAAGGACAGGGAGCGCCACACCTACCTCTTCCCCTACAATGCCCTCAAAGAGGCGAACATGGTGCGAGAGGACGGCAAGGTCTACAGTGAGAAGTATGAGGATCAGGGCCTCCTGATAGATGCCGAATGCAATATAAAATACGTAAATAAACTTAGGGAGTTCATCCATGAAGATAACTGAGTACACATTTGAAACAAAGGAAGTTAAGAAGGACTATGTCTTTGCCGTCATGTCCGACCTCCATAACAGGCCGTACGATGAGGCGCTGAAACTTACCGAAGAAATAAAACCTGACGCGATATTCGTCGTCGGGGACATTGTCGACCGCCACAGGAAGTGGCACGACAAAGCCATATCCTTCCTTGAGGAGTGCGTTAAAATCGCTCCGACCTTCTTCTCTTACGGAAACCACGAGATTTCATATCCGATACTCTCGGCAAAAGAAATAATCGATACAGGTGTTACGCTTCTTGATAATTCATGGTCACTCTTTAAAGGGGACATAATCATAGGCGGCAGGACACCGCGCACGGAAACCGACTGGCTGCGCGATTTTGAAGACAACAATCAGTTCACGATACTTCTTAACCATTGCCCCGAGCACTACGGCAAATACCTAAAGGACAGCCATCCCGAAATTGATCTCATAATCTCGGGGCACGCGCACGGTGGCCAGATAAGGATAAAAAACCGCGGGCTGTTCTCACCCGGGCAGGGCATATTCCCGAAGTACACCAAAGGTTTCTACGACAACCGTCTTCTCGTCACAACCGGACTTGCCAACACGGGAGGACCCATTCCGCGCATAAACAACGAAACCGAAGTGGTAAAACTGAACATAAAAAGGCAGGCTTGAAACCAAGCCTGCCTTTGTTCTTTTTCTTATGCGTGCTGATACTGAGCGATAAGTTCTTCAACGAGTTCTCTCTTCTCGTAGAGGACACAGCCGCCCTCGTGGTCATCGAGAAGTATATCGCCGCTGCGAAGAGCCATGCTCCCCGAAAGTCATTTCATTGCTTTATCGGACTGTTTTCCCTGTACCTGCGCGGTTTACCACTCCAGGTTCTTCTCATCTTCCCTGGAGAAGATGTGGGCTACATTGCCTCCGAAATTAAAGGTCACCTTGTCGCCCATCTTGAAATCTGAACTTTCGAGATCAAGTGTGGGTACGATGATTATGGCATCCTTGCCCTCAACATTTACATGGAGGTGTACCTCAGAGCCCATCATCTCGGATACGTCGACAGTGGCGTCAACACCCTTCTTCGCAAGCTCAACATGCTCGGGTCTTACGCCCAACGTCACCGGCTGCGACTGAACATCTTTGGCGAGCATACGCTCTGTCTTTTCCTTGGAAAGCTCAACTGTAAAGTCTTCAAGCTTTACACAATACTTGTCGCCGTCCCTGACAAGCTCCGCATCGAACATATTCATTTGCGGCATGCCTATAAATCCGGCAACAAAGAGATTTGCAGGATGATCGAAAACTTCCTGCGGAGTACCTATCTGCTGGACTTCTCCGTCCTTCATGATAACTATCCGGTCACCGAGCGTCATAGCCTCGGTCTGGTCGTGGGTTACATAAATGAAGGTTGTATTGATACGCGAACGGAGTTTAATTATCTCTGCGCGCATCTGGTTACGAAGTTTCGCATCAAGGTTTGAGAGCGGCTCATCCATGAGGAAGACCTTGGGATTACGCACAATGGCGCGGCCGATGGCGACACGCTGGCGCTGGCCGCCCGAGAGGGCCTTCGGCTTTCTGTCAAGATACTGCGTGATATCGAGTATCTCAGCAGCCTCCTCAACCTTCTTTTCTATCTCTTCCTTCGGAAGACCTTTAATTTTCAGGGAGAAAGCCATGTTTTCACGCACAGTCATATGCGGATAAAGGGCATAGTTCTGGAAAACCATGGCTATATCACGCTCTTTCGGCGGTACGTCATTCATGACATTGCCGTCTATGATGAGCTCGCCGCCGCTTATGTCCTCAAGACCCGCTATCATGCGGAGGGTCGTGGACTTACCGCATCCTGACGGGCCGACAAGAACAATGAATTCCTGATCTTTTATTTCGAGGTTGAAATTGTCAACGGCAACTACACCCTCTTCGGTTATCTTCAGATGACTTACCCTGTGCTGTTCCGTTACCTTCTTCTTTTTGAAAAGTCCGGTTCTCTTTGTTTCGGAGTGAGGGTAAACCTTCTTTATGTCTCGTAAAATGACTTCAGCCATTTATCGTTACTCCTTCCGTATATTCTTGTGGTCTCGGCAATTCTTTCAGTCAGCTTTTTTGTAATCTGCTTACTTGTCATGCGCCATTGCCAGTTTCCGCCGACCGTGCCCGGTGTGTTCATACGGGCCTCGGCGCCGAGTTCCAGATAGTCCTGCATCTGGGTTATGAAGAGTGAAGCAACTGAACTCATGCCGCCGCGTATCATACCCCACGCGAGGCCCTCTTCCTTATTGAGTCCGAGGTACTGCTGCGCGAATTTCAGATCCGCCTTCTTCGTCTCATCCTTCCATGCCATAATTGTTGTATTGTCATGTGTACCGATGTAGCATACACAGTTCTCATCATATGTGTGAGGAAGATAGTTTGAAGGTTCGCGTGAATCAAACGCGAACTGAAGAATCTTCATTCCGGGGAATGTTGATTCTCTCAGGAGATCCCTGACCTCGTCGGTCAGGAAGCCCAGATCCTCCGCGATGAACTGAATGTTCCAGAACCAGTTTTTCAGAGTGCCTACGAGGTCCATTCCGGGGCCTTTGACCCAACGGCCGTCCTTGGCCGTCTCAGCGTCAAAGGGCACTGCCCAGTAGGCTTCAAAGCCTCTGAAATGGTCAATACGGATTACGTCATAGAGGCGCTGCGCGCCCTCTATGCGGCGTATCCACCAGCCGTATCCGTCCGACTTCATGAAGTCCCAGTCATAGAGGGGGTTGCCCCAGAGCTGTCCGTCCTTCGAGAAATAGTCCGGCGGCACGCCTGACACCTCTTTAGGACAGTTCTTCTCATCGAGCTGAAACTGCTTCGGATCTGCCCAGACATCTGCGGAATCGAGGGCGACGTAAATGGGTATGTCGCCTATTATGCCGATACCGGCCTCTTTGGCATAGGCCCTCAGCGCATCCCACTGTTTAAAGAAGAGGTACTGAACATATTCGTAGAAGAATACATCGTCCTTAAGTTCTTCGCTGTAACGCTCCACGGCTTCGGGCCTGTGAAGACGTATGTCCTCATCATCCCATTCGAGCCACGACTTCATGTCGTTTTTGCACTTTACGGCCATGTAGAGTGCATAGTCGTGCAGCCAGCAGGCATTCTCTTCCGAGAATTTCTTAAAGCCCTCTTCGTCTCTGCCGGTAGAATTCGCGACCGCTTTTCTGAGTACGTCAAATCTGCTTATGTAGATTTTTGCGTAGTCAACCTTAGTCTCTTCAGTGCCGAAATCCATGCCTTTAAGGTCGCTCTTCTGAAGAAGACCGTCCTCAACAAGCATATCGAGATCGACAAAGTACGGATTTCCGGCAAAGGTGGAGAAACTCTGGTAGGGTGAGTCGCCGTAACTTGTCGGGCCAAGCGGCAGCATCTGCCACCAGGACTGGTTTGCATCGCTGAGAAAATCAACAAAATCGTAAGCGGCTTTACCCAGTGTGCCTATGCCGTACGGCGACGGCAGTGAGGACACCGGCATCAGAATACCGCTGCTTCTTTTAATCATACTGTTAACCCTTTACTGCACCTGCCGCAACACCCTTGATAATGTGCTTCTGGCAGATTAAGTAGAATATTATTACAGGAACAATCGAAAGCAGAATGAGGGCCATTGTGGCACCCATATCCACCGTTCCGTAGCTTCCCTTCAGGTACTGGATGTGAATCGGTATTGTCATATACTGATTCCTGTCGAGCACGAGGTAAGGAAGAAGGTAGTCGTTCCATACCCACATTATCTCAAGTACGCCGACTGAGATAAGTGTAGGCTTGAGCATCGGAAGAACCACCATGAAGAATGTACGGATAGGTCCGCAACCGTCTATCGCAGCGGCCTCCTCAATTTCCAGGGGAATCGATTTTACGAATCCGACAAACATGAAAATCGCGAGGCCCGCTCCGAATCCCAGATAGACAACGGGAATCGTCCACGGCGTATCAAGCGCGAGCTTGTCAGCCGTACGGGACAATGTAAACATGACCATCTGGAAAGGCACTACCATGGAGAAAACGCAGAGGTAATAAACCGTATTGCACGCCTTATCTCCGACCCTCGCGATATACCATGCGGCCATTGAGCAGCAGAGCAGGATAAGTGCCGATGAAACAACAGTTATGAAGAAACTGAAGAATACGGACTTAAAGAACGGATAGTTGCCGAAGGTCATGCCCTTAATATAGTTCTGAAGTCCCATGAAGGAGCTCTCATTCGGGAGAGCAAACGTCTCCGTGTTGATTGAGCCGTTCGACTTAAATGAGTTCATCAGAACAACGAAAACGGGAAAGAGGTAGAATATCGAAATGAGCGCAAAAGCAACACTCAGCATGCGCTTTCTCTGTACTTCTCGTTTCATTATTGCTGTACCTCCTTCCTGCGGGTAAAGGTAAGCTGAGCTATGCTTATGCCCGCAACAAGAATAAAGAATACAACTGCCTTAGCCTGGCCCGGGCCTCTGTTTGTGAGGCTTGAGTAGAACGAGTCCACAATGTTGAGCGCAAGCATCTGCGTGGTCTTGATGACCGTACCGCCCTCCTGGATGTAGGGACGGCCGTTTGTCAGAGCAAGGTTCTGGTCATAGAGCTTGAATCCGTTCGTCAGTGACAGGAATGTGCAGATTGTGAAGGAAGGCATCATGTTGGGAATGGTGATCTTCCAAAGTTTCTGCCACTTTGAAGCTCCGTCTATCTCAGCGGCCTCCATCATATCCTCGGGGATAGCCTGAAGACCGGCGATGTAGATAATCATCATATATCCTATCTGCTGCCAGCAGATGAGAATTATGAGACCCCAGAAACCGTACTTTGTCTCAAGTGTAACGGCAGTGTTGTATCTTATCAGAATACCGTCAAATATCATTGACCAAATATATCCGAGTACGATACCGCCGATGAGGTTCGGCATGAAGAATACCGTACGGAAAAGGTTTGCACCTTTTATACCCTGGGTCAGAAAATACGCGATTATAAATGCAAAGACATTTATGAAAATGAGTGATACCGCCGCGAAAAGAGCGGTGTACCAGAAGGCGTGGAGAAAACTTGTATCATGGAAAATCGACTTATAGTTTTCAAAGCCCGTGAAAGTCGCGTCTTTAGTGATTCTGAATTTACAGAAAGACAGGTAGAATCCTTTGAAGAAAGGATAAAGGAATCCTATACAGAAAGCAGCGAATGTCGGAAGCAGAAACAGCCAGACGTAACGCTGGATAGGACGCCTGATAAGTTTTGAGTTTAAAGCCGTCAAATGCATTCCACCCTTTTACAAAGATAAGGGCGGGCGCGAAATACGCCCGCCCCGAAAGCTTAAAGATTACTCAGGGATTAAGCGTGGTCTTTAGCATAGAGTGTTGCCCAACCGTCAACAAATGCTTCCTTTACCTTATCCCATGAACCGCCCTTTGCGGTGTACTGAGCGAGAGCGTCAACGACGCCGGCGCGCCAGTCATCAACTGCAGGGGTCCAGTTAAATGCCCATGTTACAACATAGTTGCCGGCAGCTGTGTAGTCATTTGCCTGAGCAAAGAATACGTTTTCAGGTGTGGCAGCCTTCTTGAACGGGCAGGGGCCGAACTGTTCAGCCATCATCTTTGTGCCTTCTTCAGATGTTACCATCCAATACATGAAGTCAAGAGTAGCTTCTATGTCAGCCTTGGAAGCTGTGGCATTGACTGCCCAGCAGTTCTCTGTTCCGCAGCAAAGGCCGGCCTTCTCTTCGCCTTCAGCTCCGCAGTAAATCGGAATCATGGCGAGGTCTTCAGCCTTCATGCCTTTCTCTGTAAGGCTTGCATACTCCCAGGAACCATTCTGATAGAAAGCGGCTTTGCCTTCATAGAACTCTGCCTCGGACTCGTCACCTGTAGCTGTAACTACAGCTGCGCCTGTTGTAGCTGAGTCTGTGATGTAGAGATCCCAGATGTTCTTGAAGAGATCAAGGTATGTGCCCTTGATTGTTGCAGGCTGCTCTTTTACGCCGTCATCGCGGAACTCATAGTAAAGAGGCATATTTGCAAGGTGGCCTGAGAATCTCCAGGATGAAGAACCGTCAAGACCTGCGCTTGTGAATGCATCAAAACCGAGCTCAGCTGCGCGGGCGTGAATGTCGTCAGCAACCTTCTTGAGAGAAGCGAAGTCCTTGATGTCGGAAAGCTCATAGCCGGCCTGCTTAAGGAGAGCCTTGTTTACGATAATGCCGTAGCACTCGTAGCAGTAACCGATTGAGCAGAGCTTACCGTTAGCATCATAGAGGTTGTAAGCGTCTGTTGTAAGTTCACCCTCGAACTTGGAACCCTTGAGGTCATAGCAGTAGTCACCGTATGTCTCAACAGCGCCTACATTACCGACCCGGAACATTGTGGGAGCGGCGTCCTTGTCAAGCTCAGCTGCGAGAGTCTTGTCATACTCGCCCGATGCAGCCGTAACTATCTTAACCTGTACGCCTGTCTGCTCGGTGTAGGACTTGGCGATAGCCTGCCATGCCTCATCAGCCTCAGGTTTAAAGTTAAGGAAGTAAACCGAACCCTTCTTTGCGTCTGTTCCGCCGCCGCCCTTGGTGCAGGCCGCAAGGCTGAACACAAGAACGAGCGCTAAACAAATTGCAATAAGTCTTTTCATAATTTTCCTCCTTCCGGGCAATTTCACAGCCCATAACTCACTCCCATTATAGAATATAGAATATTAACAAATCAAGACATTGAAGGGCAAATTCAATTGTGCAAATTAACCAAATCGGCAAGCTTTAATTAGGCAAAAAAACAGACTCCGTTTTAGGACGGAATCTGTTTTTTTCACTGTTTTAATATCTCTTTTATCAGAATGTCTTTTTGAGTTTCATCACATTCTGATTGTCTTTGTACTCGTACTCCGCCTCGTCGACAAGTTTCTTTGTCATCAGGATTCCGAGACCGCCTATCGGCCTGTCCTCGGCAGAT
The DNA here is from genome assembly GCA_002309175.1 of Ruminococcaceae bacterium UBA1227. Lineage (GTDB taxonomy): Bacteria > Bacillota > Clostridia > Oscillospirales > Acutalibacteraceae > UBA1227. Next base: position 83,964 of record DBWX01000010.1, read on the forward strand.
GCGGTTATGTCGGGATCCTCTCTCTCAAGGGGATTGTACGGTTTTCCGTTGTCAGAGATGGTGACTGTGCCCACTCTGTTTTCCTTGTCGATATCGACTTTTACCGTTGCGGGGCCGGTATCGGGCTTGTAGGCGTAGTGAGCTACATTTATGTATATTTCCTCAACGGCAATGGCAAGTTCCGTGATCACCTTCGGGGAGGCACCGGCCTCCTCAAATTTCGCGCTGACATAATCAAGGATTTTGTCAAGGTTAGATTCGTTTGCTTCAGTTTTAATACCCATATCTGACCCACCATTATATTCAAGACAAAGCATGGTTATATCGTCGAACTGTTCCGCACCGTCAGCGAACTCTTCCACTGCGGCCTTGACGGCCCGTGTGAGTTCTTCCGGAGTGCAGTCCTTATTACTGTTTAAAACTGCAAGGGCCCGTTCAAGATCGAACTGTTCATCCTTCTTGTTCGTACTCTCCGGCACACCGTCGGTGTAAAGGAAAAGTTTTGAACCGGGCTTGAGCTGCATCTCATAATCCGTATATTTTATTCCGGACATACCGCCGATGACAAAGCCGTGCTTGTCCTTGAAAATCTGAAAATCCCCGTTTTCATCAGTGATTATCGGATACTCATGTCCGGCGTTGGCCGCGATTATTTTACCGGTTGAAATTTCAAGTATTCCGACCCAGACGGTGACGAACATCTCCTCACGGTTGTACTCACAGATGGCGTTGTTCGTGTCCATCAGTATCTGCGCAGGAGTCTTGCCGCCCTGCGCATTTTCCGCAATTACGATTTCAGTGACCATCATGAACAGCGCAGCCGGAACACCCTTGCCGGAGACGTCCGCGATTGTCAGGCAGAGATGATCATCATCAATGAGGAAGAAGTTGTAGAAGTCTCCTCCGACCTCCTTTGCGGGATCCATTGAGCCGTAGATTTCAAACTCGTGTCTGTCGGGATATGCGGGATAAATGCTGGGCAGCATATCCGCCTGGATTCGCGTGGCAAGCGAGAGCTCGGCATTGATACGCTCACTCTCGGCCGTCATGTCCTTTATGTTTGCGATGTATGTGTCCATCTCTTCGGCGAGACTGAAGACATCCGATGAGAGCTCGCCGATTTCATTGTGGACCCTTATTGATTTCAGACCCTCTTCAACCGTTTTGCTGTCCTTCGTGGCCTTATAGGTTCCGATGTTCTTCTGAATTACTTTCAGAGGACGGACAACGAAGAAGAGTACGACGAGAAGCAGTATTGCGAACAGGAGCATCAGGTAGATTACCGCCGCAATTGTTCCGTTCCTGGTCTGCACGGCGATCGTTTCATTGATTTCGGCAAGGTCATATGTAAGACCTACAAAAAGATCCTGTCCGGCCACCTTGGTGATAAACTCATAGTAGTCGACATAGTCGCCCGCAGGTGCCAGATGTCTCGTATACTTTGAGGCCTGAATCATCGCCTCCTGCTGGCTCTCCGAAACGGTTACGGTATTGCCGAGCATATATACTTCCGCATATTTATTTCCGCGTTTTGCGCCTTCATCTGCAGCACTGAGAAGGAAGAATTGTCCATCATATTCCTCGTTTGCTATGACACAGAAGACGAATTCCGGTCCGTATGAACGCTTTATCTGATTGAGGCGCGTTATAAGCCAGGAGTATGTGACTTCCGCATACAGTTTCTTATCCTCATCGGAGAGAGTCGATATGTCCTCCACTGTCGCGTATTTCATATTAAAGCCCGGATTGTGCTCTAAAAACAGTTTAGTCTTCTCCCTTGTTTTCGTGTTGCCGGTGTAATCCACATCGTACTCGATGTCAAGGTTTTCGGAATTCGTATACCAGTAGTTGAGAAGCCAGTAATATGCGGGGTATTCCTTTATTGCATAGATAACGTCCGCAGATACCTGGTCCGCGCTCTGCTCAACCAGCTGTCTGACAGAATCCTCGGATCTGTTATGCTGAGACACATAAGTGATGACTCCCGTCAGGGCCATGCCGAGCAGGAACAGCAGCGTTATCTGGGTTATGAGTCCCAATCTTTTACTGAATTCTTTCATAAATAGTCCTTAAAAACAAAAAGCTCAGCTTTGTAAATACAAGCTGAGCTTCGTGTCTGTTACATGAGTTTCTTCTGCATCTCGTCAGGATCGGTTGCGTAAAGAAGAGCGTTCTTTCTCGCTATACGGCCTGAGGTATAGAGCTCAGCGAGACAGTCATCCATTGTCTGCATGCCCTTCTTCTTGCCGGACTGCATGTTTGAAGGAATGAGATAGTTCTTACCTTCACGGATGAGGTTACGGATAGCGGAGTCAGCAAGCATTACTTCGAATGCGGCAACACGTCCGGTACCGTCTATTGTCGGGACGAGTCTCTGTGAGATGACAGCCTCGAGAACCATTGAGAGCTGAACCTTGATCTGGTCCTGCTGGTCCGTCGGGAATACGTCGATGATACGGTCGATTGTCTCAGCGCAGCCGATGGTGTGAAGTGTCGAGAAGACCAAGTGACCTGTCTCAGCGGCGGTTACGGCCGTTGCGATAGTCTCAAGGTCACGCATCTCACCTACGAGGATAACGTCGGGGTCCTCACGGAGAGCTGCACGGAGAGCGGCTGCGTATGAACGCGTGTCAACTCCTATCTCTCTCTGGTTTACAATCGACTTATTGTGTCTGTGGAGATACTCGATAGGGTCCTCAAGCGTGATGATATGGTCGTTGAGGTTGTCATTGATAAGACCGATGATTGATGCGAGAGTTGTGGACTTACCTGAACCTGTGGGACCCGTTACAAGTACGAGGCCCTGCTTAAGTTCATAGAGGTCTATTACCGCCTGGGGTACGCCGAGGTCATGCGGGTTCGGAATCTTGGAACCTACAAGACGGAAAACGGCAGCAGTCGTACCGCGCTGACGGAATACGTTTACACGGTAACGGCCCATGCCTGCGAGACCGAATGAGAAGTCGATTTCGCCGCGCTCGGCGAAAGCTCTCTTCTGGAATTCACCCATGATGCCCTTTACCAGAGCCTCAACGTCCTCAGCCATGAGGCGGGGTTCGTTGGGGATGGGCATCATTGAGCCGTGAACACGCATAAGCGGCGGTACGCCTACGGTAATATGTACGTCGGAAGCCTTGTTGTCTTCCGCGATTTTCAAGAGTTCGGCAAGTGTCATTTTTTCGTTTCCTCCCGAATTTTTTAATTAAACAGATACACTTTACTTTAACATATTATTTAATAAAGTACAACTGAAAATCAAAGAACCTTGGCAAGGAAGGATTTCAGCCTCTCGGACTGAGGATTGTCAAAGATCTCATCCGGAGTGCCCTGCTCGCCGATTACACCGTCGTCCATAAACAGAATCCGGTCGCCCACCTCACGGGCAAAGCCCATCTCATGTGTGACGACGACCATGGTCATGCCGTCGTTTGCGAGGGCTTTCATAACATCCAAAACCTCGCCGACCATCTCGGGGTCGAGAGCCGATGTCGGCTCGTCGAAGAGCATTACTTTCGGCTCCATCGCGAGCGCCCTGACTATGGCGATACGCTGTTTCTGGCCGCCGGACAGCTGAGACGGGTACGCATCCGCCCTGTCCTCAAGACCTACCCTTTTCAGAAGCTCATACGCCTTGTCGGCAGCCTCTTTCTCGGACAGACCTTTAAGTTTTATCGGCGCAATTGTCATATTGCGCAAAACGGTCATATGCGGGAAGAGATTGAAGTGCTGGAACACCATGCCCATGTTCTGTCTGTGGACATTTATGTCAACAGAGACATCGGCGAGGTCAACACCGTCAAAGTAAATACAGCCGCCTGTCGGGTCCTCAAGGCAATTGAGACAGCGGAGAAATGTGGATTTACCCGAGCCCGATGCTCCGATAACGACCACAACCTCGCCTGAGTGAATATCGAGATCTATGCCTTTTAAGACTTCTGCATCGCCAAAAGCCTTCTTCAGACCTTCGACTTTTATTACGATATCATCAGTGTTCACTCTTTCTCAGCCTCCTCTCAAACACGGCAAGCAGTTTCGTGAGGCCGACCACCAGCACGAGGTAGATTGCCGCAAGACTGATGTAGGGCACGAGCGCGTTGTAAGTCAGACTCTGTATGTTCTGGGCCTGCTTCGTCACGTCACGCAGCGCGATTACGGAGACGAGCGATGTATCTTTCAGCAGAGTTATCATCTCGTTGCCGAGTGCCGGAAGAATATTCTTGACCGCCTGCGGAATTATGATGTAGAACATCGTCTGCGCGTAGTTGAATCCGAGGCTTCTGCCCGCTTCCGTCTGTCCCCTGTCTATCGACATGAGGCCGGAACGGATTATTTCGGCAACATACGCGCCCGAGTTGATACCGAGTGTCACGATACCGCAGATAATACATCCGAGCTCCGTCTTCGGGACAAAGATTACAAAGCCCATGATAAGGAGCTGCACCATCATGGGGGTGCCGCGGATGACAGTCAGATAGGTCTCCGTAAAGGCATTTAAAATTTTCAGGATAAACGGCGGTTTATTTACCGTGTAGCTGCAGTAGAGCGTGCGGATAATCGCGAGAACAAGACCTATGATTACACCGAGCGCAAGCGCGCCTATCGTGACGATGAATGTAATCTTAAGTCCGTTGGCGAACAGCTTCCAGCGGTCAGCGAAGACAAAGGTCTGGAAAAGCTGGAATATGAAGTTCTGCAGACCTCCCGGCAGACCCTGCACCCATGCGGGAGCCGTCTCAAGCCAGGAAGAAAAGCTCACAAATGTCATAAAATACCTGCTCTCATAAGACAAAACAAGGGGCGGATATACTCCGCTCCTCATTTCGTAAGTATGCAAAAATGTTATCAGTCAGCGTTGATGTATTTCTCAACGATCTTGTCAATTGTGCCGTCAGCCTTGAGCTCGGCGAGAGCCTTGTTGAAGTTGTCAAGAAGCTCTGTGTTCTCTTTTGCTATAGCGGCGGCATAGTCCTCGTCAGCATAGCTGGTGTCGAGGATCTTAAGACCTTCATTTGCAGCGACAAATGCCTTTGCGGGCTCGTTGTCGATAACAACGCAGTCAACCTGTCCGTTGAGGAGGGCCTGGATTGCAAGAGCGCCGTTGTTGAACTGCTTAACGTTCTCCTGACCGTAGTCATCCGTGCAGTAGATGTCACCGGTTGTGCCGGCCTGAACGCCTATTGTCTTGCCGTCGAGATCATCGACAGTGGCAATTGCGCTGTCCTCTTTGACGATTACTACCTGTACGCCCTTTGCGTATGTATCGGAGAAGTTTACGCTCTCTTTACGCTCATCGGTTACTGTCATACCTGCAAGCGCGATGTCAATTGAGCCGCCCTGAACAGCAGAGATAAGTGAGTTGAACTCCATGTCCTTAATCTCAAGCTTCATGCCGAGCTTCTCAGCTACGGCCTGAGCGATCTCAACGTCGATGCCTGCAAATGAGCCGTCATCAGCGACGAACTCGTAGGGCGGGAACGCTGCGTTTGTACCCATGATGAGTGTCTTCTGTGTTTCATCAACTGTGTCTGCGGGCTGCTTCGTGCAGGCTGCAAACGCAAGTACGAGTGTGAGTGCCATTAAAACTGCGAGTAACTTTTTCATTATAATTACCTCCCGGTTAATTTGAAAAATTTTCGTTTGGATGTGCATAATTATACACACCGTTTTATAATAATGCAAGCACTTTTTTGAATATTTATGCATTTTTTCTATTTTTTATGCGAATATTCAGAAGAATTATTGCAAATAGCACGCATATTATACCGAGATATCCGTAAATATCCGGATACTCCTTAAATACCAGAGCTCCCACAACCGTAGCCGTGACCGGCTCGACGGAGGCAATTATCGAAGCCTTTGAAGCGTTTATGCGGGCGAGTCCGTTCGTATAAAAGACGTACGGCAGAAGCGAAACATTTATGGCAATCGCCACGAGCATGAATAAAAATACGGGAAGTTTCGCGACCGAGGCCGCGGCAGCGACCTCTGCCGGACGAAGCAGAACAAGCGAGCCCAGGAAGGCAAAGAGGAAGGTATATGTCGTGATTGTAAGCGAACTATACCCCTTATCGAGAGCTATGCGGCCGAAGATACTGTAGAGGGCATAGCCGATGGCCGAGAGCATGCCCGTAAGAAGGGCCCTGCCGGGGATCGCAATGCCCGAGCCCACGAGGCCGGACACAAGGAAGCAGCCGAGGAAGGCTATGACGCAGGCCACACCCTTTTGCAGGGAGAACTTCTCCTTAAACAGGACAATCGACAGGAGCATTACTATGGCCGGTGCTCCATAGAGGAGTGTTGCGGCCACTGAGAGGTCAGCCTGCTGGATTGTCGAAAAATAGCAGACGGTGAAGAAGTCCATACTTATAAAACCGGTACACATAAAGACCCAGACATCGGATTTCTTCACCTTCAGCGCCTCCCTGTCCCTGATAAGGCACCAGAGAAGAAGCACCACTGCCGCTATGAACATTTTAAATACGGTAATCTGGAGTGATGACATGCCCAGGTCAGTGAAGTATCTGACATAGATTCCCGTCGTACCCCAGAGAATACCGGCGATGATGACAAACACCACGCCGGTGAACTCTTTGTTTTTCATTCCTTAACCTGCGTTTTCAAATTGTGAATTGTAGAGATTTGCGTAGAAGCCGTTCTTTGCCATGAGTTCATCGTGCGTGCCCTGCTCGACAATATCGCCGTCATCGAGGCAGAGGATGAGGTCGGCATTCTTAATTGTTGAAAGTCTGTGCGCGATGATGAAACTCGTGCGTCCCTTCATCAGGTTGTCCATGGCCTCCTGAATGAGCACTTCCGTCCTTGTATCGACGGACGATGTAGCCTCATCGAGAATCAGGACTTTCGCGTTTGACAGGATTGCACGGGCAATGGTCAGAAGCTGTTTCTGACCGGCGGAGATATTGCTCGCTTCCTCGTTTATCTCCATGTCATATCCGCCCGGAAGGGTCTTTATGAAGTGGTGGACCTGGGCGGCCTTCGCGGCAGCGACAACCTGCTCATCCGTGGCGGTGAGTTCACCGTAGCGGATGTTGTCACGTATGCTTGCGCGGTAGAGCCAGGTGTCCTGAAGCACCATGCCGAACTCGGTGCGAAGATCACTTCTGTCAAACTCAGTTATGTTGTGACCGTCGACATAGATGGCTCCGTCTTTCAGGTCATGGAAGCGCATGAGAAGTTTTACGAGAGTGGTCTTGCCCGCTCCGGTCGGACCGACTATGGCGACCTTCTGACCCGCCTTTATATCCGCGGAGAAATCCTTTATGACTATCTCGTCCGTATCCTCATAACCGAAACGGACGTGATCAAACTTAATGTCGCCCTTTATGTCTATGTCCTTTGTTGAGATTGTCGGCTCGGGGTCGTTTATCTCCTCGGCATTCAGGAAGATGTCGACGCGCTCATAGGCGGCGATAAGCATCTGGAACTGGTTTGAGATCTGCGCTATCTGGCTTATCGGCTGCGTGAAGTTTCGCGCGTACATTATAAAGGCCTGAATGCCGCCTATCGTCATTGAGCCCGAGAGCGTCATACGCGCTCCGAAGATGACGACAAGGACATAGCCTATATTACCTATGAGGACCATGAACGGCCTCATGAGGCCTGAGATGAAGTTGGACTTCCAGGCGGCCTCGTAGAGCTTGTCATTGTCCCTGTCGAAGGCCTCAAGCGCATCGTCCTCGCCGTTGAAGGCCTTGACGGCGACATGGCCGCCGTATATTTCCTCAACGCGGCCGTTTACTGCGCCGAGGTAATTCTGGTGCGCGAAGAAGTGCTTCTGTGAAGCCTTCATGACGAGAGCCATAACCAGGCCCGAAAGCGGCAGCGTGACAAGTATGACAAGCGTCAGCCTGACGCTTATTGTCAGCATCATTACAAAGACGCCGAATACCATGACGATGGACTCTATTGCCTGAGCCATGGTACGGTTTAAGTTCTGGTTGATGGTATCTACATCGTTTGTTATACGGGACAATACATCGCCCAGACTGGTCGTGTTGAAGAACGATATGGGAAGTCTGTTGATTTTGTTTTCAATGCTCTCACGGAGGTTAAAAGCAATTTTCGCTGTGACGCCCGCGATGATGAATCCCTGAGCATACTGGAGCAGAAGGCCGGTGCCATACACGGCAATACCCATGAGCGCAATATGTCCTATACGCTCAAAGTCTATTCCGCCTTTGCCCGCGGCAATATTCTTTACGCCTTCAGCGACCGTGTCCGTTGCCTGTGCGAGGATCTTCGGTCCGAGGAGCTGAAGAAGTGTAGCGGCAACTATGAGAAATACCACTAAAAGAAGTTTGTACTTGTAAGGCGCCACAAACTTCAGAAAACGCTTTGTCGTGCCCTTGAAGTCCTTGGCCTTCTCGCCCATCATTATCGATCCGGGTCCGCGTCCCATTCTCTGAGGACGAGCCTGGACTTTAATCTCTGATGCCTGTGCCATTAGCCGAGCTCCTCCTTTGAAAGCTGGGACTCGCAGATAGCCCTGTAATAAGGACAAGTCTCAAGGAGGTCCCTGTGGGTTCCCTTGCCTGCCACTTTTCCCTCATCAAGCACTATAATCTGCTGTGCGTTCATGATGGTGGAGACGCGCTGTGCGACGATAAGTACCGTCGATGCGCCGGTATATTTCTTTAAAGCCGCGCGAAGCGCAGCGTCGGTTTTGAAGTCAAGTGCCGAAAAACTGTCGTCAAAGACGTAAATCGGCGGTTTCTTCGCGAGAGCGCGGGCAATTGAAAGTCTCTGCTTCTGTCCGCCCGAGACATTGGTCGCGCCCTGGGAAATCGGGGCCTCTATGCCCTCCTCCCTCTCATAGACGAACTCTGCCGCCTGCGCGACTTCTATGGCCTCGCTGATATCTTCGCTGTCATTTCCGTATTTCACGTTTGACTCAATCGTGCCGGAAAACAGGACGGCCTTCTGCGGGACATAGCCTATGGCTTCACGAAGATCGTGAAGCTTTATGTCCCTTATGTCATGGCCGTCTATTTTTATAGAGCCGGCAGTCACGTCATAAAACCTCGGGACGAGGTTTATGAGTGTGGACTTGCCGGAGCCCGGGGAGCCGATAAAGGCCGTCGTCTCGCCGGGTTTTGCCGTAAATGACACGTCGGTTATGACGTCCTCCTCCGCATCGGGATAGCGGAACGAGACGTGGTCGAATACGACCTCGCCTCTGACGTCGTCAAAGTCCTCAGCGCCTTCCTTGTCCTTTATGCTTATCTCAGTATCAAGCACCTCTGCGACACGCTGTGCAGAGACCTGTGCACGGGGCACCATGATAAAAATTGCCGAAACGAAGAGGAAGGAGATGAGAATATGCTGCGCATACTGAAGGAAGGCCATCATCTCACCGAGCTGGAGCTCCTGCAGGTTTATGAGCTTTGCTCCGAACCATACGACGGCCAGCTGAAGTCCCGACATTATGAGAGCCATCATCGGTCCCATAAGGGCCAGTGAGCGCATTACAAATCTCGTCGTGAATGTGAGGTCCTCATTGGCCTCGCGGAAACGCTCAGCCTCGTGCTGCTCATTTCCGAAAGCGCGGATGACCATCATGCCCGAAAGTCCCTCACGGGAGACCAGGTTGAGCCTGTCGGTGAGCTTCTGCAATGCCTTGAACTTCGGCATTACGACCACCATGAGTATGCCCAGGATGACAATTATGACCACTACCGCAGTGAGGACTGTCCAGGACAGCCTCCTGCAGAGTGTCAGCGCCATATAAACCGAACCGAGACCCATGAAGGGTGCGAAGAGCATCATCATGAGTCCCATTGTTATGAAGTTCTGTACCTGCGTTACATCGTTCGTTGTCCTGGTTATGAGCGATGCAGTGGAGAATTTGCTTATCTCCGCGTTTGAGAACTCATTCACCTTGGCAAACAGATCCCTGCGGAGTCTCCTTGAAACTCCCGCGGATATACGTATTGCAAAGAAGCTTGAGCCCACCGCGCATGCAATTGAAAGAAGAGAGACACCCAGCATTTCAAGTCCGATGGACTTAATAAAGCCGTTTCTCTCTTCAAGTGTAATCCCCTGAAGCAATATTCCCTTGTCCACTATGTCGCTCATGAGGTTCGGAAGCGAGAGCTCCGTATAGACCTGACCGACCAGAAAGGCAATGGAGAGTATTACCAGAGGAATATATGGTTTTAAATATGCCAGTACTCTTCTCACTAAAATCTCCTCAGTATCTGTAAATCCTCGGTACGCGCTTGTTGATACCGCAGACTATTTCATAGTTTATCGTGCCGGCAATACCGGCAATCTCATCCACCGTTATCTCACAGTCGCCCTGACGTCCTATAAGTTTGACCTCGTCTCCCTGTCTGACATTCGGGACATCCGTGACATCCACCATGAACTGGTCCATACATACGCGGCCGATAATCGGCGCGTAGCAGCCGTTTATGATTACACGGCCTTTGCCGGAGAGCGAGCGCGGGAAGCCGTCGCCGTAGCCCACCGGAATAGTTGCAATCTTCGTGTCACCGGTGGTCGTGTAGGTTGAGCCGTAACTTACGGTGAAACCTGCGCCCACCTCCTTTACATATGCCACATGCGAAACCAGCTCAAGCGCAGGCTTCAAAGCTATGTCACATTTTACTTCCGCGCTCGGTAAAAGGCCGTAAATAATAATTCCGGCCCTTACCATATTGTCATAGTTCTCGTTTAAGGCAAGTACTCCGGCGGAGTTGCAGATATGCTTAATGGCAAACTTGCAGCCCTCTGCTTCAAGTTCACTTACAAAGTTCTCAAAGAGTTTCGCCTGTTCCATGGCAGGGCCGAGATCTGCCTCGTCGGCTTTTGCGAAATGCGAGAATACGCCCTCTACCTCAATGTTCGGAAGGCTGAATATTCTCTTTATTTCCTCAACTGACTCCCTGCAGGGAATGAAGCCGATACGGCCCATGCCGGTATCGAGTTTTATGTGAATCTTTGCGGTCTTGCCGCGTTCAGCGGCATAATCGGAAATCATCTTCGCCGATTCGTAGGAGAATACCGTTGAAGTGATATTGTAGTCTATGACATCCTGAAGGTCGTTCGGGAATACATAACCCAGTATAAGAATGGGATTCCTGATACCCGAACTGCGCAGTTCACGCGCCTCATCTATTGTCGCGACGGCAAAGGAATGCACGCCCGTGTCATTTAAGGCATGAGCAATTGCGACGGCTCCGTGTCCGTAGCCGTCAGTCTTTATGACAGCCATGACTTTGACGTCGGGTCCGACCTTGTCCTTGATGTTCTCTACATTTGATGTTATGGCGGCTAAATCCACACCGACATATACTCGTGAAGGATTCATAAATAAACTCCCTCTTAAAATGATACCTAATTATAGTATTATAATGCCCTTTCGTCAAATAAAGAAAAGAGCAGGTCATCCGACCTGCTCTTTTGTGATTACTGTTCTTCTACCGCGTAAACAGAGACCTTCTTGCGGTCTTTGCCCATTCTCTCGAACTTGACGCGACCGTCGATTTTAGCGAAGAGTGTGTCATCTGAACCCTTGCCGACATTGTTGCCGGGGTGGATGTGTGTTCCTCTCTGCGTTACAAGGACGTTGCCTGCAAGAACAAACTGACCGTCTGCTCTCTTGACACCGAGGCGTTTGCTTTCGGAGTCACGACCGTTACGGGTAGAACCCATACCTTTCTTATGTGCCATAGAAACTTACACTCCCTTCTTATTCAGCCTTTGTCTCTTTCTTTGCCGGAGCCTTCTTTGCAGGAGCTTTCTTCTCAGCTGCTGCCTTCGGAGCTGCTGTCTTGGAAGCTGCGGGCTTCTTTGCAGGAGCCTTCTTCTCAG
>DBWX01000010.1:95908-140309 GCA_002309175.1 Ruminococcaceae bacterium UBA1227
CTGCCTTCGGAGCTGCTGCCTTCTTTTCAGCGGCCGGCTTCTCGGCTTTATCTTCTGTAGCCTTTCCTGCCTTCTCGGAAATCTTGAGGATCTCAAGCTTCGTATAAGGCTGTCTGTGGCCCATCTTACGTTTTTCGTTCTTCTTCGGCTTGTAAGTCATAACAAGGATCTTCTTAGCCTTGCCGTTCTTTAAAGCCTTTGCCTCAACAGCTGCGCCCTTGACATAAGGAGTGCCTACCTTGAGACCTTTTTCAGTACCGATGGCGAGAACCTTATCAAGAATAACCTTGGCATCTTCCTTTACGTCGAGCTTCTCAACGTAGAGAACGTCGCCTTCGGAAACCTTGTACTGTTTTCCGCCTGTTTCTACTACTGCGTACATTCTTTTCATTCCTTTGTTTCAGACTCGCTACGACAGGTGAAAATTGCTTTACTTACGGGCTTTTTCAAGCCCTACCCGGAATATGCGGCGAGATGTATTATAACACGCGTTAAAAAGGGAGTCAAGAAAAACTTGACTCCCGTGAGCTTAAAGTCTGCCCAATGCTTTTTTCTTTCTTTTTGCGGCCTTCTTTGAGAACATCTGCTTTCTTACAACCTTCTTTACGCGGTTGGTGCGCTTCGTTCTCTTCTTTGAGCGCTTCTTCGCCTTTGCGGCAGCAGCCGCCTTCTTCGCGGCCTTCTTTTCGGCCTTCTCGGCTGCAGCCTTCTCGGCCGCGGCCTTCTTCTTCGCTATGGCTGCCTGCTCCTTCTCGTAGGCCTTGCGCTCTTTTTTTGTCATCTCCGCGAGCATTTCACGAAGTTCCTGAGCTTTCTGTGCTTCAAGCTTCTTCTGCTTTCTCTTGCTCATCTGAAACTTCCTCCTCATCCGGTTTATCCGTTACGATTTCCGTCGGATTCTTCCTGTATTTCGCAAATTTCACAACTAATAATACCAAACATACCACACAAAGTGCAATAGACAATACCTGTGAAACACGTATATTTGTTGCGCCGATATAGAGACTGTCTGTCCTGAGTCCTTCGACGATGGAGCGCTCAAAGCCGTACCATACACCGTATGACAGGGCTATCTGTCCGCGGAACTTCCTGTGATCCCTGAACATGAAGTAGAGAAGGACGAAGCCTATGATACACCAGAGTGACTCGTAGAGGAACGTCGGATGAACGCCGGAATACGGTTCCACGGTCATGCCGTGCGCCACCATGAAATCCTGGTGATCAATGAGGTATTCCGAGGTCTTGTCGCTCATCATGCCCCAGGGAAGATTCGTGTTTGTGCCGAAGGCCTCCTGGTTTGTGAAATTGCCCCAGCGGCCGAGCCCCTGGCCGATCAGAAAACCGACGGCGGCAAGGTCCAAGACGTCGAGCGGGTGGAGTTTCTTTATCTTGCAGACTAAAACAGCCGCGAGACCGCCTCCTATGACGCCGCCATAGATGGCGAGGCCGCCCTCCGATATCCGTAAGATATGGGAAGGATTGGCGAGATAATACGGCAGATTGAAGAGCACATAGTAGGCTCTCGCACCTATAATACCGCCCAGGGTGCCCCAGATGATTGCGTCATAAAGAGCGTCTACATCTATCTTCGCCCGCCTTGCAAGTTTAGTGCAGAATATCAAGGCGAGAAGATAACCCGTGGCTATGAGGACACCGTACCACTTTACCGTGAACTCCAGATTTCCGATGGTGAAGTCCGCGAGCGTGGACGGTACAGAAAAGCCGCGTTTTATCGCATTGAAATATACTATGGTGTAATCAGACATAATTTACTCCTTCGGAAGAATGACCGACAGGGACGAGTTGTAAACGTCAACCCGGTCTTTAAGATAAGCATTGACCTCTTCGAGCGTGAGTGTTCTGTACACTTCAAGGTCATCATAAATACTCGCGTGTTCGAAGCGGGAAACGACAAGCATGTTCGCGATTCCCTGGACATCGTTGAAGTCCATGACAGCCAGGCCGTAGTGGGCCTTGCGCGTGCGCTCGAAGTCCTCCTTCGGTATGCCGGTCTCCTTAACCTCTGCAAGCCTTTTCTTTATGGCCTCGGCGACATATTTCGGGTCCCTGCTGTCGCCCATGAAGAGCAGAAGTTTTGAACCCGGTCCGGCAAAGAACTCCGCTCCGAAATTCGGGGAGATGTAGCCGTCGCGCAGAAGTTCATTGTAGAACTCCGTCGTTGAACCGAGGATACAGTCAAGCAAGACCGCAGTGATGATTTTCTCTCTCACATCAGGCCTTGCGCCCGTGTCGCTGCCCTGCGCAAGTTTGAAACCGAGAGCGAACTGAGGAATTGCGACACTCATCTTCTCCTCAACATATTTTTCCTTAACCTCATAGGGCTCGTCAAAGCTGCGCTTTATGGGTTCGCCCTTCGGCGCCTTGCCGGGCAGCACTCTGTCTACAACCTCAAGCACCTCTTCAACCGTCGTGTTGCCGACACAGGCAAGAGCCATGTTTGAGAGGCTGTAGAACTTGTTGTAGCAGTCATAGAGTGTGTCCGCCGTAATCTCGGCGATAGACTCCACCGTACCGGCGAGGTCCACGCGAACCGGATGGTTGCTGTAGGCCGCCTTCAGAAGATTGAAGAGGGAACGCCACATGGGGTCGTCCTCGTACATCTTTATCTCCTGGCCGATTATACCCTGCTCCTTCTCCACGGTCTCCTGCGTGAAATAGGGGTGGGTCACGAAATCGAGAAGTATTTCAAGGTTCTGTTTAAAGTTCGCACCGCAGCTGAAAAGATAGCAGGTGCGGTCGAACGTCGTATAGGCATTGGCCGACGCGCCGGTCTCGGCAAAGCGCTTGAAAGCGTCAATCTCATCGGACTCGAAGAGTTTGTGCTCAAGGAAATGCGCTGTGCCGTTCGGTATGCCGTCGGCATCCACCGAACCGTAGTCTGTTCCGAATATCGCATAGGAACTTGAGTAGCCGGCCTTGGGATACACGAAAATCGTAAGTCCCGAGTCGTGCTCAATCTCAAAGTAGGAATCGTGCAGGAGGTCATTCTTTATTTCACGTATATTCATGACTGCACCTCCTCTGCGCGGAGCATGTAAACAGTGTCAAGCGTCACTGCCGCTGCCGCGGATTTTACATCGTCAAGTGTCACGGCCATAAGGGATGCCACATGCTGCTCGGGTGTCTCAATCTCGTCGTCGAGACACTGGGAATCAATCCATCCGGCAATCATGTCAGGCGTGTCACAGATTGACTTGTATTCATCGGCAATAGAGAGTCTGGCCTTTTCAAGGTCATCCTCTGTCGAGGACTCAGCCACATAGCGCAGCTGGTTTAAAATCTCCTTCTCGGCCACCTCTGCGTTCTCGTTTTCAAGTCCGCTCTGTACCAGCATGTAACCCTTCTTGCGGTTTACGCTCGAGGAGCAGTAGTAGCAGAGACTCATCTGCTCGCGTACGACATTAAAGAGCCTGGAGTGGACACCCGCTCCGAAGAGACTGCACATCATCTTGTACTTCGGATAATCCGCTTCCGGATCTGCCATTCCGAGCCTGAAGCCCATGACGAGTTTGCCCTGGTTTACGGGCATTTCCTCGGACACATGCTTCACCTCATCCGCAGTCGCGACAATTGATGAGAAGAGCATATAGGGCTCACGTTCAATGCTTTCCAGATATCCGGCAAACAGGTCCGCTATGGCTTTCGGATCAGCGGAGCCCACTGTGCTGAGCTGAACCCTGCCTCCGCGGAGCATGTCGCCGTAAGCGGCATATACGCTCTGCGGCGTTGCCGCGGCAATGCCCTCCGGCGTGCCGTGTATGTACTCGGCAAAGTTCTCGCCTGCGAACATCTCTTTCTCAAGGCGGTACTTCGCATAGAGCCGTTTGTCATTTACAAGGCTCATCACTTTTTCAGCGGCAATTCTGCGCTGGACTTCAAGTTCCTCGGGCACAAAGCCTCCGTCCCTGAGATTCGGTCTGAAGACCATGTCAAAGAGGAACTTCGCGCCTTCCAGTGCAATATCCTCGCCCTCAAGAGCAAATCTGTTGTCGAGCAGTTCAAGGGTTATGCCGACAATATGGTTGTCACCCTGTTTTGTCACGTAGGGATGAATATCGGCACCGTAAAGTTCATAAGCGCGTCTGCTGACTTCAATAAAGGACGGATAGTCCTCCGAGGAGCGGCAGAGCAGAAACGGAATCATTGAAATATCGCTGATTCTGTCCTTGTCGAGCGGCATTGCAAAAGAGATGCCGATTCGCGCGTTTGTGAACCTGTCAGTCTCGTAGGAACACAGTCTGACAGCGGGCGCTATCTCGATTGTTTCAAAGCAGTTTTTCATAAAAAGCTCCTTTTCAAAATATGAAAGTATTTTAACATAAACATTACTTTTATTAAAGACTTATGGTATAATTTCGGTCGAGGTGTAAAATATGGCAAATATAGTGCTTAACCCCTTCAGCGAAGCTGAAACATACAGTGATTTCACAGAATTCACTGCAAACGGAATACTTAAAAAATATGACATCAGGGAGGCCAAGAGCGGCAACAAATATGTTGACCTCGTAATTTCTGACTCCACCGGGGAAATCTCCGGCAAATTCTTCAACTACGAACCCGGCGTCTCTAAGATTTTCTCCGTCGGCGACTTCGTATGCATAGTCGGAAAAGTAAAGCGTTTCAACAACGCTTTCCAGGTCACGGTCGACGATGTCTCAAACCCTCCCGCTGACGCGAAGAAGGAGGACTATGTCAAGGCATCCCCGTATGACACAAACGCAATGTTCGCCAAAGTCATATCAATGATTTCGACAGTTAAGGATGACGAGCTCAAAAAGCTCACGACAACCATCCTCGAGAAATACCACGACAAGCTCTCATACTACCCCGCGGCAAAGAGCATGCACCACGCTGTACGCGGCGGTCTGCTCATGCACACGCTCAGCGTCATGACCCTTGCCGAAAAGATCTGCGAGGTCTATCCCCAGGCAGACCGCGACCTGCTCATCTGCGGCGCCGCCCTGCACGACATAGGCAAGATTTCCGAGATGGATGCCGATGACCTCGGTGTCGCAGGCGACTACACGGCAGACGGAAATCTTGTAGGCCACTTAGTCCGCGGCGCCATGATTGTGCGCTTTGTCGGCACGAGCCTCAAGACGGACGACGAGAAGCTCCGTCTCATCGAGCATATGCTGCTGTCGCACCACGGCGAGCCGGACTTCGGTGCCGCCGTCCGCCCGAAGTTCCTTGAGGCCTACCTCCTCCATATGATTGACAATATGGATGCCAAGGTATACGAGTTCTCGGAAATCGAGAGCGAGCTCGACCCCAAGAGCTTCAGCCAGAAGCAGTGGGCCCTCGACGGAATAACCATCTACAACCCGGGCCGCAAGGAAGTAAAACCCGGAGCCAACATACTGGACGACTGAAATGGACAATAATGCTTATGTTAATTTCGGCCCGGATGAAAACTGGACCGAAATAAAGATAGAAATCTCCGCGAACGACATTGACCGAGCGGCAGACATAGCAAACATGACCGTCCCGTACGGTATCTTCATCGAGGACTACAGAACCCTTGAGGAAGAGGCATGGGACATAGCCCACATAGACCTCATAGACGAGGAACTGCTCGAAAAAGACCGTAACAAGGGAATCATCCACATCTACATAAAACCCGATGAGAACCCGCAGGAGGCCATACAGTACCTGTCGGAGTGTCTGAATAAAGAAAGCATAAAACACACCATAGACACGAGCCTCTGCAAAAATGAGGACTGGCAGAACAAATGGAAGGAGAACTTCCACCCGATAGAAGTAGGTGAAAATCTCGCGATCTGTCCGACCTGGATTACCGACTATGACCCCAAGGGAAGAAAGGTCCTCCGGATTGATCCGGGCCTTGCCTTCGGCACGGGCACGCACGACACCACCCGCCTTTGCCTTGAAGTTTTAGAGCAGAATATCAAAGGCGGAGAGTCTCTGCTCGACCTCGGCTGCGGCTCCGGAATTCTCGCTCTGTCCGCCCTCCTCCTGGGCGCCGAAAACGCCACAGGTGTGGACATTGACGAGCTCGCAGTGCAGACTGCATACGAGAATGGCAAGTTAAATGCCTTTACACCTCGGCAGTTTCAGGTCGTTTTAGGCGACATGACCGAGAAGATTCACGAGAAATTCGACGTAGTTACGGCAAATATCGTGGCTGACGTCCTCATAATATTCCTGAAAAACGCGAGACAATTCATGAAACCAAACGGTATATTCATAATCTCCGGAATCATAGACTCCAGAGAGGAAGACATACTGAAATCAATAAAAGAAAATAATTTCACCATAAAGGAAAGACATCAGAGCGGTGAATGGCTCTGCTTCGTCCTCACCTGAAAGGAGATAAAATGAAAAGACTCATAACCTTAATACTCGCAGCAACCATCATCCTCACATTCGCGGCCTGCAAGCCCAAGAAAGACGATGCTCCGACAACAACAAAGGCCCCCGAGACCACAACAGCGGCACCGGAGACCACAACAAAGGAACCCGAGACAACAGAGGCTCCCACCGAAAAGAAACCCGTAATAGAGGGGAAGTACGTTGCAGCCGAGCAGGAAGACTACGGCATTGAAAAAGAAGAGTACTTAAACAAGATCACCTTCAAAGACGACAAGGCCTATGTCCAGATGAACTTCATGGATGCAGTCGCAGAGTTTGAAGTCACCTACCAGCTCGACGAAGAGAACGGTGTCATCATCCTCGGCGCAGGTAAGGCGCAAAACGGCACAGTCGTCTTCAACAGCGGCGCAGTCCTCACCCCCGACGAATACTGGCAGACCCTCACCATAAACGGCATGGAGAAAGCCTTCGTCCTTGAAGGCTACGCCTGTCCCCAGTTCTTCGAAGACGGCACCAACTTCATCGCCACCCAGATAGACGCTCTCTCCTCGGGCAACTAAACCAAAATTAAACGGAGGCTCATCCGAGCCTCCGTTATTTTTTTATGCTCTGTCTTTGATCTCCTTCGTAATCTTCTCTACGAAAGCCTCAAAGGACATTGTTTCGGTTTCGCCTGTGTCACGGCTTCTGACTGCTACCGTGTTCGCTTCGGACTCCTGAGGGCCGAGGACGAGCATGTAAGGTACGCGGTCAACCTGCTGGGCCTCACGGATCTTGTAGCCGACCTTCTCGTTTCTGTCATCGAGTTCGACTCTTATGCCGAGGTCCATGAGTTTCTCATAGACGGCAGTTGAATACTCGAGAGTCTTGTCCGAGACGGGAAGGACCTTGACCTGGAGAGGCGCAAGCCATACGGGGAACTTGCCCTTGGTCTCCTCAATGAGGTAGGCCATGAAACGGTCAAGTGAGCCGAGGATTGCGCGGTGCAGGACGACGGGAGTCTTCTCCGTACCGTCCTTGTCGACATAGGTGAGTTCAAACTTCGCCGGAAGGCAGAAGTCAAGCTGACATGTGGAGAGTGTGTACTCGCCGCCGACTGCCGGCTTGACGTTTACGTCGAGCTTAGGTCCGTAGAAGGCGGCCTCGCCAATCTCCTCCGTGAAGTCGAGACCGAGGTCTATCATTACTTCGCGGAGAGCGGACTCGGCCTTCTCCCACATCTCGTCATCCGGATGGTACTTCTGTGTATCTGCGGGATCTCTCAGGGAGAGAACGCAGCGGTAGTCCGTAATCTTGAAGTCTCTGTATGCCTCGAAGATGAGGTCGCATACTGCGGAAACTTCATCTTTAATCTGCTCGGGTGTGACAAAAAGGTGTGCGTCGTTCTGACAGAAGTGACGCGCGCGCTCAATACCCTTGAGTGTGCCTGAGGCCTCAAAACGGAAGTCGTGGGCAATCTCGCCTATTCTCAGGGGAAGGTCACGGTATGAGTGAGGCTTGTTGGCGTAGATACGCATGTGGTGCGGGCAGTTCATGGGACGAAGGACAAATGCCTCACCCTCAACTTCCATTGCGGGGAACATGTTCTCCTTGTAGTGGTCCCAGTGACCCGAGGTCTTGTAGAGGTCCACGGTGCCGACACAGGGTGTCATGACATGCTGGTAGTCGAGCCTGCGCTCTTTCTCTTTAATGTACTCCTCAAGTTCCTGCCAGAGTGTGTAACCTTTCGGAAGGAACATCGGAAGGCCGCGGCCGACAAGGTTGTCGGTCATGAAGAGGCCCATCTCTTTGCCTATCTTTCTGTGGTCGCGCTGCTCGGCCTCGGCAAGCTCCTGAAAGTACTTCTCAAGTTCCTCCTGGGTTGCAAAAGCCGTACCGTTTACACGGGTGAGCATCTTATTGTTCTTGTCAGCCTTCCAGTATGCGCCGGACTGTCCGGTAATCTTGAAAGCCTTGAGCGCCTTTGTGTATGTGAGATGAGGGCCGGTGCACATGTCGATGTACTCGCCCTGCTGATAGAAGCTTATTACGGCATCCTCGGGGAGGTCGCCTATGTGCTCAACCTTGTATGACTCCTTGCGGTCCTCCATGAGCTTTATTGCCTCTTCTCTCGGAAGAATGAAGGACTTGATGGGAAGGTTCTCCTTTACGATTTTCTTCATCTCAGCCTCAATGGCCTGAAGATCCTCGTCGGTGAGCTTGGTGTCACCGAGGTCTACATCGTAATAAAAACCTCTCTCGTTTGCAGGTCCGTACGCAAAGTCAGCGTGCGGCCAGAGGCGCTTTATGGCCTGTGCCATTATGTGAGCAGCCGTGTGACGGATGACGTGGAGCTGTTCCTCCTCGGGGCACTCAGCCACATGTCCGTCGTTGTAAATTACTTTCATTGTCGTAAATCCCCTTGAAATTAAGTCAAAGAGAATTTTACAACCTTAGTAATATAAAGTCAATTTATTCTTTTTTATAATTATTAATACCGTGAGCGCGATTGACTCTATGGCAGTGATTATCAGAAGCCTCACGTTTTCTGAGAGTTCGTCCGATGTATCGGGTCCGTAGTACGCGCGCTCAATTGCGCGTTTACTCTCGTCCGGTCTGTTTATAATTTCGTTGTTCTCACAGATTTCAATTTCACAGACCGGGTCAGAGGCCGCCGGCGCGAAATCGAAGGCATATTCATTTTCATTGATTGTGTAGCCGGCGGCGGTCTCAAGCTCCTTGACATAGTACTTGTAGCCGTACGGCAGGTCAGCTGTCATCCGGCAGCTGCCGTCTTCATCCGGACGGATTATCTCGAGAAGCGAGCCTGCGGGCAGTCCCGCAATCTCCTCGCCGGCGAATACGCCGAAGACCACCTGCTTATACAGTGTCGGCAGAAGTTCGGGCATGGTGTCAGCCATCGTCTTTGTGAAGATGAGGTTTGCCTTAATCCTGTCATTTTCAAGAGTCACTTCACAGTCATCACTGAAAAGGCAGACCTCAGTGGTCTTTTCGTTTAAGGCATATCCTTTCGGAGCACCTATTTCTTTAGCATAGTAGACGCCCTCAAAGAGGTCCTTCGTAAATACGGGGCCTTCCTTGCTTGTGACTACCGAATCTACAAGTTCATCCTTCTGAAAACGCCTTGTACCATCAGATGTGTAGATGTCCTCTCCGGCAAAGATTCCGACCACACAGCCCGAGAGATACTGTTCCTCATATGTCGGAGTGAAGACAGTTCTGTCACCGTCCTTTGACTCGTCAAATCCTGTCAGGACTTCACCCTTCTTGTATACTGAGAATTTCCGCATCAGGTTCTCGTCCTCAAAGGTCTCCTCTATTACCTGTCCCTCCTCGGTAATCGAGAAATCATAGCGTTTTTCGGAGAGCAGATATCCTGCGGGCGCGAGGCTTTCGAAGACATAGTAGTTTCCGTAGAGAAGGTCTTTGAAAACGGCCTCACCGTTTTCGTTTGCGACTTCCGTGGCAACGTGATTGTCGTTCTCATCATATACCTCAAACTGAGCGCCCGGTACGGCCTTACCTGTACCCGCGTCAATCTTCCTGATTATGAGGTCACCCTTTTTCACGACGTTTCCGAAGGCGGCCACAACTGTCTGTCCGCTCTGTACAGTGACTGTCTTCGGTACCTGATCGACATACCTGTCAGGCACCTGCTCGGTCACGGTATATAAGCCGACAGGAATATTGTTCAGCACTGCGACACCTGAGGAATCCGTTGTGAGGACGGTGTTTATACCCTGCCCCGTAACATTGAATTTAATGCCCGAGACCACTCCGTCACTTGAGCGTTTCTGAACCTTAAGCGCGCCGTTTAGGGCATAGACCTTGTAGGTGTATGAGACGGGCACCTGCCTCTGTCCGGTGACCATAGTCTGTCCTTCCGGTGTGGCGGAGAGTACGAGCATGCTCTGCGATGTAGCCGGCTGCGCTTTTTTGGTCAGTGTGAGATTTGCTCCGTTTACATATCTGTTTGCCGTAAGGGTCAGGGTGTTGCCGCTGACAGATGCGGTAACTCCGCTGTCGGCAGTGATGTCGTATGTTGACAGAACACCGTTTGTGTCTGTCAGTGTTTTCGTATATTTACCGCTTGCCGAGTCATATGCCAGTTCAATTCTCGACGAGGCAAAACTCGGCTGCTTCTCATGGTTATAGATTTTCGCAACAAGGTTGTTATAAGCGGTTATGCCTCCCGGGCTGACCGCAATTATGTTGTAGAAAAAGTTCTGCGGAAGACTGACCGTACCGCTCTCTCCGCCGTAGCTGTATGAGTAGTTTACGGCCTGTCTCGCGTTGTTTGTCACGGAGTTTCTGACTCCCGTCTGAAACTCCCAGATAAGAATCTGCGTCGCGGCATAGCTGTCCGCTGCGGTGGGTCCGTTTTGGACCTTCGGAAAACCGTAGAGAGTCGCGAGCATTACACCTTTGCGCTGAGCCTCCGACATGCGTGACCAGGCCCGGTTTCCCCCGGCGCTTTCAGCGGCGGCACCGTAGCGGTCAGCAGCCGCGTACGCCTCAACATCAAATTCCATACAGTATGCCCAGATTGTGTTTCCGTCCGAGCCGTGGCGCGGCTCTCCCAGCGAATAGTAGTCCGCCGTCACATACCCCATGTGTATGTTGGCCGTATGGCCATTATGAAATGTGTAGTTGTATGACGGCGAAGCCATGCTCTTCTCAGGTCCCGCCGCGCCCGGATTGCAGTAGTCGTCCATATTGACGATTACCCTCTCTCCGGATATTACGTCGGCATTGTCCTTCCAATCCGCATTGGCGACAATGCCGATCGACGCAAATATGGTGATAATGAAAAGAAACGACAGAAGTCGTTTCTTTATATTTCTGTTCTTCAAGCCTTCCTCCTCCTTTTTATGAGAAGGTGGCTGCAAACGTGTGATTGGGAATTGATTGATTAGGGGTTATCAGTCATGGAAAAGAAATGTTTTTGCAGCCACCTTTCATCCTTTTTAACCGGCAAATTCTATGTTGGTTGCCTTGATTCTGAAATGGTAGCGGTTATTACCGTCCTTATCCTTATATGCCTCGTTCTCAAACGAGCCGGAGACGACAATCTTCTGTCCCTTCTTCACATAGTTCTCAACGAACTTTGCAAGCGTATCCCAGCAGGTGACATCGAAGAACTCCGCATTCTCCTTGTCACGGTCATTGTTTGCCAATGTAAACTCAGCGACCTTGGTTTTCTTCTCAGTCACTTCCCTGATTTCGGGGTCCCTTGTGAGACGTCCGCTCAAAATAATGCTTCTCATGTTATTCCTCCTTAAAAAAATAAGAGGCGGCCTTAAAACCGCCTCTTAATATAATGTCGAAAAAACATGAGAATCGGACGCGCCGGGTACGAAATGTCGGATTTTCCGTACGAACGGTATGTTATCTGTCCCACTTCTCGCAAAGCGCGATAATCTGATCCGCGAATTTTGCAAGGTCCTTGTTGGCTCCTCCCTCGTTATGCTGAATGGTCTGAATGAGTCTCTGACCTGCGAGGAAAAGTCTGCCGTAAGGGCTGTTTGCCTTGAATACCGGAGCAGCCCCGGGTTTCTTCTCAATCTTTGTCCTGTTGCCCTCTGAGATTATCTTGTTCGAGATAAGATCAACCACACAGTAAGGATAAGGAGCATATGCGTTGAGCCCGAATTCATTGCGAAGTTTTGAGGTGTAAGCCTCACATACATCGTCATCGCCGTGGCAGACAAATACCTGCTGAGGCGAAAATTCAAAGGCTGAAATCCATTTCGTAAGACCGTTTATGTCAGCATGGCCCGACATACCGGCAAGCTTTGCGACCTCCGCTAAAACCTCAATCTCTTCTCCGAAGATCTTGACTGTCGTGGCACCGTCCACGAGGGCTCGGCCGAGCGTGCCCACAGCCTGGTAACCGACAAAGAGAATCGTACACTCAGGTCTCCAGAGATTGTGCTTTAAGTGGTGCTTGATTCGGCCGGCCTCGCACATGCCCGAAGCCGAGATTATAACCTTGGGGTCCAGGTCGTAGTTGACCGCCTTTGACTCCTCTGACGATACTGCCAGACGAAGACCGGAAACCTCTATCGGGTTCTTACCCTGGGAGATGAGTTCAAGTGCTTCCCGGTCAAGGTACATCTTGTCACAGTTGCTGTAGATATTCGTAGCCTCGATAGCCAGCGGGCTGTCTATGTAAATCTTGAAATCGCCGTGTCCGGTGACCAGTCCGCGCTCCTTTATCTGCCTGATAAAGTAGAGCATCTCCTGTGTGCGGCCGACCGCAAACGACGGTATTACGACGTTTCCGCCGCGGTCGAAGGTGCGCTGGATGACACTCGCGAGCGAGGCCGCATAGTCGGGCTTCGCGCCGTGTGCTCTGTCACCGTAAGTGGATTCCGTTATGACATAGTCCGCACGGGTGATGTATGTCGGATCCTTAATAAGTGGCTGGTCAGTATTTCCGATATCGCCTGAGAATACAAGCTTCTTTGAGATACCATTCTCTGTCAGGAAAACCTCTATTGAAGATGAACCCAAAAGGTGTCCGGCATCGATGAACCTTATCTGGATACCGTCAGCTACATCTATAAGTTCATTGTATGAGTGTGATTCAAAGCAGTGCAAAGCGGCGATTGCGTCCTCAATGGTATAGAGAGGCAGAACCTCCTCCTTGCCCGCGCGCTTTGCCTTGACGTTTTTCCACTCCGCTTCAAACTCCTGGATGTGGGCGGAGTCGCGGAGCATTATCGTACACAGGTTATATGTCGCCTGGGTACAAAAAACCGTCCCGTTAAACCCCTGCGCTGCAAGCAGCGGGAGTTTACCGGAATGGTCAATGTGAGCGTGCGTTAAAAAGACGTAGTCTATCTCGCTGGCGCCGACCGGAAGTTCTCCGGATTCATAGATGTCGGCGCCCTGTTCGAGACCGTAGTCCACGAGCATCTTTTTGCCGCACGCTTCAATATAGTAGCAGCTGCCCGTGACTTCATGGGCTGCGCCGCAGAAAGTGAGTTTCACTTAAAAATCACCACTTATAGTAATAATATACTCACATTATACTACATATGGTGGCTACAATAAAGAGAAATCTGCTAAAAGGTCAGATTGTAAAGTAATTATACTTTACAGATTCTCTTCTGAGAAGAAATAACGCACTCTTCCCTCACTGCGTTTGCCGTACTGAATGGCCTAAAAGCTTTTCCTTTCGGTTTAATCATCAAGCATATCGAGGATATTGAGTTCGTCAACCCAATCCGCGTCTTCGTCAAACATAGGCTCATCAAACAGATGCTGTACGTTACCGTCCTCATCGCGGAAGGTTCCGTTCTCATCCGGTTCGCCCATTGCTTTGCTTAACCAATTCAAAATACCCATAAACACACCTCTTTGGCGATTTATTCAAACTTAGCCGCAGCTTTCTTGAGGTTCTCAATGATGGGAAGCTGCTGAGGACAGGCGTTTTCGCACTGGCCGCAGCCGATACAGTCTGAGGCTTTGCCGCCTTCTGCCGTAACCTTCTTATACGCTTCTGCGTCATTTGCGTTCATGGCGGCAAAGATTTCGGGAATGTTGATCTGCTGCGGGCAGCCCTCTACACAGTAGCAGCAGGCTGTGCAGGGAATCGTATCGTCATTCTCGATAATCTGACGCGCCACTTTTATAATCCTCTGCTCATCTTCCGAGAGAGGCTTGAAATCCTTCATGAAGGAGAGGTTATCCTTCATCTGCTCAACGGTTGACATACCTGAGAGTACTGACAGAATACCGTCAAGAGATGCTACAAAGCGGATTGCCCATGACGCATAGGAAGCACCCGGATTTGCCTCGTCGAAGAGTTCCTTGACCTTCTTCGGCGGGTTGGCGAGCGTGCCGCCCTTTACGGGTTCCATGACAACTATCGGAACATTGTGCTTTCTGGCAACCTCGTAGTTTGCCCTGGAGCAGACCTTCGGGTTCTCCCAGTCTGCATAGTTTATCTGAAGCTGTACAAAATCAACCTCGGGATGAACCGTAAGGAGCTCCTCAAGAAGGTCGGGAGTGTCGTGGAAAGAGAATCCCACATGCTTGATAAGGCCCTGCTCCTTCTTCTCATTTACGAAATCCCAGA
The DNA here is from genome assembly GCA_002309175.1 of Ruminococcaceae bacterium UBA1227. Taxonomy (GTDB): domain Bacteria; phylum Bacillota; class Clostridia; order Oscillospirales; family Acutalibacteraceae; genus UBA1227. Next base: position 110,349 of record DBWX01000010.1, read on the forward strand.
GATTGAAGTTCTCGTACTTATCTGCGTTCTTCTTTGAGAGCGCGTGCAGAAGATAGTAGTCAAAATATCCCGCACCCGTGCGCTCAAGACTGGTCTCGAACTCTCTCTTTGCGAGTTTCTCAGTCGGAGCCACAAGAGTATTGAGCTTTGTGGCAAGTGTGTATGACTCGCGCGGATAGCGCTCAACAAGGGCTTTCCTTGTCGCGGTCTCAGAGCCGGGATAAACAAATGCCGTGTCAAAATAAGTAAAGCCGGCCTCCATGAAGAGGTCTACCATTTCTTTCGTTTTCTCCACATTGATAATGGGACCCACCTTCGGAAGTCTCATGAGACCGAAGCCGAGTTTCTTGTTTCCCGTAGTATCAATTGCCATGTAATCACCATTTCCTTTGTACGGTTTATAACTTACCGATGTATTATACCATAAAAATTAAGTTGTGCAAAATACAATTATGCAAATAAAAAGGAGCCCCGTATGGGACTCCTGTGGCGCGCTGGAAGGGACTCGAACCCCCGACCTTTTGGTTCGTAGCCAAACACTCTATCCAGCTGAGCTACCAGCGCACAAGCGGTTTTTGCCGCTCGAATAATATAACACAAGAGAGGTTAAAATGCAAACCTTTTTTGTGATTATTATTTCTTTTTCAGGCGGGTGACAAGGTCTTCGTCAGGAGTGACGTAGATGGTCCAGTTCTCGTGGAAGATTACCTTGCCGGGTTTGGCGCCTGCGGGCTTCTTCAAGTTCTTGACCAATGTGTAGTCAACGGGTATCTGCTTTGCGGCGGAATCGCCTGCGGTACTGTGGAAGGCGGCTATTACGGCGGCCTCCTCTATCGCCCTGTCGGAGACCTCTCCGTTTTTATTCTCGATTATGACGTGTGAGCCCGGTATGTTCTTCGTGTGGAGCCACATGTCGAGCTTGTTCGCCTGCTTCATCGAGAGTTTGTCGTTCTGCAGATTGTTCCTGCCGACAAGGACTCTGAAACCGTCCGTGGTCTCATATTCTATCGGGGGCAGGCCCTGGGGTGTCTTCTGGTTCTGGGCCTTCTTTGAAATCTTGCCCTTTGCGGCAAATTTATTTTTAATGAGACCCTGGTCGATGAGTTCCTGCCTTATCTGGGCTATGTCCTTCTCACCTTCTGCCCTTGAGAGAGTGTCGAGGACGGAGTCAATGTACTCAAGATCCTCCATTCCCTGCTTTATCTGCTCGGTCAGTTTCTTCTCAGCGGTATAGGTCTTCTTGTAGTCCTTGAAATACTTCTGGGAGTTCTGGGCCGGCGAGAGGGCCGGGTCGGCCTTTATGCGGATTATATTGTTGTTGTCGTAGTAGTTCTCGAGGTCATAGTGGGCGGCGCCCTTCCCGAGCCGGTAGAGATTTGCGTTGATGAGCTCTGCGGAGATGCGCAGCGTCTCGCGGTCAGCGCAGGCGTCGAGTTCCGTCTTCTGAATGTCGAGTTTCCTGACAATACGCTCTTTTGTATTCTGTAAAACCTTGCGCAGATCATAGGTGCGGTGCGCGAGACGCTCCCTTGACTCGCGGATTTCGTAATAGTCATCAAGGAGTGCGGACGCACTGGCATATTCTTCTGTTTTGGCAGCATTGCCGTATTGGGTAATCGACATGTATGAGAAATCAAACGGCTTGTCGTCCTCATCTCTTAAGAGACAGAAACTGTCGCTGCCGTTTTCATATTTTCTGAGTGTCTCTATTGCCTTGTCGGCATTGGTCTGCGCGAGCTCCCTCGCAACAACCGGTGAGAGGCCCATGATGGTGGACATATAGGCCTTGTCGTCCGCACCGCGGGCGAGAAGCTGCGCCTTTATGTCTTTCTCATCCGCCTCGAACACATTGAACTTGTCCTGCTTTGGGGGAAGTTCGTACTTTACGTTAGGCAGTATGAGTCTCTTGCTTGATTTGGTATAGTCGACACGCTTCAAGGCATCAATTATATTCTGCTCACCGTCAATCAATATGACATTGCTGTACTGCGCCATTATTTCGCAGACAAGTGTCAGTTTCTCCTTCTCGCCCATCTCGTTTGTGGCGAGAAAATCCAGGTAGAGAATACGGTCGCAGCCCTCCTGGCGCACGCCGGTGACGGCAGCGCCGCCGAGCCGCTTCCTCAGCAGCATACATAGCATGGGCGGCGAGGCGGGGTTCTCATAGGCGTGCTCCGTAAAAGAAACACGCGGGGAATTTGCCCTGGCACAGAGAAGGAGTTTCTTTGTGCCCTGCCCACGTGTCCGGAGTGTGATTATGAGTTCCTCTTTTGAGGGTTCGAAAACCTTGTCCACTCTGGCATCGATTATTGCGTTTTCAAGTTCCGCTCTTATACAGTTTAAAAAGATTCCGTCAAGGGACACGGTTTTCTCACCTCTTTTCGTTTATTTCTTTTTAATTAACCTATATACTCCACAGTCGGTTCTTCAATGTATCTGCACTCGAGTGTGGGGAATTCCTGAAGAATGAAGTTCATGAGTACCGGCATGCTGATGGTCTCGGTCTCATAGTGTCCGGCGGCGAGAAGACTTATGTCCTCCAGTTTCGCGTCGACAAAGTCGTGGTGCTTGACCTCTCCGGTGAGGAGGGCGTCAACATTGTGTCCTATGAGACTCGGCCAGAAGCTTCCGCCGGCTCCGCCGCAGACGGCGACAGTGCAGAGTTCTTTGTCGGGCAGGGAGACGGATACAACCGTTCCCAGGGCCTCTGAGGCGAGCTCCGCGAGGTCTCTCGCGGTCATGGCGGTCGGCAGGTCGCCGACATATACCATGGCCTCCTCGCCCGTTTCAGCGAGTCTCCTGATATTCTCAAGTCCGAGCAGGACGGCAAGTATGTTTGACACGCCGCCCTCTGCAGTGTCCCAGTTGGTATGAGCGCAGATTACGGTGAGTTTCTTTCTTATCGCCTTTGCCACAATTGACTTTGTCGGCACGAACATAAGCGAATCAAAAATTACGGGGTGATGGCTTATTATGAGTTCCGCGCCGAAATCAACCGCCTCGGCTATCGCCTTTTCCGTGACGTCAAGGCAGAAAAGCACCTTTGTGACCTCGCGGCTCCTGTCGCCTACGAGAAGTCCTGCATTGTCAAACTCGGACTGTGTGTCAAAGGGAGCTATCTGGTCAATGAAATCATAAATCTGTCCCGCAGTAATCATTTTGCCGCCTCCAGAATTTCATCCATAAGTTTTTTAAGATCATCCCTTCTTGTCGCCTTGTACCTGGTGCTCAGACGGGATGCAATCTGCTGCATGTATTTCTGCCTGTGCATGCTCGTGCTCTCGGGAAGTCTGCCTATAAAACAGTCGAGTTCGCTGTGCTCCGTTTTATTTCCCGTATATGTAACCTCCATCGCGAGATAGTAGTGGAGTCTTTCCTTCACCACATCTTCACGGAGGATTTCATAGCCGTTTTCATAGAGGAACTTTCTCAGGTCCTCGGCATGTGTCTGAGGCTGGAATACGAAGTGGTTTCCGGGCACCTTCACCCAGGGAGAAGCCTCAAGTATGCTTGCGATGAGTTCACCGCCCATGCCCGCAATGCAGAAATCCGTGAAATCGTGAGATATATCTTTAAGACCGTCTGAGAGTACAGGTGTGACTTTTTCAGACAGTCCGCTCTTTCCTATTGTCTTCTTCGCGTTCTCCAGGGGTCCGATTTTTACATCGCTCGCGACCGCGCATGGAATGATATCGTTTTCAACAAGGAAAACCGGAAGGTACGCGTGATCCGTTCCGATATCCGCCAGCGGTATGCCGGGTCTGATAAGGCCTGCAACCATGCGGAGTCTCATATCAAGTTTCATTGTTACACCATAAAGGGTGAAGGCGTTTTGCGTCTTCACCCTTTCCTTTTTGATTATGCGTTTATCTTGCTGAGAAGATCGTTTACGTCAACACCGTGGACCATGCAGGCTTCCTCAAGTGTCTCACCGCGTGATGCGGGACAACCGAGGCAATGCATGCCCATTTCAAGAAGGTAAGGTGCTACATCGGGCTGTGCGTCAAGGATTTCGCCTATAAGCATATCTTTTTTAATTTCCATGGTTAAAACTCCTTTGCTGATATCAATGGTGATTATACACTAATTCTTAAGGCTCTGCAACGGTGCGGGAATTCTTCCGCCGCGCGAAATGAACTTCTCCGGAGAGGCGGTATTTACCGACATGACGGGGCCGGAGCCCAGGAGTCCTCCGAATTCAAGTTCGTCTCCGACATTCTTTCCGATTGCCGGGATAACTCTTACCGCGGTGGTCTTTGAATTGACCATGCCTATTGCGGCCTCATCCGCGATAATCGCGGATATGACAGCGGGTGTGGTGTCACCGGGGATGACTATCATGTCAAGGCCCACTGAGCACACCGCTGTCATAGCTTCAAGCTTCTCAATCTTAAGGCAGCCGGTCTTTGCCGCCGCTATCATGCCGGCATCTTCGGATACCGGTATGAAGGCGCCTGAGAGACCGCCTACGGAGCTTGAAGCCATGACGCCGCCCTTCTTGACGGCATCGTTTAGGAGTGCGAGGCAGGCCGTTGTGCCGGCGCAGCCGCACTGCTCGAGGCCCATCTCCTCGAGCACCTGGGCGACGGAGTCGCCGACGGCCGGGGTCGGGGCCAATGAGAGGTCGACGATGCCGAACGGCACGTCGAGGCGCTCAGCCGCCTCATTGGCGACAAGCTGGCCTACTCTCGTGATTTTGAAAGCCGTGCGCTTTACCATCTCCGCAATCTCGGTTATGTCTGCGTCGGGAATCTTCGATATTGCCGCACGTACAACACCGGGGCCCGAAACGCCCACGTTTATGACGCAATCCGGCTCGCCCGCTCCGTGAAAAGCGCCGGCCATGAAGGGATTGTCCTCGGGGGCATTGCAGAATACTACGAGTTTTGCGGGTCCTATACAGTTTTTGTATGCCGTGACTTCGGCAGACTGTTTTACTATCTCACCCATGAGCGCGACAGCGTCCATGTTGATGCCCGTCTTTGTTGAGCCGACATTGACACTGGAGCAGATATGGTCTGTTATGTCAAGCGCTTCCGGAATACTGCGGATCAGGGCCTCGTCACCCGGGCCGAAGCCCTTCTGGACGAGGGCGGAGTATCCGCCGAGGAAGTTTACGCCTATTGTGTTTACGGCTCTCTCAAGGGTCTTTGCGTAGAGGAGAGGATCTCCGCCCGAGGCCGCCAGGACCATCGAAATCGGAGTTACGGACACCCTCTTGTTGATGATGGGGATACCGTATTTCTTCTCTATTTTTTCTCCTGTGGAGACGAGGTTCTCCGCCTTGCGGACAATCTTCTCATACACCTTGTCACAGGCCTTGTTTATGTCGGAATCGCAGCAGTCGAGAAGTGAAATACCCATGGTTATCGTACGGATATCCAGGTTCTCGTTCTCGATCATCTGAACGGTTTCCAGTACATCACGAATTTCAAGCATCGTCTTCTCCTCAGATTCTGTGCATTGAATTAAAGATATCTTCGTGCATAACTCTTATGTCGAGACCCATCGTCTTGCCCTGCTCGCTCAGGAGTTCGGAGAACTCGCCGAAGTTTATGTCGAGCTTGTCGGTCTCAACGAGCATTACCATGCAGAATAAATCTTCAAAGATATTCTGTGAAACCGCCGTTATGTTTACGTTATGTTCAGCGCAGAGTGTGGATACCTTTGCGCAGATACCCACCTGATCCTGACCGATAACGGTTATTATCGCGCGCATTTTCATCTCATTTTCCTCCTCAGGCTCCGATATACGGTGCCGGATTGACTTTTGTACCGTTGATTCTGACCTCGAAGTGGCAGTGAGGTCCGGTCGAGTTACCGGTCGAACCGACCTTGCCGAGAGGCTGTCCGCCGCTTACATACTGTCCTACGCTTACGCAGATGGAACCGTAGAGCATATGACCGTAGAGGGTGGCCATACCGTTGCCGTGGTCTATCATTACGTGACAGCCGTAACCGACGTTGCCGTTTGAGGCGACCGTTACGGTACCGCTTGCGGCAGCGACTATCGTGTAGCCCGCAATACCGTTTGAAATATCCATACCGCCGTGGAACGAGCCCCATCTCGGGCCGTAGCCGGAGGATACGGTGTAGACGCCTGCAACAGGCCAGATAAGTTTACCGTAGCCGCGGATGTATGTGCTCGGCGTGTAAGCGCCGTATGATGTCTTCTGGACGACAACAGCCTTTGTACCGACGAGGATCTTCTCATCCTGAGGCTGACGTACGGTTGTGCGGTTGACCTCCTGAGTGCTTACCTGCTGTCCGTCAACATAGGTTACAAGGTAGGTTACCTGGTCTATGCCGACGCGGCCCTTCTGCGTGGTCTTCGTCGTGCCCTTGTAGTACTTGTCGCTGTTTGTCTTTATGGTCTGGTACGGCGTCTCAACATTCTGTACGACCGTCTTTACGACCTTCATGGTGATGTAGTTGACCTCGCCCGCAACAAGGACGTCGTCACCTACGTGAATCTCTTTGGCGAGTTCGGGGTTAAGCTCGATGAGCTCAGTTACGCTCAGGCCGTTTGAGTAGGCGATCTTTGAAAGCGTATCGCCTTCAACAACCGTGTAGTGCTTCTCCTGGTAACGCGTCTTTGTCAGCGCGTCAGCGAGCTGCTGTGAGTCCCAGATAGTGTCGGAGTTGTTCGCGTAGATACCCTGTACGAACTGGACATCCTGAACAAAACCGACCACATCCGTCTCAGACTCTTTCGGATAACTGTCAATAATATTGTTGAATACCTGCATGGCATCCGTCTCGGTCTTTAAAGCGCATATAAACTCTCCGTCGATGTAGACACCGCAGGCATAAGTTGAATCCGCGTTCGTGCTCTCGACAATACCGTCACTGATTGTCTGTGAGTCAGTGAGTTCTGCGGGATTGACCTCTGCAATCTTGAATGTGGTATTGAGACTCTTCAGGTTGCTGTCATCGGAGAGGTCAGTGCTGAATCGCTCCTTAACAAGGTTCTGGGCATCGTTGTAAACCGTCTCATCAACAACATAGCCGACCTTCTGTCCGCTCGACTCAACCTCAATCGCGAATGTGGAAGAGCTGAAGTGGGTGATTGTGATAATGAGGACCGCAAGTCCCGCAAGCGGTAAAATCGTATTTACGATATTCGGAACGAGGTCCGGATGCGCGTCCGAAAGCGCCTTCCTGTAAGAATTCATAATTGAGAATATCTTTGTGGGATGCTGACGGAACTCCCGTCTTATGGCCCGCTTGGCCTCTTTGCGTTCATATCTGTAATCGGAGAGCTCGTCAAAGAAGTCGCGGATACTGTAGCCGATGGTGTCACGCAGATAGTTAAAGACGAAACTTACGCCCTTGCCTATCAGCCTGAAGAGGTCGGCAAAAGCGCCGAAGATGAAGGAGAAGACGGTGACGAAGAATCCGCCTACCATCTCACCTATCGTCTCAGCGAAAGAGTTATACTCAGACTCCGTCACAGGGGCCTGCTCAGGCTCCTGCTGTGAGGATGAGTATATGTCCGAATATTCCATTTCAAGACTTTCTCTGCTCAAAATTCTGCCTCCGAAAAAATGTTACAATTTGTAATAATTATACTCTTTTATTATAAAAAGTCAAATAAGGTAAGATCTAACTTACAGTTTCTATTCTTTCAAACAGGGAGTCAACCTCCGCGCGCAGCGCGAGATGCTCGGGACGGGTGAGGTTACCGTCCTCCGCCAGCAGGGCGTCAGCGGCAGCCGTCGCCTTCTCGAGGGCGACCGGATTGTGGATCATATCGCTGACATAGACCGGCTGGAAGCCGTGCTGGCGGGTGCCGTAAAAGTCACCCGTGCCGCGCAGCTCGAGGTCGCGCTGCGCGATAAGGAATCCGTCATTCGTCTCTGTCATTACCTTAAGTCTCTCAGTTGTCTGCTCCGACATATTGTCGGTGAGCAGAATACAGGTTGACTTAAAGGAGCCGCGGCCGACACGGCCGCGCAGCTGATGAAGCTGCGAAAGGCCGAAACGCTCCGCGTTCTCAATGAGCATTATGACTGCGTTCGGTACGTCAACGCCCACCTCTATGACGACAGTGGAGACGAGAAGCTGAATCTCCCCGCTCTGGAATTTCTCCATTACGGCGGACTTTTCAGCGGGTTTCATCTGGCCATGGAGAAGGCCCACACGATAGCCTTTGAAAGCATTGTCCTTTATTGCGTTATAGTACTCGGTCGCAGAGAGCACACCGTCAAGTTCTCCCTCCTCAACAAGCGGACAGACAATATAACCCTGCCTGCCCTCGTCGAGGTGCTTCTTTATGTAGTTCCAGGCCCGCTCCCTGATACCGCTGTTTATCTTGTATGTCTCAATTGGAATACGGCCCTTCGGCAGCTCATCGATTACGGAGACATCGAGGTCGCCGTAAATTGACCAGGCCAGTGTCCTGGGTATGGGAGTAGCCGACATGACGAGCACATGGACGCCGGCAGTCTTCTCCTGAAGCTTCGCTCTCTGGCGGACACCGAAACGGTGCTGTTCATCGGTTATCGCAAGGCCCAGCTTCAGGAACTCCACACCGTCTGAAATAATGGCGTGTGTTCCCACAACTACGTCGATTTCACCGCTTATCAGGCCATCGTATACGGACCTCTTTTCGGCCGCTGTCATGGCTCCTGTTAAGGCTTTTACCTTTACGTTCGTACCCTTGAAGAACTTTTCAAGGGTCTCAAAGTGCTGCATCGCAAGGATTTCAGTAGGTGCCATCATGGCGCTCTGGAAGCCGTTTTTCGCGCAGTTGTACATGAGCGCAGCGGCAACCATCGTCTTGCCGGAGCCTACATCGCCCTGGAGCAGTCTGTTCATGGCAAAGCCGCTCTGCATGTCTTTTACGGCCGCCTCTATGCACTTTCGCTGCGCCCCCGTGGGCTCAAACGGAAGTGTCGCCAAGAATTCGCCCGTGCAGTCCTTCGCCGCAACAATGTCTGTCCTGACCTTGTTCTCGACCTTCCTCATCTTGAGGCCGAGCTGGAGTTCAAAGAGCTCCTCAAATATGAATCTGCCCCTCGCCTCGTACATGCGTTTCATGGATGAGGGGAAGTGAATTTCCGAAATTGCTTCTTTGAGGGACATCAGGCAGTACTGCTGCCTGATATCAGCGGGAAGAGGGTCTTCAATGGCGGCTCCGTACTGATGCAGGGCCTCGCCGACACACTTCTCAATATAGTTTGATGTCATCGAACCCGATCTGCGGTAGATGGGTCTTATACGCTGTTTTGTACCGGGCTCCTCTATACTCGGCGAGAGCATCTGTCTCCTGCCGTGATTGATTGTCACCTGGCCGAAGAAGAGCATCTCTTTTCCCGGCACGAGTTTTGCCGCGGCATACTTGTTGTTGAAAATCAGAATATGCACGGCTGCGGTGTCGTCAAATGCTTCGCATTCAAAGACCATGACACCACTCTTCGCCTTGTGGCGTTTGACCTCGCTGCCGACAACGGCTTTGATGCAGCAGCGGTCCTCCCACTCGGCTCCCTCAATGTTTATGGGGCTGCTCCAGTCCTCATAGGCACGAGGATAAAAACGCAAAAGGGCGTCAATGGTGGATACGCCGAGCGCATGAAACTGCTCGGCGCGTTTTTCACCAACGCCCTTTAGAAATTTAATCCTTGTGTCCGGAAGCATAGATTACCTCGTGGATTATTCTACGGAAATGATAAAGTGGTATACCGGTTGTCCGCCGGGAAGAACGGTTACTTCGATATCCTTGTATTTGTCCTTTATCATCTCTTCAAGCTTCACTGCGTCCTCTTCGGTCGCACCTTCGCCGTAGAAGATGGTAATATACTCTGTCGCCTTCTTGCAGAGGTGCTTTGTTGTCTTGAAGGCTGCATCGACTATATCGTCCTCAATTACGGTGATAGAGCCGTTCTCCATGCCGAGAATCTGGCCCTGCTTTACGGCCTTGCCGTCAATGAGGCTGTCGCGCGCCGCAAATGTGACCTGGGCGGTACCGACATTGTCTATGGCCTTTTTCATGGCAAGGTGGTTGTCATCTATCGACATATCGGGGTCATAGTTCATCATGGCCGTAATACCCTGGGGCACGGACATGGTGGGAAGAACTATGACATTTCTCGAAGAGAGGGGCGCCGACTGTTCGGCGGCCATGATTATGTTCTTGTTGTTCGGAAGGACGAAGACCGTCTTCGCCGGAGTGGCTTCGACGGCATTTAAAATGTCCTCTGTAGAAGGGTTCATCGTCTGGCCGCCCGATACGACGAGGTCGGCACCGATTTCCTCAAACATCTGCTTTAAGCCGTCGCCTGCGGCGACTGCGACAAATCCGATTTCATTCACCGGTTCAACAGGCTCATGCCTGTCGCCCGCCTTGGCGTTTATCTCGGCCTTTCTCTCCTCTTCACGCATGAGGCTTAAGTTCTCGATTTCAGAGCCTATGAGCGTGCCGAGTTTCATGGCCTCGACCATAACGGGGCCCGGCTCGTCTGTTGCGAGTGCCACCGTCATGATTCCGTCTTTCTTTTTTACTTTGACATTTGCGCCCACGGACTTGAGATAGGCTTTAAGGGTCGGAACATTCTTGTTCTCGTTGCGCTTGATTTTATACTCAAGTCTGTAGTCGTATTTCTTTATGACCTCTTCCTCCGGAAGATCGTCCTTCTTTTTGGCTGTGTCGCCGTCTGCCTCATTGGCGATTATACCGTTGCCTTCAAATACGGAGAGCATGCCGCGGAAGGCGTAGCAGAGACCCTTTCCGCCGGAGTCTATGACACCGGCCTTTTTAAGGACCGGGAGAAGTTCCGGTGTTGTCTCAAGGGCTTCTTCCGCGCCGATGCAGACGGCCTCCCAGACCTCCGCAATGTCCGCTTCCTTGTGCTCGGAGCCGTATGCGGCACCATCGCGGGCAGCTAGACGTACTACGGTCAGGATTGTACCCTCTGTCGGCTTCATTACCGCCTTGTAGGCGGATTCCACACCGTATGAAAGCGCCAGGAGCAAATCACGGGGCTCTGCCTCGTCCTTGCCCTTAAGGCCCTTTGATATTCCTCGGAAAATAAGTGAGAGAATAACACCTGAGTTACCTCTCGCGCCGCGGAGCATGGCGGAAGAAGTTGTCTTCGCCACCGCGGATATGGTCACATCATCAGGAAGTACGGCAAGCTCGCGGGCGGCCGAATCCATGGTCATGCACATGTTCGTGCCCGTGTCTCCGTCCGGTACGGGGAAGACATTGAGGGAGTCAACTTCCTGTCTGTGGTTCATTATATTGTTAGACGCCGAAATAATGGCGTCACGCAAAACTGCACCTGTTATCAATTTAGCGCACCTCTCAGGAAATCATTGAATCCACGTAGACATTAACCTCTTTGACTGAAAGGCCGGTCGCATCCTCGATTGTGTAGCGCACCTTGTTGACTATGCTGTCTACTATGGTAGAGATGTTTACGCCGTAAGTGACGATGATATGGAGCTCGATTACGAGTCCGTCATCATCCATGACGACATTTACACCTCTGTCAAGATAATACTTTGTTCTGTGGAAGAACGAGCGGACATACTGTGACAGTCCGCTGTTGGCCATGCCGACAACGCCGAAGCAGGTCGGAACGACACTGCCGAGCAGCTGTGAGAAATACTGTTCGGAGATTTCAACTTTTCCGAGTGCGTTTTCACATTTAACCATAAAACACTCTCCTTTACTTGTACCATTGCGGAAGATTCGCAAACGGTATATTGGGAAGCGGCTCAACGCCGCCCTGAAGGCTCTTTGCGTAGCTTACCACGCCGTATCTTATACAGATCGGGACAAACGGCTGTGTGGCCGTGAAGTCCACCATGAACTCGGACGGTGTGGCAGCGCCGGCAAGCATATTGAAAGCTCTTGCCTGTACATATTCATCAATCCACAGCAGCGGGGCAAAGTTCATGTCGTTGCTCATCTTGTACTCGCCTATGTACATATCGTACCGGCCGTTCTCAAGAGCCTCGTCAAAGAGTTCCCTGTCCGCTACGTCGACTTTTGAATTTATACCAAGCTCTGCGAGCTGATCGCCTATTCTCTGTGCACACTTCAGACGGAATCCGTTTCCGGACGTTATCAGAATTGTGACTGTGTACTTATCCAGTGTGGAAGTGATGTATTCCTTCGCCTCATCCACGGACATCGGTGCCTCCCAGGCTACTCCGTCCGCGGCATACCACTGGGGATTGAACGGCACGTTTGTGGCCTGGCCGTAGCCTTCATAGCCCGACTCGAGAAGCTGCTGCTTGTCGAGAGCTATGGCGATGGCCTGGCGGAGTTTTTCGTTGCCGAAATAGTTGGCCTGGTTGAAGGCGAGGTAGACCAGGTTGTTCAGATCGACCTGCGCGGCGCCGGAGGCGATTCTCTTGCTCTCGCCTGTCGGCATCTCGTCATACCAGGCATCAATCGTACCGATTACGAGTCCCATGTTCAGGCTCGAGGTGTCGGTGGTGTTGATGAGGTTGATTGTGGTCGTGGCATAATCACTGCCGGGATAGTATTTATTTCTCGTAAGGGTGCCGCCATCCGTCGTCGTCTTGTAGATGTACGGACCCGAACTTGCGGGGATATCGTCCGAGCCGTCGGGAATTATCGGGAAAATGAGGTCGGCCGCCGCATAGGTATTCGGCGATGTAGTGACAAACTGTACCTCATCCTCAGACAATGTGACGCAGGTTGATACGTTTCTGAGCATTGAACCGTAGTACCTGGACTGTTTCGCGGCACGGAAGCTGTAGACTACATCTTCCGGTGTTATGAACTGGCCGTTTGAGAACTTCCGTGAAGTGTCTATCTTGACGTTGAAAGTCAGGTTGACCTGCTCATATGAGACCGCGAGGCTCGGCGTGGGATAGTAGGACTTGTCGATTTTGTAGAGGCTGTCATAAAGCAGCGGCATAATACAGTAGTTTATGAGGCTTCTGCAGGTGAAAGGATTAAGTCCCTCTTCCCTCGAGTAGGGGATGTTTATGGGCTTTGAAGAGACCTCTGAACCGCCTTTATTGTCAAGGTTTCCCTTTCCGTCCCTGTGACAGGCACAGAATGAGAGAAGGAAAACTATGGAGAATAAAAGGCAGATCGCTCTCTTCAAGCTCAGTCCTCCTTAAGCTGAATGCGGCGGACGGATGTGGTCCGGCCGCTCTTTTCATCGATTTCAAACAGGCAGGCGTCGAGTCCGGCCCTGCCCTTCTTCCAGTCAAATCTTGCAGGCATGTTGAGTTTGAACTTGTTTATAACAATTTCGGGATCAACGCCGAGCACGGAGTCACGCGTTCCGGTCATGCCGAGATCGGTGATATAGCCCGTGCCGTTTTCGAGGATCTGCTCGTCAGCCGTCTGCACATGAGTGTGCGTTCCGGCGAGAACCGAGACCCTGCCGTCGAGATAAAATCCCATGGCGCGTTTTTCCGAGGTGGTCTCTGCATGAAAATCAACGATTATGATTTTGCAGCCTTTGAGTTCCTCAAGTATGCCGTCGATGAGATTGAAAGGATTTTCAAGCGGGTCCATGTACATGGTACCCATAAGATTTATTACGCCGACCTGCACCTTTCCCTTGTCCAGGACACAGTAGCCGTGTCCGGGGACATCCGAAAGATAGTTGGCAGGTCGGAGAAGACAATCCGTATCTTCAAAGAACGAGTAGGCTTCGCGGCGCCTGAAGGCGTGGTTGCCGGTCGTTATGACATCGGCGCCCGAAGTAAAGATATGCTCGGCGGACACCACGGTTATACCGTTTCCGTCTGCCGAGTTCTCCCCGTTTACAATACAGATATCTACGCCTTCCTCACGTTTGAGGGAAGGCAGCGAGCGGCGAAGCATCTCAAGTCCTGTGCTGCCGACTACATCACCCACCATGAGTACTTTCACTGCTTCGCCTTCTTTCTGTCTTATTTCGCGAAATCCGTGGCACGGCTTTCGCGTACAACATTTACTTTGATCTGGCCCGGATACTCAAGTTCGGACTCGATCTTCTGTGCTATGTCATGAGCAAGGATAACCATCTTGTCGTCCGATACCTGCTCGGGCTTGACGAGGATTCTGACCTCGCGGCCCGCCTGGATTGCAAAGGATGTGTCGACGCCGTCGAACGATGTCGCAATCTCTTCGAGTTTCTCAAGACGCTTAATATAGTTTTCGATGTTCTCCCTGCGTGCGCCCGGGCGTGCCGCCGAAATGGCGTCCGCGGCCTGGACTATGAAGGCGACAACCGACTTCGGTTCAACGTCGCCGTGATGTGCCTGGATGGCGTGGATAACCTGCTCGTTCTCCTTGTACTTCTTCGCGAACTCAACACCGAGCTGAACGTGGGTACCCTCATACTCATGGTCTATCGCCTTGCCTATGTCGTGAAGGAGACCGGCGCGCTTCGCAAGTTTCACGTCAGCGCCGAGTTCCTCGGCAAGAAGGCCTGAGATAAATGATACCTCGAGCGAGTGATTGAGAACGTTCTGTCCGTAGCTTGTGCGGTAACGGAGACGTCCGAGAAGTTTGACGAGTTCGGGATGAAGATTGCCGACGCCCGCGTCGACAACGGCGCGCTCACCTGTCTGCTTGATAGTCTGCTCAACCTCGCGGCGGCATTTCTCAACTGTCTCCTCGATACGGGCCGGATGGATACGGCCGTCCGCGATAAGACGCTCAAGAGTGAGGCGCGCAATCTCACGGCGTACCGGGTCAAAGCAGGAAACGGTGATTGCTTCGGGTGTATCATCGATAATGAGGTCAACACCCGTGATGGTTTCGATGGCGCGTATGTTACGGCCCTCGCGGCCGATTATACGGCCCTTCATCTCGTCATTCGGAAGGCTTACTACCGATACGGTGGCCTCCGCGGCGTGGTCTGCCGCGCAGCGCTGGATGGCGGTGACGATATACTCACGCGCCAGGGCGTCGGCCTCGTCCTTCATCTTCTCTTTGTAGTCGAGAATTCTTACTGCCTTTTCGTGGTCAAGTGCATCTTCAAGCTGTTCAAGGAGATAAGCCTTGGCCTGTTCCTTTGAGTAGCCGGAGATCTTTTCAAGCATCTCGAGCTGACTCTTCTTCATGGTTTCAACTTCTGAAATTTTCGCTTCAGCGACTTTGATTTTTTCGGAGAGGATATCCTCCTTCTTTTCTATTGCGTCAATTTTCTTATCGAGGTTTTCCTCTTTCTGGATTAATCTGTGCTCCTGGCGCTGTACCTCAGCGCGGCGTTCGCGCAGGTCCTTTTCAGTCTCTGAGCGTTGTTTGTGAATTTCATCTTTTGCTTCCAGAATTGCTTCTTTTTTCTTCTGCTCCGCCGTGGTCATGGCCTGGTTTATGATTCTCGTGGCTTCCTGGTTTGCCGAACCGATTGCGGCCTCAGCGGTCTTTTTTCTGTGTTCCCCACCCGCTATGAAGCCTATTACGGCAAATATGACAGCTGCCGCGATTATGAGCAGAATCGCAACTGCAAGTTTCAAAGATAATTCACCTCCTGTTTCTTTATATTGCGTAATATGTGAAGTTTAATTATAAACATAACACCACATTAACTATATAACTATACCATAGATAGTTAAAAAGGGCAATGCAAAAATGCATTGCCCTTGAAGCTGCGTTATTTAATCGCCGAACGGGTTGTCAAAGCCTCCGTCTTCCGGCTCAGTCTCTGCCGCGGCAGTACCGGTATCCTCCACGAGTTCACAGGTTATTTTGAACGTGTCTATGGAGTAATCACGGTTTACATGAGCGATAGTCAGCTGAAGTTTGTCGCCCGGTTTTGCCTTCTCAATTATATTCAGAAGTACATCAACCTTATCCATGTCCTTGCCGTTTGCGGCAATTATCATATCGCCGGCTACGACTTCCGTGTCGTAGAGTGAGCTTGACGGATCGATTTCGGCTATGATTATCGTTCCCGCGGGAAGATCGTTGTCATTGACTATCTTCGCATATGTCAGGTTCTGGTTGCAGGTCATATAGCTTATGCCCAGTTTTGCCCTGTCCTTGACATATCCGGATGTGAGTATGTCATCGGCAACATCCTTGAAGACACTGCTCGGTACGGCAAATCCCATACCCTCGTACTCTTCATCTGCAATCTTTGAAGAGTTCATACCGATAACCTGGCCGTAGCTGTTTATGAGCGCTCCGCCTGAGTTACCGGGATTGATTGCGGCATCATGCTGGATACATGTCATGGTATATCTGGATGATGAAGTTGTAGTAGGTCTGCTTATTGCGGAAACATAGCCGCCGGTGAAGGAACCGAAGTAGGCAGTACCGCCCGGATTGCCTATGGCATAGACGGGTTCACCGACTTTGAGCACTGAGGAGTCACCGAACTCGGCGAGTGTAAAGCCTGTAGCCTTTACACGCAGCACCGCTACGTCAGTTCGTGTATCATATCCCACTACCTCAGCGTCGTACTGAGTGCCGTTCTCAAGCTCAATTTTCGTCGTAATGCCCGTAGAATCAACAATATGAGCGCATGTCAGAACATAGGTATAAGTTCCTGTCAGATCCTCGCTCATGAAGATACCCGAACCCTCGCCGACGTTCTCACTGCCTCTGTAGGTAATTACCGCCATAACAGAAGGCTGAACCTTTTCGGCTATCTGAACGGGAGTCAGTGTGTCTCCGGAGGCCTTTTCGTTGTATTCCTTTGACTCGGCAATTTCAACGGATGCGGTCATATCCGCGTTTGACTGACGTTTTCTCTCCTTGTCGGCGCTCTTGCCGGACAGGATTATTGATATTGCCGCTATACCCGCAATCAGCACTATGGCCACGAGCATGATTATGAAAAAGGTACGGCCTGCCTTTCCGGCCTTTTTATTGGTGGTTGTTTCTTCCACGATTATCACTTCCTGTATTGTTTGTTTTCGGAATCCAGAAACTGAAGCTTGTTAAGACTCCGGGCTTTGAAACCGCTGAGATTTCTCCGCCGTGGAGCTCGACAATATTCTTTGCAAGGTTGAGGCCGAGGCCTACGCCCTTGACATATTCGCTGCGTGACTGGTCAACTTTGTAGAATCGCTCGAAAATGTGCAGGAGTTCCTGATCCTTTATTCCCTCACCCGTGTTCGCCACGGTGACGGTGGCCTTGTCGGCCTCTTCGAGCAGTTCGACATAAATCTTTCCGCCTTCGTTCGTAAACTTAACGGCATTGTCATAGAGATTATAGATGACCTGGTAGAGCATTTTCTCGTCAGCGAAGACGGTACATTCCTTCATGTCCTCAAAGCCGAGAATTTCTATACCTGCGTCCTCTATGGGCTTTTCAAAGCCCAGCAGTGCATTAAACAGGAGTTCCTTCAGTTCGGTCTCTCCGGGGTTCAGCTTTTCCTCGCCCGCCTCGATTTTCGAGAGCGTGAGCATAGTCTGAACAAGCGCGGAGAGGCGTTTCACCTCGTCGCTCACTATTCTCAGATACTTTTTCTCCTCACTCTGCGGTATGGTGCCGTCGAGAATTCCGTCAATGAAGCCGCCTATTGATGTCATCGGCGTCTTCAGTTCATGTGACACGTTCGCGACGAACGAGCTTCTCGACTTGTCGATCACCTCAAGGGAGTCAGCCATTGAGTTCAGTTTCTCACAGAGGTCTGAAAGCTCATCATTTCCTTTTATCGGAATGCGCTGCTGAAAATCACCGCGCGCATAGAGTTTCGTAATTTTCGACATCTCGCGGAGCGGCTGTGTCATCTTATCACTGAAGATGTAAACCAGGATTATCGCAAATACCAGCGATACCACCGCTGCTCCCGCAAAGAGCCTTGAAAGGTTCCTGACATATAGGTTCAGGTTCTCAAAAATAGGCAGAGTACCGAAGACATACCCCAGAGGATTACCGTCAGCATCAAGCACCTTCTGGCCCACCATGAGGCTCATATCCTTCCGAAGGCCGGTGAAGTTCTGCGTGCTGTTGTAACCCTTGTCCGTGGTTTTCTTCAGTATCTCTTCGCTTATCCTCGTGCCGCCGTGACGCGTGCAGAACTTCGCGGTGTTGTGGAGCACCTGGAGCTCATCGGTTATGAGGTCACGGCAGATGATTACATTGCCCGAGAGGTCGGTCATGAAAAAGTCCGCTCCCGTGGCGTCCGAGGTTGTATGAAAGTCAATGAACAATGTGACGTTGGCCTCGCCGTTTGTTCTCGAGAAGTTACCCTTCTGATCCATCACCTGTATGTCAGTCACAAGGGAGTTCACGTTTCTCCTGAGCATCTCCATATTGCTGGAATTCCAGTAGTTCATCATAAAGATGGTGGAGACGATACCGAAGGCCAGGGTTGAAACCAGGAGAATTGAGAACGTGACCATGAAGTACTTGAAAAACAGGGTACTGCGTCTCGACTTCTTTGCCTTTTCCTGAGACATATCAACTAGTCCTTCGTTTCAAATTTGTATCCTACGCCCCAGACTGTCTTCAGGGCCCATTTGTCGGAGATGTTCTCAAGTTTTTCACGCAGACGCTTTACATGTACGTCAACAGTTCTCGAGTCACCGTAGTAATCAAATCCCCAGACCTCATCGAGGAGCTGGTCGCGTGTAAATACGCGGTTCGGGTTGGACGCGAGGTGGTAGATGAGCTCAAGCTCCTTCGGAGGTGTGCTTATGACCTCACCTTTTACCTTCATCTCATAATTTGTGAGGTTGATTGAGAGATCCTCATAATCAACCTGTTTTACTGTCTCCTCCGTAACCGTTGCAGTGCGGCGGAGAACGGCCTTTATGCGGGCCATTATTTCTTTGGTGTCAAAGGGCTTTACGACATAGTCGTCTGCGCCGAGCTCAAGTCCCAGCACCTTGTCAAAGGTCTCGCCCTTTGCGGTCACCATTATTATCGGTGTGTCGGATGTCTTTCTTATCTCACGGCAGATATCATTGCCGTCCATNNTCTCACGGCAGACCTGCCAGCCGTCCATTCTGGGCAGCATGATATCAAGCAGGACTATGTCCGGCTTTGTCTCGTTGAAGACCCTGACTGCGGTCTCACCGTCATTTGCGATGGCAACCGTGTAGCCGTCCTTCTCCATATAGAGCCGAAGCAGTTCGCAGATATTGGAATCATCGTCCACTACCAGTATCTTTCCTATGCTCATTTTGGCCTCCTAAAAAACAGATAATAAACTTGAATCTTAAATTACCCTTAACTTGTCTTCCACGGGTTTGCGGGGTCCGGGTCGGTCGGATCCCAGCCCCTGTTCGGGCTGTTTACGTCAACTCTCGGAGCCTCGGGTTTACCAAGCGGTCCGGGAACCGAACTGTCGTAGATAAAGACCAGTGTTCCTCTGTCGGAAACATTCTCATAGACCCATTTCGCATCGCGCACACAGAGCCTTACACAGCCGAGCGATGCAGGTCCTCCGAGCTTGTTGTACTCGTCATACTCAAGTGTTCCCTTATTTCCGTTCTGCGTATAGCATACGGAGTGGAACCAGATAGCTCCGGTAATCTGCGTGGTGTACTGGCCGTATGAACTGTCCACCATGGTAAGCCAGGTGTATTTCCAGTCCGTTCTGGTGTTCGCTCCCGCAAAGAAAGTTCCCGCAGGGGTCTCATGTCCGGGCTTGCCGCAGGAACAGGCAAAGGCAATGACCGGTTTCGTGTAGTTGCTGTTCTCGTCCTTGCCGTAGACGGTCACCGTGTGCATCTGGCGGTTTACACCGACACAGTAGCGGTGGCTCGCGGCGTAATCTGCGTTCGTGGCGAAGGTAACCTTACCTGAGGAATCGACGGACGCCGTATTAGCGGCGGGCGCCGCCGTGGTTGTGGCGGGTGCGGCGGTCGTTGTCGGTGCCGCTGTCGTAGTCTCCTCCGTCGTGGACTCCTCGGTTTTCGCCTCGGTTGTCGGCTCAGTCGGCGCCTCTGTCGTGACCGGCGCCTTGGTTGTCTTCGCGGCGGCTGCCGCCTTCTTCTTCGAGACTGCCTTCACGGTTACGACAGTCGCCAAAACCGCAACGGCGATTACCGCCGCAGCGATGATTATTATCAGGTTGCGTCTTTTTACTTTTTTAATCTGTGCATCATCGGCATGTTTTAAATCAGGCATTATATTCCTCAATCGTCATTATTTCCCGCCCAGTCCATCAGAAACTGCAGGAGATTCAGATCTATTCCTATCTTGTAGTATGAGGGCTGCGGCGTCAGGAGCTTTGACCAGTCGAATTTCCTGCCCTGAGCCTTAGCGTGCGCATACATCTCAATAAAACGCCAGTTGGCTTTTGCGGCTTCTCTGAAAATTTCCGCCATAAGTCCGGAGAATACTTTCAGATTATTAATGAATTTTGCCTTCAAGTTTCTACCTCCGCCTATTCGCCGATTTTTTCATCAAACCAGGCTTTGAGAGAATCAACGGCGAGGGACATCTTGTCGAGTTCGTCTTTTATCTTCTCAAAATCGGCTCTCTCATCTTCACTTATGGTGCCGTCGACGCTGATTTCTATGAGGCGCTCCTTCTCGGCCTCGAGTCTGCCGAGAAGACGCAGTATTTCAAGCGTCACCGTAGGGAGGTCGGTGACCTCAACCGCGGGCACGTATTCCTGTCCTATGGGACACTCGCGCGAACAATAGTAATTGCAGAGTGACGGCTTCTTATACTTCTTCGCCATCACGAGGACCTCGTCCGGATGCGGCAGCGAACCGGAGAGTTCAATCTTCTCAATACGGCTCTCGGAGATACACTCGAGCAGTTCCGCTGCCGCTGCCCGCGACAGTCCGCACTCCTCACGTGTCTCCTGATAAATCGTCTTATCCTCTTTTACGGAACGTTTACCCACAGTGTCACCTCCGCACGCGCGCGATTAATAATATCTACATTATACAGCACTTATTCCCCCATTTCAAACGGAATAAGAAATAATACTCCTCTGACGCAGGCCGTTATTTTTCGTAAAAACCGGGTTACACTGTAGATGCAAAGGGAAAGGAGGAAGAGTCAGGCAATGTATGGATGCACAGAAGAGAATTGATACAATAAAAATGTTAGACAAAATGAACCGACAGATCGAGTTCAGCAGAAAGCTGGCTCTCAAGGATAAATCGAAATTAAAAGGAGATAAAACTCATGAATAACAATATGAACAACGATTTCAAGACAAAGAAAAACCTCTTCGGCATTCTTGCCGTCATAAGCGCACTGCTTTTCGTAAGCCCCGTAGACTTAATGACCGGTCTCCAGGTAGATGACATCGGATACTTCCTCACAACGATTGTGACGACCGTGCTCAACCTGAAAGCCGCACAGGACATGAAGAATGTCCAGAAAACAGCCAACTTCACCGACGTTTAAGTCGTCTCCTCCGTCTCCCCCCAATAGAGAAGGCCCGCCGCCCGGCGGGCCTTCGTCTTTTGACTTTTAATTAACAGTCTTTGATAACTTTCAGACTATTATGGAATTGCACTCCTCAAGGGGTTATAATCAAGCCGTAAAAAGAAGGGAGCGATGCGACTTGATTAAAGTAGGCATTAACGGTTTCGGCCGTATAGGCAGAGTTGTTTTCCGAATCCTCTGTGAGCGCGCTGACGAGTTTGAAATATGCGGAATCAACCTCAGAAACGCCGACCTCGACTATATGGTATACCTCGTAAAATACGACAGTATTTTCGGCAACTTCCCCGGCACAATAGAAGCGGTTGACGGAGGACTGCTCGTCAACGGCAGAAAGATTACGGTTTACAGTTTCAGCGACCTCGCTGAAATCCCCTGGAGCGACTGCGGCGCGGAATATATCATCGAATCCACGGGCGCATTCCTCACAACGGAGACTGCAGGTCAGCACCTCAAAGGAGGCGCCAAAAAAGTCGTTCTGACCGCGCCCGCGAAAGACGACATGCCGACCTTCGTCATAGGTGTCAACAACGAGACCTATGACCCGTCATTCAACGTAGTCTCAAACGCGTCCTGTACTACGAACTGCCTTGCCCCCATGGCAAAGGTTTTAAACGACAAATTCGGCATAAAAGAGGGTCTCATGTCAACCATCCACTCTGCGACTTCCAAGCAGAAACCGGTTGACGCAAGAGCGGGCCGTGACTGGAGAACCGGCCGTTCCCTCATCAACAATATCATCCCCTCCACAACAGGTGCCGCCAAAGCCTGCGGCCTCGTAATACCGGAGCTTCAGGGCAAACTCACGGGTATGTCATTCCGTGTACCGGTAAACGATGTATCCATCGTCGACCTCACTGTCCTCCTTGACACTCCGACCACATATGAGGAGATCTGCAAGGTGATGAAAGAGGCCTCAGAAGGCGAGTTTAAAGGCATCATAGACTACCTCGATGAGGAGGTCGTCTCCTCCGACCTTCGCGGTCACAAGGAGACCTGCATCTTCGACGCCAGGGAAGGCATCATGCTCAACGACCACTTCGTCAAACTCCTCGCCTGGTACGACAACGAGTGGGGTTATTCCAGCAAGGTCGTCGACCTCGTCAAGTACATCCACGACCACTCATAAGCCAGATAAAAAAAGCCGTGCGAAAGCACGGCTTTTCTTTTTTATACCTTCACGTATCTTGTCACGAATTCAAAGCTCTCGTCAAAGCACTGCCTGCCCTTTTTCACTATCGTTGCAAGCGGCCAGGCGTGGTTGCCGATAATGCCGTCTCCGAGGAAACTGCCGTGCGGAATATTGTACTTTTCCAGTTCCTCAATGAGGTCAAAAGCCTCATATCTCAGCCAGTCACGGCTGCAGTAGATAACAAATGTCGGAGGGTATTTTTCCGATACCTTCGGGCTCGCGAGTCTGCCCTCATCGGTTTTCAGGAAATCTTTTATCTCCTCCATTGTCATACCGAAGAAAGAGGTCATAAACATCTTCATGTCAGGGAATTTCGACTGATTTTTCTCAGGGTTTATCAGGCTTTCGACATTGAAGCAGCCGCAGTTTGAAACCATGACATCGACATGGAATTCGTCCCTGTGTCTGAAGGTCAGTCCGATCCTGTCGACAAGTGTCGGGTCGGCGGCGATTGATGCGCAGAACATGATGTAATATCCGCCGGCCGATTCGCCCGCGAGGACTATTCTGCCCAGGTCAACATTCCATTCATCCGCGTGGTCATATATGAAATCAATCGCGTCGCAGATCTCCTGCAGCTGACCCGGATAGACGAGGTCAGGCGCGTAGGTATAGGCAATTGAAGCGGTGAAGAAACCCTTCTCCGCCCAGTTCGCAATGTAAGTGTCACGCATGTTCGTGATGCCGGAGACCCATCCGCCGCCGTGGATATAGATGTAGAGCGGCTTCTTTTCATCTTTCAGATCTTTGCGGCTGCAAAGATTTAAAAACTGCTGTCTGCCGCTCCCGTACTTCACGTGCGGCGTATATTCGCAGCTCTCCGGCGTCTTCCTGTGCAAAATCGCATAGGCCAGTGTCTCAGTGAAATTGTACCAGACGGTACCGAGTTTACCGCGTAAATAAATTGACTTTTTCATCTGATCATCTCCTGTATTTTCATCTTATCATTTTTTGTGAGGAACTACAAACCGCAGTTCCTTTTTTTGTATGTATTTATGATGTTTTTATTTATTTGTAAGTGTTAAAATACTATTGGTGGTATTACCACGAAGAAGGTGACGCATGAAAAAAAGCTTAACTGAAACCGTCCTTGAAAAGATAAAATACCAGATTCTCTCCGGAGAATACGAAGTCGGAGAAAAGCTTCCGACACTGCGTGAACTCTGTGAGATATTCGATGTCAGCCGTTCCGTCATAAACTCGGTTGTGGTTGACCTCGAAACAAACGGGTACATAAAGATTGTGCCCACCAAATGGATTGAGGTGGCAGACTGGAAAAACGAGAGCAATTTTGCGATACTCGCGGATCTCGTGTCCTTCGGTCTTCTCGATTCAAAGCAGCTTGATGACATTCTTGCGGCGCGCAAGTATCTCGAGCTCGAATGCGTGCGGCAGGCATGCACGCACGCAACTGAAGGCGACAAGGGCCGCCTTCAGGCCCTGCTCGTTGAGGAGGGCATCGAGCTCGATCCTCAGAAACGCGCCGCCTTTGACCTGCAGTTTCACTATCTCATCTGCAAGATGAGCGGAAATATTGTCTACGGTATTGTAATGCAGGCTTTCGAGAACAGCGCATATCCCCTGATTGTGCGCTTCTATGAGGACCGCGAAGTGTATGAATTCGTTATGAAAAAACACGGGCTAATCACAAAGGCGATTCTCGACAAAAATGTAACTGAAGCCGAAAAACAACTTAGGCTTTTATTGGAACACGGAGAAAAAATAATCCGCAAACTTACAAAAGGAGGAGTTTGATTTGGCAGCAAAATATGAAAACGCGGTCAAACAACCGGGTAATTTAAGTCCGAGAACCAAATGGCTCCGCGACTATTACTTCGAGGGTGTAAACCGCAAGTGGAATAACCAGTATTCCCTCTACACGACGGGCACGCCGTGGGATACCCAGTTCGATGAGATAACATACTACATCGTACCGGAAAACCACACTTTCCTACCCACATTCACACAGGCCTTCAAGCAGTATTCAGAGGTCATCCCGGTCGATGACGAATTCTGGAAGAAGAATCTGGTTGAGAGAAAGGCCGAGTTCACAAAGAGAGTTATGTGTGAACGTCTGCCCGTGGAAATTCTTCCGGGCGACCTGCTCTGCGGAGCACGCTTCAATGTAATGTACTCAATGTGCCTTACGGAAGCTGAGCAGAAGGAGCGCGACAAGCTCGTAAAGGAAGCACGCGAGAGCATGACATTCCTTTTCAAGCACGGCTACGGCAACAGCGGCGCGACTTCAGGCCACCTCATCCCCGACTACAAGAAGATTCTTACTAAGGGTTTCAAGGCTGAATACGAGTATCTTGAAGAACTCTACGGCAAGCTTTCCGAAGAGGACAAGAAGGGCGACAAGGGTGCGCAGCTTCGTGCAATGATGACTGCATGCACAATGCCCCGTGACCTCGCGGCCAAGTACTCCGCATACTGCAAAGAGTGTGCCGAGAAGGTTGAGGATCCCAAGCGTAAAGAGGAGCTCCTCAAGATGGCCGAAAACACTGCATGGGTTCCGTGGAATCCCGCACGCAATTTCTGGGAGGCAATGCAGTCCCTCTGGATGACTCATATGCTCGTAATGTCCGATGAGAAATATCCGGGTCCCGGCGTATCCTTCGGACGCATAGACCAGTATCTGTATCCTTTCTACAAGACCTCAATTGAGGAAGGTATGACAGAGGAATTCATGAAAGACATCCTCGGATGCTTCTGGTTCCATTGCAATACAGCTTACGACGCAATGATCAAAGTCGGCGGCAACCAGGGCATTACGGCCGGTTTCGGTCAGCTCCTCACTCTCTCGGGCATGGGCAAGGACGGTCAGGATATGACAAATGATCTCACCTACCTCATTCTCGATGTAATCGATGACTGGAGCCCGATACTTGAGCCCAAGCCCAATGTACGTCTCCACAAGAACTCACCTGAGAAGCTGCTCAACAAGGTCGTTGACATGATCTCGAAATCACAGGGCGCTCCGTTCCTTTTAAACTTTGATGAGCGTTCAATGGCCGGCATGATGAGAGAGGCCAAGTTCTACGGCGACTATATCAGTGAGGACAATGTATTCGAGTATGCACCCGTAGGATGCCTCGAGAACACCATGGTCGGCAACGACCGCTCCGGTACGGTTGACAATAACATCAACCTGCTTAAAGCAATGGAACTCGTATACGGCAACGGCAAGGATATGGAGCCGTATGACGACCCGATGGGCGGCAAACCTACAAAGCTCACCCAGGACGGACCTCAGACAGGTGAGCTCTCCTCGTTTGATACCTGGGAGAAATTCTTCGATGCTTACAAAGAGCAGACACGCTACATCATCAAGAAGTTCGTTGACAACTACGAACTCTCCGAGAATATCCGCTGCAAGTTCAACCCGACACCCTATCTCTCAACACTCGTAGGCGGCTGCGCCGAGAAGGCTCTCGACGTAACCCGCGGAGGCGCTGAGATAAGCTTCGTAACAATGGAAGGTGTCACATTCGCCTCCACGGTTGACAGCCTTCTCGCAGTCAAGTATCTCGTGTACGACCAGAAGGAGTGCACACTTGAGGAACTCGTACAGGCCCTTCACGACAACTGGGAAGGCCACGAGGTTCTTCAGGCAAAGGCCAAGAACCGCGCGCCTAAATACGGCCGTGATGATGATGAGGCCGATGCACTCGCCCAGGAGGTTATGCAGTTCTGGTCAGACGAGACCTGGAAGTATGAGACAAAGTGCACACACAGACGCTTCCGTCCCGGCATGCTCTCCTGGAACTACTGGGTAGGCTCCTCATACGTAATGAAGGCCTCGGCAAACGGCCGTGCAAACCCTCAGTTCCTTTCCAACGCCATCTGCCCGTCAAACGGTGCGGACATTAACGGACCTACATCAAATGTTAACTCAGTAGGTACCGCTCTCGGCGGAAAGAAGGAGAACGGCGACTGGCATGAATATGTAAACTTCCTGCCAAACGGCGCATCACACACGATAACCTTCAATACATCGCTCATACGCGATCCCGCCCACAAGGAAAAATTCAAGTCCTTCATCAAGGGCTACATTGAAAACGGCGGTACAGCACTGCAGATTAACATCCTTGATCCCGACGTCCTCCGTGACGCTCAGGCCCATCCGCAGGATTACCGTCACCTCCTCGTCCGTATCACCGGCTACAATGCTTACTTTGTATCGATAGGCCGTGAACTTCAGGACGAGATAATCGCAAGAGAAAGCCACATGGGGTATTAAAGAATGAAAGTACTGGACATACAGCGCATGTCAACTGAAGACGGTCCCGGCCTTCGGACCACAGTGTTCGTCAAGGGCTGTCCTCTGGCATGCACCTGGTGCCACAATCCCGAGAGTATTCCGCCGAAGTCACATGTTGAGTGGCTCGGAGTCCGCTGTATAGGCTGCGGCATCTGCGCGCAGGTGTGCCCTAAAGGCGGCATCACATTTGACGACGAGGGCGTGCATACGGCCGAGTTCTGTGATGCCTGCGGCACCTGCACGCGCGAATGCCCGACGCAGGCCCTTGAACTCAAAGGTGTCAACTACACCGTGGACGACCTTTATGACATCGTCATAAAGGACCGCGCCTTCTGGGGCGCGGACGGCGGCGTAACTCTCTCCGGAGGCGAGATCACACTTCAGTGGGAAGACGCTCTTGAAATGTTCAAAAAACTCAGGGCCGCCGGCGTCCACACAGCACTGGACACCTGCGGATTCTGCAAGAGAGAGACTCTTGAGACTCTACTTCCTTACACGGACATCTTCCTCTATGACCTGAAACTCTTCGATGACAATGAACATAAGAAGTTCACCGGACAGAGCAATAAAATAATCTTTGAAAACTTTGAATGGCTTACGGGTACGGACGCGCGCATCTGGGTACGCACTCCCATAATCCCCGGAGCCACGGACACGGATGAAAACATAAAAGGCCTTGCCGGAATTGTACGTGACAGAGTTGAAAAATGGGAACTCTGCGCCTTCAACAATCTCTGCAGAGACAAGTACACAAGACTCGGCAGAGAATGGGACTTCAAGAGCGCAGGACTCATGACAAAGGGACGCATGGAAGAACTTACGGAACTCGCCAAAGCATCAGGCTCACCCGTGGCAGTCTGGAGCGGAGCCACCGCCCGGACCGATGTATAAAAAGGAGAAAACATATGCCGAAAATTTCAAATGAAGATGCAAAACTCTTCGATAACCCTTATAAAATTGGTCTTGTCGCCATGCAGGACGATGACGAGGACATGCATGTCTGTCTTCTGACTACCCTTATGAACAAGGGTGACGATCAGATGATGTTCGGAGAATTCGTCCGCGGCGACAGCAAAAAATTCATCTACAATCATCCAAAGACAGGTTTCCTTCTTATGACCGTCGACAGAAAATTCTGGACCGGCAACATGACATTCACGCACAATGTCACCGAGGGCGAGGACTACATTCACATGAATCAGTACCAGCTTTTCAGGTTCAACACCTACTTCGGAGTATGCAATGTCCATTATGCCGATCTTCATAACATAAGCGAAGGTCAGGCGCTCAATATGCCCGGTGTTATCTCAAACGCCGTACGCGTCATGGCAATGAAACCTTTCTTTGCCGGAGACAAGAGCAAGCAGGTAATGCGCCCCTGGACACAGAAGTTCATGAACGGCCTTATCACGCTCAAATACATCGCCTATATGGGCGAGGACGGCTTCCCGAAGATAGTGCCGATTATTCAGGCTCAGGCAGCCTCATCAAGCCGTATCTTCTTCACGAGAGCTCCGTACTCAAAGATGCTCTCCGACTTAAAGGACGGCGCAAGAGTTGCCATCTACGGCATGAGCCTCGACATGGAGGTAACACTTCTCAAGGGATACTTCCATGACGGCCCCACCGGTACGGGTTATGTCGACATAGACAAAGTCTATAACAGCGCACCGCCCATCACCGGTTATGCATATCCCGAATTTACGAACAATGACCCTGTTGATTTCCATGACGAGCCTCTCGCTCCGAGC
The DNA here is from genome assembly GCA_002309175.1 of Ruminococcaceae bacterium UBA1227. Lineage (GTDB taxonomy): Bacteria > Bacillota > Clostridia > Oscillospirales > Acutalibacteraceae > UBA1227. The sequence continues at coordinate 138,846 of DBWX01000010.1, forward strand.
TGGATCTGATGAAGGAGAATTAAAATGGGAAAGAACAAAGACAAAAAGATAATCATCGCAGGCGCGGGCCACGGTGCCATGATGTGCGGTGCACAGCTCGCGAAAAAAGGCTATGACGTAACTGTCTATGAAAAACGCAAACGCAAGGACGTAGGTTATCCCTGGTTCGACTGCGTAAACGAGGACATTTTCCACATGGTCGGTGCGCCTCATCCCGGCGAAGTCGGTATCGAATGGGCGTGGAGAAACGACATCACTTTCTACGGTCCCAACACCGATGACGACCACAAGATTGTCCAGCGCCTCAAGCACCCCGAGGAGCAGGAGATTATCATCGACCGCTACAAACTCTATGACCTCATGATTGACTATGCCGAGAAATGCGGTGTCAAGTTCAAGTTCGGCGTGACCATCGAAGGTCCCCTTATGGACGGCAAGCGCGTTATCGGTATCAAGACAAGCAAAGGTAAGATCAAGGGCGATTTAGTCATTGACGGCTGCGGATGCAACTCCGTTGTAAGAAACAATCTTCCGAAGAAACTCGGCATCCAGAAGACACCTCCGCGCGGAGACATAATCTATCTCTACCGCGCATACTTCGACTGCCCGGTTGATCCGGACTCTGTTGAGGACAAATATAAGTGTATCTTCCTTCCCAGCGAAGGCGACTTCAACTTCTGCTGGACAGATGTAGTCAAGGACTTTGACGGCTTTGATTACTTCACTGATGTTCTGATTGCCGATATTGACCCGATGACAGTTGAAGAAGCTGAAAAGCGTGCGGAAGATTACAGAAAGAGAATCCCCGAGCTCGGCACAAAGAAACTCAAAGGCGGACAGGTAACACCTCTTACCATCCGTGAACCCATCTCCTTTATGATTGCAGACGGCTATGCCGCAATCGGTGACTCGGCTCATATGTCAATGGCATTAAACGGCTCAGGTCTTTCAACAGGCTTTGAGATTTCCACCTTCCTTGCAGAGACAATCATGAAAGACAAGAAGGGTGAGTTCTCAGCCAAGACCCTCTGGCCTTACGCTTATAAGTTTTGGAAGAAAAAGGGTATCGGTCTCGCACCCATAGCCTTCGTAAAACTCCTCATCTTCAAACTCTCTCACGACCAGCTTGACTATGCCTTCGACGCAGGCATCCTCACCTGGAAAGAGATGACAATAACAGATGACCAGCACAGCATCTTCCAGTTTTTACATTTCGACAAGAACCTGCCTCAGAGAGGCATCGCCATAGCAAAGGATCCCAAACTGCTCAAGGTTGCACTCGGTGCGGTTGCAGATGCCATCGGCGTTTTCGCACTAGGCTTCGCACTTCCGAAGAAATATCACAAGCGTTATATGAAAGTATGGGCGAAGTGCTATGACTGGCTTTTCCAGCACAGACTTCCGAAATAAGGAGTAAGTGATGAACAACTATGATGTAATTGTTGTCGGCGCAGGCAACGGCGG
>DBWX01000010.1:140380-157897 GCA_002309175.1 Ruminococcaceae bacterium UBA1227
CGGTTCGAGTTCGAACCGTCGCTGCACGAGCTCTGCGCCGGTTCAACCCATCCCAAGATGCGGGATATGCTGCATATATATCAGGACCTCGGAGTAAATCAGAAATTCATCAAAGAAGATTACCTCTACAGAGTAATCTGCAAGGGCAAAAACGGCTACGACCACAAGATCAAAGCCACAAGAGAGGGATTCATTGAATCAATGGAGGAGGCGGCCCCGGGCTGCCGTCCTCAGATAGAACTCCTCTTTAAACTCAACAGCCTCTTTGATGACGCTCAGATTTATATGGACGAATGCGGCGGCGTTTCGGGCATGAACCCGATAACGCTCATCACAAAGTACGGCGACTTCATCCGGGCCGCCGGAAACAGCACCGACAAGTTGCTGGATTCCATAGGTCTCAAAGACAAGGCAAAGTCGCTCGTAAATACTTACTGGGGATATCTCGGCGACCCGCCGCGTGATTTAAACGCCATGCACTTCATAAGCCTCCTCGCTGCCTATGCGGAGGCTCAGCCGTACATACCGCCTGACCGTTCGCACGGCATGTCACTGGCTATGGTCAAATGCATTCAGAAAAACGGCGGCGAAATCCGATACAACAGCGAAGTCAGAGAATTCCTCTACAACGAAAAAGGCGCCGCAATCGGTGTCGTCGCAAACGGCGAGGAGTTTTTCGCAAAGAAGATTATCTCCAACATCATACCGAACAACGTAATGAACCTGAGCTTTTACACGAAAAAGTTCATGCGTAAACTGGCAAATGCCAGAAAGATGGGTATGTCTGTCGGCTGCGTCTATCTCGGACTTGACGCCACCGCTGAGGAACTCGGAATTGAGGATTACAGCGTATTCGTCCTTCAGGATCCCGATGCAAATAAGCAGTACGACCTGCGCCGCGAATATGGTTTCTACATTGTCAATTGCTTAAACACCGTACTTCCTGACGCATCACCCGAAGGCACTTCCATGCTGTTCTTCACAATCCCCTACTTTGACGGTGACTTCCCGGACAATATCACTCCTTCAGAGTACAAGAAGTACAAGAATGAAGTTGCGAAGAAATACATCACCGACTATGAGAAGATTTCGGGCATAGACATCATGTCGCATATTGAGGAAATCTCGGTTGCGACTCCCGTAACATTCGCCCGCTATCTCTCTACACCTAACGGCACAATCTATGGCTATATGAGCCAGACCTGGGACAATGTCGTAAACCGTGTTGTCTTCAAGGATCTCGAAAACCGCATAAAGAACATGAAGTTCTGCGGCGGCCACTCACTCCGTGGCGATGGCTATCCCTCAGCCTTCATAACCGGTGAAATTATGGCCAACGAGACAATAAACGAACTGAAGGAGGGTAAATAAATGGCTAAATCTCTTATTCCGAAACTCCCTCTTTATCCGTTCATTTTCAGTGCGGTAAAACGTGTCATTGAGGTGCTTAAGACTCCCGATACACCGGTGAAAAGGCTTGAGGATTACCCCGCAAATAAGCTTGCGAATTCCCTCCATCCGGCAAAGCAGCACCTGAAAGTCGTAAAGATTGTCAAATGGTCTGAAGATATGAAGACCTATGTTTTTGCACCGGATGAAGCCGCAGGCACAACGTCTCTTGCATGGTTCTCCGCAGGATCATATCTCTCAATCACCTACAGAGATAAGAACATCAGTTTCACACGACCCTATTCAATTTCCTCGGCCCCGAGGGAGAGCCTTGAAAACCACTACTGTGTAACGGTCAAGAGAACCGAGGCTCCCACGGCTTCAAACTATATCCTGGACAACTGGATAATCGGCACCAAGGCCGTCGCGTCCGACCCGCAGGGCGAATTCACATATGAACCCCTGCGTGATGCGAAACGGGTTATAGGCATCGCCGGCGGCAGCGGCATCACACCGTTTCGCTCAATGGCCTACGCCATTGCGGACGGCGACGAGGATTTCGAACTCACCATCCTATACGGCAGCCGCACATTGAAGGACGCAGTCTTCTCTGATGAACTTAAGGCTCTCTCTGAGACCTGTCCGAAGATCAAACTGATAAACGTACTCAGTGAGCAGAGAGCCAAGGGCTGCAAGTACGGCTTCGTAACTGCAAAGCTCATTGAGAGTGTTGTGCCCAAAGGAGAGGAGTATTCCCTCTTCGTCTGCGGACCTCAGGCAATGTACAGATACCTTGACGCAGAGATAGAAAAGCTCGGTATCAGGCCCAAATTCGTACGTCAGGAACTCTTCGGCGAGTACTCTCATCCTGAAAACGATCCCGAGTACAAGGGCAATATCAAGGGTAAGTACAAGCTGACTGTCAAGATGGCAGGCAAGGAGTATGTCGTTCCCTGCAGAGCTGATACCACAGTGCTTCGCGCACTTGAGGAAGCAGGCATAGACGCACCCAACAGATGCCGCAGTGGCAAGTGCGGCTGGTGCCATGCGCAACTCCTCAAAGGCAAGGTCTATACGCCGAAAAGCGTTGACGGCCGCCGCATCGGCGACATTGAGTACGGGTACATTCATCCCTGCTCCTGTTTCCCGCTCGGCAGCATTACAATAGACATACCGCCTATGCCGCAATAAAAAACAAACCCCGTGGATTCCACGGGGTTTATCTTTATTCTGCCGCTTCTTTTATCTTTCGTATGTCTTCAAGAAGAAGCGGTTTGTTATTGATGTTTCTCAGAATTGCTGCCGGATGGAAAGCGGCGGTGAAGAGGCGGCCGTCAATTTCATAAAACTCGCCGTGCTGCTTTGTGACCTTGAAGTCCTTGCCCAGAAAATGCGAGGCCGCGACCCTGCCGAGGCATACGACAATCTTCGGATCTACGAGCTTTATCTGCTCCTCAAGGAAGTGTATGCATGCCTGCTTTTCGTCTGTCTTCGGGTCCCTGTTTTCGGGTGGTCTGCACTTCACCATATTGGCGATGTAGATGTTTTTCTCCCTTGAGAGACCGTATTTCTCAAGGCATTCATCCAGCAGTTTTCCCGACCTGCCGACAAACGGCAGGCCCTCTCTGTCCTCGTTTTCGCCGGGTCCTTCACCGATTAAAAATATGTCGGCATTCGGGTTTCCGTATCCGAAAACGAGATTATTTCGGGTTTTGTAAAGGTCACAGCCTTTACACTCTTCACATTTTTGTTTCAGATTTTCCAAAGTCATGGTTTTTCCACCTTCTGAAACTATATTATAATTCATTTAACAAACCTTGACAATTGTGGTATTATATATGTCGAGTTTATGGTAAAAATATTCTTTAAAAGGAGATTTTTGCTATGCGTAAGAAGCAATTCAAAGCTGAGTCAAAGCGACTCATGGACATGATGGTCAACTCCATCTACACAAACAAGGAGATCTTTCTCCGTGAAATAATCTCAAACGCGAGCGACGCCATAGACAAGCTCGCATTTTTGTCCCTCACGGACGACAAAGTGGGCCTCTCCCGCTCCGATTTTCAGATTACACTGAACGTTGACAAAGAGAACCGTATTCTCACGGTCTCCGACAACGGCATCGGCATGAATGCGGATGAGCTCGAAAACAATCTCGGCATCATTGCCCATTCGGGCAGCCGCGCTTTCTCGCAGGAGAACGCCGATGCCGACCTCTCCGACACGGAGATCATCGGCCAGTTCGGCGTAGGTTTCTACTCCGCCTTCATGGTATCCGATAAAATCACCGTCATCACAAGGAAGTACGGTGAGGACCAGGGCTACCGCTGGGAGTCCTCAGGCGTTGACGGCTACACGATTGAGCCCTGCGACCGCGACACGGTCGGCACGGACATCATCATGCACATAAAGGAAGACGGCGAGGAGCCGAACGAGTACTCAAGGTATCTTCAGGAATATACTCTCCGAAGCCTCATAAAGAAGTACTCCGACTATATCCGCTTCCCGATTAAGATGCTCGTGAAAAAGGATGACGCCGAGGAGTATGAAACCTTAAACTCCATGGTTCCCATCTGGCACAAGAAGAAATCGGAAGTCACTCAGGAAGAGTATGACAACTACTACAAGGAGCACTGGATGGACATAACGGCTCCCGTCTGCACCATCCCCATCTCAACCGACGGCACCGTCTCCTACGAGGCGCTCATATACGTCCCTGCAGAGGCACCGACCATGTACTACACCGAGGAGTTCAAGAAGGGCCTTCAGCTCTACAGCTCCGGTGTCATGATCATGGACAAGTGCGAGGACCTGGTACCCGATGCCTTCAACTTCATAAAAGGCGTTGTCGAGTCACCCGACCTCTCACTCAATATCTCCCGTGAGATGCTCCAGCAGAGCAGACAGCTCTCGGCCATCCGCGGCCATATTGAGAAAAAGGTCAAGGCCGAGCTCAAAAAGCTCATGGAGACAAACCGCGAGGCCTATGAAAACTTCTACAAGTACTATGGCCGCCACTTCAAGGCTAACCTCCTTGAGACATACGGAATGAGCAAGGAACTCGTCTCCGACCTCCTCCTCTTCTACTCCTCAACAGAGCGCAAGCTCGTCACCCTTGAGGAATACGTGAACAGGATGAGTGACGACCAGAAATACATCTACTACGCAACCGGCGAGTCCGTATCCGCAGTTGATGACCTGCCTCAGGCAGAGATAGTCAAGGACCACAACATGGAACTCCTCTATCTCGTAGACCCGGGCGATGAATTCCTCCCCGGTGCCCTCGGCACATTCATGGACAAGCAGTTTAAGTCCATCAACGATGACGACCTGGGCTTCGAGGACGAGAAGAAGGAAACAGACGAATCCGTCTACAAGGACGCGTTTAAATTCATCAAGGATACTCTCGGCGACAAAGTCGATGAGATCAAAGCCTCCACAAGGCTCAAGAGCCACCCTGTCTTCATAAGCAGCGGCGACGGCATAACCTTCGAAATGGAGAGATACTTCAATGCCGTACAGCCCGGTGTGGCAGGCGCCAAGGCCAAGAGAATCCTTGAGATAAATACAGACCACGATGCCTTCAAAGCCCTCGACGCGGCCAGAAAGGACGATCCTGAGAGAGCAAAGAAGATAGCCACCGTACTCTACAACCAGTCCCTGCTCATCGCCGGACTGCCCATAGAGAACCCGACCGAATACACAGACCTTCTGGTCTCGCTGTTCTGATAAAATGCAAAGGAGAAAAAACATGCAGATCTTACTTGAAACATCCGCCCGCCACCTCCATGTCACAAGAGAGGTACTCGACATCCTCTTTGGCGAGGGTTACGAACTCACACATAAAAAGGATCTCTCCCAGCCCGGCCAGTTCGCCTGCGAGGAGAGAGTCAAAGTCGTAGGCCCCAAGGGCGAGTTCCCGACCGTCTCAATTCTCGGTCCCATCCGTCCGGCGACACAGGTTGAGCTCTCAGCCGCCGATGCACGCAAAATCGGCATCGCCGCTCCCGTACGTGAGTCCGGCGACATCAAAGGCTCAGGTGCCTGCAAGCTCGTAGGTCCCTGCGGTGAAGTTGACATCGAGGAAGGCGTAATCGTTGCAAAGCGCCATATCCACGCCACTCCCGCCGATGCCGAAGCTCTCGGCGTAAAGGACACCGAAATTGTCAAAGTCAGAGTTGATTCCGACGGACGCTCCCTCATCTTCGACGATGTTGTAGTCCGCGTAAGCGAAAAATTCGCTCTCGCCATGCACATCGACACGGACGAGGCCTGCGCCTGCGGCGCCACCCCCGGCATGATGGTCGAAATAGTCAAATAAGACAAAAAGAAAAGGCTCTGTAAAGTTTAAACACTTTACAGAGCCTTATTTTTTTGCTCAGTTCAGTTCCGAGAGGACTGTTCTGCCTTCGGCAAGAGAGCGCTGAACGTCGATAATACGTTGGTTTTTGGAACCCCTGAAGCGGAGGTTCAGGGTCAGCTGCTCTTCAATGAAACGGCCGTCTATGAGAAGGCTGAGCTCGCGAAGGAGGTCCATCCAGCCGTTCTCCTCGTTTGCTCCCTCTTTGAGTTCCTCGAAAGTCCAGCCGGAAAAGGCCATGACATCAAGGCCCTCATTCCTGATCTCTTTTGCGAGAACGGTGAGAGCTTTGGCCTGGGTAAAAGGTTCTCCGCCGGAGAGTGTCACTCCGGTTATGAGTTTGTTTTCTTTTACCGCTTTCATGATATTTTCGACGGTCGTATCATAGCCGCCTTCGGTGAAGGACCAGGTCTGCGGGTTCTGGCATCCCTTGCAGTGATGCGGGCAGCCCTGGACAAATACAACGAAGCGCCAGCCGGGACCGTCGACAATCGATTCGCGAATAACACCGGCCAGGTGAAGTTTTGTCTCACCCGGCCGGTCGTTAATTAACAAGTTATCGGACATTAAACCTCTTCAAACTCACCGTTGCCGGTGCCGATTGAGTGCTTAACTCTGTCGTTAACCTCAGCATACTTAGCGTCGTTGAAACGATCAAGCGTACCTACGAGATAACCGGTGATTCTGCGGATTCTTTCGAACTTTACGCCTTCACCAACCATTTTTGATTCCATCATTTCAGGTTCTTCCTTTCTTTGTTCTATAGTCAGGTTATATTTCTTTTATATCTACAGGGTGTGCAACCTTGTCAGCTTCCTCGAGAGGATTCTCGTCGCAGGAGCATACGGAGGTTGAGTAGCCCTTTATTTTCATGAGTACTTCCTCTGAAATGGCCTCACCGTCATGACGGCCGCAGCGGGGACATACATCACCTATGATACCAGTATAACCGCAAACAGGGTCACGGTCAACCGGATGGTTGATAGATGCATAGCCCATGTTGTTATCCTTCATGCAGCGGATGACAGACTCAAACGCGTCAAGGTTGTCAAGCGGGTTGCCGTCCATTTCAATGTAGGAGATATGGCCTGCATTTGTGAGATTATGATAAGGTCCCTCAATCTTAATCTTCTCAAATGCGGAGATCGGGAAGTAAACCGGTACGTGGAATGAGTTAGTATAGTAAGCTCTGTCCGTTACGCCCGGGATAACACCGTAACGCTCACGGTCCATGCGTACGAAACGGCCTGAAAGTCCCTCTGCAGGAGTTGCGATGAGTGTGTAATTCATACCCTCTTCCTGGGATTTCTGATCGCAGCGTGAACGCATGTGGCCGACTATCTCAAGACCTAAGTTTCTTGCCTCCTGGGTCTCACCGTGGTGAGAACCAATGAGGGCCTTGAGTGCCTCGGCGAGACCGATGAAGCCGACCGTAAGTGTTCCGTGTTTTAAAACTTCCATAACCTCATCATCCGGCTTCAGCTTATCGGAGTCGAGCCAGAGGCCCTGTCCCATAAGGAAGGGATAGTTGTAGACTCTTCTGCGTCCCTGGATAAGGAAGCGGTCGTAGAGCTGATCGAATACGAGGTCAATCTTTCGATCAAGTTCTTCAAAGAAGATGTCGGTGTTTCCGTGAGCCTTGATGGCTATTCTCGGAAGGTTTATGGAAGTGAATGAGAGGTTGCCGCGTCCGCAGGTTACCTGGCGGGTCGGATCATAGACATTGGCTTTAACACGTGTACGGCAGCCCATGTAGGCAACCTTTGAGTTATAGTCATTTACGTCATAACCCGGTGCGTTAAATGTAGCGTCAGCGAAGCAGAAGTTCGGGAAGAGCCTCTTCGCGGAAACCTTCATCGCGAGTTTAAAGAGGTCGTAGTTCGGGTCTGCCGGATTGTAGTTTACGCCTTCCTTTACACGGAAGATGGAAACCGGGAAGATGGCAGTCTCGCCGTTGCCGAGACCTGCGTCAGTTGCAAGAAGGAAGTTCTTGCATACAAGACGTGCTTCAGGTGACGGGTCGTCGCCGAGAGTGATTGAGGAAAACGGAACCTGAGCGCCCGCACGTGAGTGCATGGTGTTGAGGTTGTGGACAAAGGCCTCCATTGCCTGGTAGGTCTGCTTGTCCGTCTCCTTTACGGCCTTCTTTACTGCAAAGCTCTGAGCCTTTCTGACATTGGCTTCAGGGAGCTTGTACTTGTTTATTAAGAGATCTGCCTCTTTTGCCTGATAGTCATTATCATTGGCAAAAACGGGAGTCAGACCGTATGTGCCCTCCACCTCAAGGCAGAGGTTCTTTGAAGCTTCGAAAGCATCCTCAAATCCGCAGAGGAGCTCAAGGCCCTTGGAGAGATTCGAGACGTAGAATCTTCTGTAAGTCTTCTTTACGCCGGGGGCAAGGAAAGTATCGAAAGCGGGGATACTCTGTCCGCCGTGCTGATCGTTCTGGTTGGACTGGATGGCAATTGCCGCCAAAGCCGCATATGAAGAGATATCATTGGGCTCGCGAAGGAAGCCGTGTCCTGTTGAAAAACCGCCCTTGAAGAGCTTGTTTATGTCTATCTGGCAACAAGTTGTGGTAAGTGTGAGGAAGTCGAGATCATGAATGTGGATGTCGCCTTCGGCATGAGCCTTTGAGTGCTCCGGCTTGAGGACATAGAGTTCGTTGAACTGCTTTGCACCCTCGGAACCGTACTTGAGCATTGTGCCCATTGAAGTGTCGCCGTCAATATTTGCATTTTCACGCTTTATGTCGTTTTCCTTGGCGTCCTTGAATGTGAGGCCCTCATAAATTTTCATGAGGCGTGTGTTCATCTCACGTACTCTTGAACGCTCCGAACGATAAAGGATGAATTTCTTAGCAGTCCTGGCATGACCGCTCTCGATGAGGATCTTCTCGACTGCGTCCTGGATCTCCTCTACGGTCGGTCTGGTATTGCCGGTTGATTCAATGTAATCAACAACTTTCTGAGAGAGCGCAAGCGCCTCCTCATAGTCGTTTCCGCCTGTTGCCTTGGCGGCCTGGAAGATAGCGTTTGCTATCTTGTCAATTGAGAACGGTACCGCTCTGCCGTCTCGTTTGATAATGGTTTCAATCATTTCTCTTCCTCCGTTTATGCTAAAACCACAATATATTGTGGTCGTGTGTCGTGTATTAAACATTATATAGCGCACATATACATATGTCAACGGAGCGGTTTGCATAAATAAAAAATATTTTTTTGGGCATTTTGCAAAAAGGGCTTTCTTTGTTGCTTTTCATATTTAAAATGGTATATAATAATAGACTGTATAAATGTCCACCGGAGGGTCATATATGAAAAAGCTCAGAATAAGTAACCTCTCTCCCACGCCGCTTCTGCTGATACTCGCAGTGGCAGTTCTGGTATGCGTACCCATTCGCGCCTTCCAGCTGGTCAACTGTGTTGATCCGGCAACCGGCTTCTGGGCTGCGAAGGATTTCACTGTACCTCTGCTTTACATTATCTGCGCCGTAATATGTGCCGTCGCCTTCTTCCTCTCCGCCTTCAGCGGAATCATGACGAGGCCGGCATTCAAGGAAGCCAAAGATGTCCTGTCGGGCACAGGCGGACTGGTTTTTGCCGTCCTGCTCATCTTTGACCTGGCTCTGCGTGTCTCAAAACTCATAACCCTCGTATCGACATTTACCGCCCAGGGCGCGAAAGATATTTTCCGTTTCCTGACAACGACCGGATCGCTCGCAATGGCATTTGAGGTGCTGTTCGGCGCACTCGCCGCCATCTACCTCATAATTGTAAGTTTCTCCGCCTTAAAGGGTGAAGACTCCTACAGCGCGCACAGAATGCTTGCTCTCTCTCCGGTCCTCTGGGCAATGTTTCGACTCATCTGTCACTTTGTGGCACCCGTCAACTTCAAGAATGTCTCACAGCTCTTCCTTGAGATAATCATGCTCTGCTTCACCATGGTTTTCTTCCTCTCCTTTGCCCGTATAGCCTCGGACATAAACGGCGAGAGGAGCATGTGGATTCTCTGGTTCACAGGTGTCATGGCGGCCCTTATGGCATTCATCTGCTCCCTCGCGCCCATAATTCTCGCGATTACGGGAAAGGGAGATATGATCCCCGCCGCATACCCCGTACGTTACTGTGATTTCGGTCTCGCTCTCTTTATAAGCGCATTCCTCTTCACGGTCACACCTCTGACTAATGAGGTCGACAAATAATGATAGGTAAGCTTCAGACTTTGGTGGACGCGGGACGCGTACCGCATGCGCTCGTCATAGACGGCGGGACTTTTGAGTCACGCCTTTACTGCGCAAAGGAACTTGCGGCCGCGCTCCTCAAAGAGGACAAAAAGGTTATGGCCGACATCCATCCGGATGTCATAACCATTTTGCCGGAAGAAAAGAAAAAGACGCTCTCCGTAGATGTCATCCGCAAAATGCGCGAGGACGCCTACATCATTCCGAACGAAAACGAGCGCAAGGTCTATATTATCGGCAGGGCCGAGCTCATGCTCGACTATGCGCAGAATGCCCTCCTCAAGATTCTTGAGGAGCCGCCGAAATACGCGACCTTCATACTCCTCTGTGACACGCACTCGGCCCTGCTCGAAACCGTGCTCTCCCGTGTCGCCGTGTTCACGCTTGACGAAGAAGAAACCGACGGCTCCGACGAGACCTATGACGAATCCTTAAAGCTTGCAAAAGACCTCGCGGCAAAGACCGCCGCGAAGGACGGATTCGCCCTTCTCTCAGCCGTCTCCGCCTTTGACAAAAACTTTGACATTTTAAACACGACCATAAGCTGTCTCTCGGCAATCATCCGTGACGCCCTCGTGATAAGCGCGGGCAGTGAAGAGCTCATCAGCGGTGCCCCCGATGAAGCCCGCGCTCTCTCAGCCGCATTCAGGCCGGGCGAGCTGCTCGAAAAACAGGAAGGACTCAAGGAAATTGTCAAAGCAATAAACATATACGGTAACAAGAATCTCACTCTGACGAGACTTGTTTCGAAATTATCCGGAGGTACAGATGCCTGAAGTAGTAGGTATAAAATTCAAAGACGTCGGCAAAGTATATTGCTTTGACCCGAACGGCACCACTCTCATGCCCGGCCAGCACGTAATCGTGAACACCGCACGCGGTGTCGAATGCGGCATTGTGGCCACAGGCAACGAGGTGGTCGGAGACGACAAGATTGTCGCCCCGCTCAAACCGATAATCAGAATAGCGACCGACGAAGACTTGAAGAAGGTCGCCGAAAACAAAGAGAAAGAGAAATCCGCTTTCAAAATCTGTGAGGAGAAGATAGCGAAGCACGGTCTGGAGATGAAACTCACCGATGTCGAATACACATTCGACAACAGTAAGATTCTCTTCTACTTCACCGCTGACGGGCGCGTCGATTTCCGCGAACTCGTCAAGGACCTTGCGTCTGTCTTCCACACGCGCATCGAGCTCCGCCAGATAGGCGTACGCGACGAGGCGAAGATGATAGGCGGACTCGGCCTGTGCGGCAGACCTTTCTGCTGCAAGTCCTTCATGGGCGAATTCGCGCCCGTCTCAATCAAAATGGCAAAAGAACAGGGCTTATCCTTAAACCCTGCCAAGATATCCGGAGCCTGCGGCCTGCTCATGTGCTGCTTAAAGTACGAGTATGAAAACTACGAACACCTCTCAAAGATCACACCGAAGCCGGGCGCTTTGGTTGACACAAAGGAAGGCAGAGGAATCGTCACCGAGGCAAACCTCCTCTCCGGACAGCTCAAGGTAAGACTTGACCGCTACCCGGATGCGGCACCGGCATCATTCAGCGTCTCCCAGGTAAAGATCCTGAAAGACGTAAAAACAACCGTATCAAAAGAAGAGCGTGAAGCTCTCAAGACTATCGAAGAATAAAGGAAGGTATTAATCATGGCAGAAGAAATTTTACTCACCAGTGACGGTCTCAAGGAACTCCAGGACGAACTCGAGCATTTAAAAACCGTCGGACGTAAAGAGATGTCTGAGAAAATCAAAGTCGCTCTTTCATTCGGCGACTTGTCGGAGAACGCCGAGTATGACGAGGCGAAATCCGAGCAGGGCAAACTCGAGTCCCGTATCAACGAGCTTGAGGCAATCCTTCAGAACTATAAACTTATCGATGAAGCCGAACTCCCCTCAGATATCGTAAACCGTGCCTCCAAGGTCACAATCCGCGATATGGAGACAAAGGAAAATATCACATATCAGATAGTAGGTCCCCAGCAGGCCAACCCGATGAAGGGCCGTATCTCCGATGAGTCACCCGTAGGCAAGGCTCTCCTCGGTAAAAAGAAGGGCGCCACCGTCTCTGTTGAGACACCCGCAGGCGTACTCAAGTACAAGATTGTCGATATAGAACTCAAGAAATAATTTTCAGGAGAAAACAATGGCTGAGAACCAAAACCCGGCAGTCGAAGAACACGAGCTCACTGCCGAAGAAACCAATGAACAAAGACAGATAAGAATAGAAAAGCTCAAGGCTCTTCAGGAGGCCGGCTGTGACCCGTTCCAGGTCATGACTGCCGACCAGACCTTCCATACCTCAGAAGCCAAAGAGGCCTATGCCGAGCTCGAAGCAAAGCTTCTCGCCGGCAGGACAGAGCCGGACGTCGAAGGTCTTGACGAGCAGGCTGCCCGCGAGGTCAAAAAGAACGACTACAATGAGCGCCGCGCCATCATGGACGCGGAGCCGATTGAAGTTGCCATCGCCGGCCGTATGCTCTTCAAGAGAGTAATGGGCAAGGCCTCATTCTGCAACATCCAGGACAAGGCCGGCAACATTCAGGTATACGTCGCGCGCGACGCCATAGGCGAAGAGCCGTATGCCGATTTCAAGAAATCCGACATAGGCGACATCTTCGCAATAAAGGGTTATCTCTTCCGCACAATGACGGGCGAGATCTCCGTACATGCGAATGAGGTGAAACTCATCTCAAAGTCCCTTCTCCCCCTTCCGGAGAAGTTCCACGGACTCAAAGATGCGGACACCCGTTACCGCCGCCGCTATGTTGACCTGATTGTAAACCCCGAAGTTAAGGAGACCTTCATCAAGCGTTCAAAGATAGTAAGTTCCGTCAGAAAGACTCTTGACGACGAGGGCTATATTGAAGTTGAAACCCCGGTTCTCTCAACAATCGCCGGCGGTGCAACGGCACGCCCTTTCATAACTCATCACAACGCACTGAATCTCGACATGTATATGCGCATCGCCACAGAACTTCCGCTTAAGAGACTCATCGTCGGCGGCATGGAACGTGTCTATGAAATAGGTCGTATTTTCAGAAACGAAGGCATGGACACCAAGCACAATCCCGAATTCACCACAATCGAATTCTATGAGGCCTTCACTGACTACAACGGCATGATGGACCGCACTGAGGCCATCATCAGAAACGCCGCCATGGCCGCAAACGGCACTTACAAAGTAACATTCAAGGGCGTTGACATAGACCTTGAAAAGCCGTTTGCGCGTATGACCGTAACAGATGCGGTAAAGAAATATACAGGCATCGACTTCGATGAATTTGCACAGGACAACGAAAAGGCAATTGCCCTCGCAAAAGAAAAGCACATAGAACTTGAAAAAGGCAAGGAGACCTGGGGTGACATCCTCATGTCCTTCTACGACGAGTTTGTTGAAGCAAACCTTGTCGAGCCCACATTCATAATCGACTATCCGGTAGAGGTCTCTCCCCTTACCAAGCGTAAGCCGAGCAAGCCTTATCTCACCGAGCGTTTCGAACTCTTCATCCTCGGCATGGAATATGCCAATGCCTATTCCGAACTCAACGACCCGCTCGATCAGATGGAGCGCTTTAAGCACCAGCTCATGCTCCGCGAGTGCGGCGATGAGGAGGCCAACATGCTTGACGACGACTTCGTCACGGCGCTCGAATACGGCATGCCGCCCACGGGCGGATGCGGTATCGGCATCGACCGCCTCGTCATGCTCCTCACCGGCAACGAATCAATTCGTGATGTAATACTGTTCCCGACTATGAAACCGTTAGGATCTGATTGATTTGAAGGAAAAAAGAAGGTTTGAAAATCCAATATACAAGCGAGTGGTCTTGTTCTTCGTCGCAGCCGTAATCGTCATAAGCGCAATCACGCTCTATAACGACTACTTAAGCGTCAGGAACGAGGGAATTCAGTTTGATGAGGACAACCTTCGTATCCACAGCGACTATGACTATCGTCAGCGCGTCCTTGTCATCAGTTCCTCCGGCCCGACCCAGTTCCAGGGCGTCGAGGAGGCCAACGGCATCTACTCCGTACTGAGCAAGTCAAATATCGGCTACAGTATCGAGTACATGAACGACAATGAAATGGGCGATTCAGAAACTCACAGAAACAATTTCTATGCCCTCATAAAAGAACATGTGAATTACCACAAGAACTACGAGCAGCCCTTCTCTGCCATCATGGCAGGAGGAGACGCTGCTCTGCGTTTTTGTATGGATCACAAACAGGAGCTCTTCTCCAATGTCCCCATAGTCTTCTACGGCGTAAACGATATCGACTATGCCAAGGAATGCGTGAGCGACCCGAATGTCTGCGGAAATATAGAGAAGATATACCTGCGTGAGACCATCGATCTTGCCCGTGCCCTCCGGCCCAATGCCGATGAGATTATCATGATTCACGATCTCACGGATGAGGACCGCGCCGACTGGAGGATGCTGCAGAATCTTGCTCCGGAATATCCGAAGTATAAAATCTCGGACATAAACACCGGTCAGATGACAACTGAGGCCTTCTGCGAGACTATTGAAAACCTGAATGAAAATGCAATTGTACTCTGCTCTCATGCGCAAAAAGACAGCGCCCACCACACGTTCAGCACGGTCAAGCGCTTCAGTATGATTGCGGAGCACTGCAATGTTCCCGTATTTACCTGTTATATGGAGGCCATAGGCAACGGAGCCACGGCCGGCGACGTCGTCTATGCGCGCGACTGCTCAATGGAGGCCGCCGAAACCGTGGTACAGGTACTGACAGGCGCAAAACCCGTCAGCACAATCTCCCTGCAGTCCAATCCCACGCACCGCACTGCGGCCGACAGGGAAATGATGAAGAAATTCCAGCTGAACTTCGGAGCCCTGCCGGAAGACACCACAATGGTCAACGATTCCTCACGTTATATGAAGGAGTACCAGGCCGTATTCATCTCATTCGGAATTATAGTACTCGGCCTTCTGGTCGTTCTCGGAGTACTCTTCTACGAATACAAAATTCTCGGAGTACACATCTCCCGTGAGAAGAAAGCGGAAGATGCGAGCAACGCTAAGAGTACCTTCCTCTTCAACCTCTCGCACGATATCCGTACACCCATGAATGCCATCATCGGCTTTACCGACCTCGCCCTCAAGAACACCTCTGACAAGAAAAAGGTCGAGGAATATGTCGGTAAGGTCAAGGTCTCGGGCGAGTATATGCTCAACCTCTTAAACGACGTGCTCGAGATGGCGCGCATCGAGAGCGGAAAGCTCGAAATAGACGAGGCCCCGATGGACCTCTTCAACGAGCTCGACCATATTAAATCACTCGTCGACGAGTCAGCCGGAAAGAAGAACCTGACTCTCGACTTCAGAAATAAGAACATAGTCAACAACGTAATCTTCGGTGACGAGCTTCATCTGCGCCAGATTGCGATGAACCTCCTCTCCAACTCGCTGAAGTATACAAAGGACGGAGGAACCATAACCTATATCCAGGAGGAACTCCCCTATGACAGGGAGGGCTTCGGCCTCTACCGTATAACCGTCGCGGACACCGGTATCGGCATGAGCAAGGAGTTCATAGGCCATATCTTCGATACCTTCGAACGCGAGCGCAATGCGACGACAGACGGCGTCCAGGGCACCGGCCTCGGTATGAGTATTGTCAAACGTCTCGTAGACGCCATGGGCGGCGAGATTACGATAGACAGTGAACTCGGCAAAGGTACGACGGTAACCGTCACGACGCCGCTTCGCATTGCAAACCAGAGCACCGTAAAATACACGGAAGAGGACGAGGAAATCTTCGACCTTTCCGGCACGCATGCCCTTCTCGCGGAGGACAATGATTTAAACCGTGAGATAGCAGTTGAACTTCTTAAGGAGAACGGCATAATCGTAGATGCCGTAGAGGACGGCTCAGTCGCCGTCGACAGGGTCATTGAAAATGAACCCGGCACGTACGACTTCATCCTCATGGACATTCAGATGCCCTATATGGACGGCTACAAAGCCACTGAGACAATCAGAAAACTCGAGGACAAGCAGCGTGCAAGCATACCGATTATTGCCCTGACTGCTAATGCCTTCCTCGAAGATAAGACCAAAGCGGCTATAGCCGGCATGAATGCCCATGTCGCAAAGCCCATAGATATCAACGTTCTCTGCTCGGTAATAGGCAACGTCCTGCGCTACAAGGACTACAGAATCGACAATATCGCCCTCGCCGAATTCAAGGAAAAGTATCACAACCTCGGTTGTCCGTGCGGTTACTTCGTATACCGCGCAGAGGATGATGAAAACATCCTCTATGTGGACGATGCCACAATGACAATCTTCGGATGTGACACAAAGAGCGAGTTTATGGAACTCGTCGGAGGCTCCTTCAAAGGCATCGTCCACCCGGACGACCTCGACGCCATCGAGAACGAAATCGTAAGGCAGCAGAAAGCCTCGGACAAAGCCCTCGACTATATTGCCTACCGCATAATCAGAAGGGACGGCAAGGTCAGGGACGCAGTCGACATAGGCTACAAGGTCTTCAACGGAGAAGAATGGCTCTTCTACGTATACATCGCAGATGTCACCGACCTTAAAGAAAAAGAATAAAGCAAAATAAAAGAGCGAGTCTGTGAAAAAAAGTCTGTAAAAATATAATAGTTATGTATTATTAAGGTCTCCTAAGGTAAAATATAAATACTTTAAGGAGGCCTTTATTATGGCAAGAGAAAAGAAAAACGTACACAAAGTTCAGATGACAGACGGAAAACGTCAGATCATCCAACAGCTCCTGCAGGAGTATGACATCGAAACTGCTGAGGATATCCAAGATGCACTCAAGGATCTTCTCGGTGGCACCATCAAGGAAATGATGGAAGCTGAGATGGATGACCATCTTGGTTATCACAAATCAGAGCGAAGCGAAAGTGATGACTACAGAAACGGTTATAAGACTAAGCGTGTTAATTCCAGATTCGGAAGTCTTGATATCCAGGTTCCACAGGATAGAAATTCTACATTTGAACCGCAGGTAGTAAAGAAAAGGCAGAAGGATATCTCAGAAATTGATCAGAAGATTATCTCCATGTATGCCAAAGGAATGACCACAAGACAGATATCCGATACACTTTATGATATTTATGGATTTGAGGCCTCAGAAGGCTTTATTTCTGATGTTACTGATAAGGTGCTACCTCAGATTGAAGAATGGCAGCATAGACCTTTAGAAGAAGTCTATCCGGTTATCTTCATAGATGCGATTCATTATTCTGTTCGCGATAATGGAGTAATCCGAAAACTGGCTGCTTATGTTATTCTTGGCATCAATTGTACGGGACATAAGGAAGTACTTACTATTCAGATTGGCGAAAATGAAAGTGCTAAATACTGGCTCTCTGTACTGAATGAGTTAAAAAATCGAGGAGTTAAAGACATCATGATTGTCTGTGCTGATGGGCTTTCAGGAATCAAAGAGGCTATAGCTACCGCCTTTCCTAATACTGAATATCAGAGATGCCTGGTTCATCAAGTTCGTAACACTCTCA
>DBWX01000013.1:0-25678 GCA_002309175.1 Ruminococcaceae bacterium UBA1227
TTTCTTTCCTTCATACGAGGGTCTCTCGTCAGGAAGCCTGCCTTCTTGAGTTCGGGGCGAAGCTTCTCATCGTACTGAACGAGAGCACGTGAAAGACCGTGACGGATAGCACCTGCCTGGCCGGAAACACCGCCGCCGTTTACGCGGCATACGATGTCGAACTTCTCAGCGAGTCCGAGGAGCTCGAGCGGCTGGCGAACGATGAGTTTAAGTGTCTCAAGACCGAAGTACTCATCGATATCTCTGTCGTTGATTGTGATTTTTCCGTTACCCGGATAAACGCGTACGCGGGCAACTGAACTCTTTCTGCGTCCTGTACCGTAGAAATAAGGATTTTCGTTATACATAAGTTCAAGCCCTCCTGTTAAAATTCACGTGCTACGGGGTTCTGTGCAGCATGCGGATGCTCAGCGCCTCTGTAGACACGAAGTCTCGTGAGAGCCTTTCTGCCAAGAGTTGTTGAAGGGAGCATACCCTTTACAGCCTTGGTGATGACAAACTCAGGATTTGTTTTCATAAGATCGGAATACTTCTTCTCTTTGAGGTTTCCGATATAACCGGTGTGATGATAGTATTTCTTCTGCTCAAGCTTGTTGCCTGTGAGGACAACCTTTTCAGCGTTGATTACGATAACGTGGTCACCGCAGTCAGCGTGAGGAGCAAATGTAGGCTTATGCTTGCCGCGAAGAAGAGTGGCTGCCTCAGTAGCAACTGTACCGAGAGTCTTGCCCTCTGCGTCAAGGACATACCATGTGCGGGTAATGTCTTCGGCCTTAGGCATAAATGTTGACATGACTTTTCCTCCATAGAATATTAATGTAACTTAAAGTGCCCGACTATAATAACACCCGTGTTTTTCATAGTCAACAACTTTTTGTCAAAAATTTTATTTAGAAAATAAAATCTCGCGTATTCTCGATTTTTCTCTGTTTTTCTCATGTTTTCTCATTTGCGAATTTCATAAAAACGGGCAGACCAAAGGCTCCGCCCGGACTTGGCGGAGCCTTCGGCTTGAGGAGATAATTATTCAAAATAAAGGAGATATTAAAATGAAAAACTTTTCGTTGGGTATACTATACCCTATATTGAGACAAAAGTCAACATAAACTTACAAAAGTTTTTAACATCTCCGTAAAAATATGTGCAAGGTGCACAATCACTCTCTGTGCCACTTTACACCCTGAGGCGTATCCTCAAGTATTATGCCCTGCGCTTTCAGATCATCGCGGATCTTGTCGGCAAGGGCGAAATCCTTGTTCTTACGGGCCTCGTTGCGTTCGTTTATAAGTTTCTCGATATCGAGATCGAGGGTCTCTTTCTTTCTGTTGTATACAAGTCCCAGGACGCCGCAGAGCTCGTCAAACTCTTCACTTGCGTACTCAATAATGTTCGAGGACGCGCCCTCCTTGAGAGCGATATTAATGTCGCGTACGAGGTCATATATTGCCGCAAGGGCATCTGCGGTGTTGAGGTCGTCATCCATCGCCTCGATAAAGTCAGCGCGGTGGGAATCGAGCTTCTTCTTGAGCTCGAAATCCTCCGGATTGTTGGCCCTTTTCGCGTTCTCGGCAGCAAAGTCCAGGGCGTCGCGGCAGGTGTAGAGGCGCTGAAGCGCAGCCTTGCACTGCTCAATGACATCTACGCTGTAGTTTATCGGATTGCGGTAATGCGAAGAGATCATGAGATAGCGAATGGGCTCGTAGCCGTACTTCTCCGCGACGTCACGTACGGTAAAGAAGTTTCCGAGTGACTTGGACATCTTTACGTTGTCTACGTTGATGTATCCGTTGTGCATCCAGTAGTTTGCGAACGGTACACCGTTGCAGCACTCAGACTGTGCAATCTCATTCTCGTGGTGCGGGAATATGAGGTCCTGTCCGCCGCAGTGAATGTCTATCGTATTGCCGAGGAAGCGGCGGTTCATGGCTGAGCACTCTATGTGCCAGCCCGGGCGGCCCTGTCCCCACGGCGAATCCCAGGAGGGTTCACCGGGCTTTGCGGCCTTCCAAAGCGCAAAGTCCATGGGATCCTTCTTCAGTTCGCCGATGTTTATACGGGCGCCCGCCTCAAGATCCTCAAGGGGCTGATGCGAGAGCTTACCGTACTCGGGGAAAGTCTTCGTTGAGAAGTATACATCGCCGTTTTCAACAGCGTAGGCATGGCCTTCTTCGATAAGAGTGCTGATTATTTCGATTATCTCGTCGATATTCTCGGTGGCCTTCGGATGGATGTCGGCGGGGCGGATATTCATGCCGCGCGCGTCTGTCCAGTACTCCTCAATATACTTCTTCGAAACGGTGAGGTAATCAGTGCCCTCCTCGTTCGCCTTTTTGATTATCTTGTCGTCTATGTCAGTGAAATTCTGGACAAAGGTGACTTTGTATCCGCGGTACTCAAGGTAGCGACGGAGAACGTCAAAGACACAGAGCGGACGGGCATTTCCTATGTGGATATAGTTGTATACCGTAGGTCCGCAGGCGTAAATTTTGAATTCGCCGGGTGTAATCGGTTCAAGTTCTTCTTTTCTTCTGGTGAGCGTGGAATAAACTTTCATTACTTCTCACCCTCCTTTGTCAGACGATCCTCGAGAGCCTGTATCTCACGCCTTATGCTGTCGAGTTCAAGCTTTACGGGGTTCGGGATATGAATCTGGTCAAGGTTGTCAACGCGGACACCGTCGCGTCTTACGACTATGGCGGGCACGCCTACCGCGGTGCAGTTGTCGGGAATCTCGTCAAGCACCACCGCGCCGGCAGCGACATTTGAGTTGTCGCCGACCCTGAAGGGGCCGAGCACCTTGGCGCCCGCTCCTATCATGACATTGTTGCCGATTGTCGGATGGCGTTTGCCCTTGTCTTTTCCCGTGCCGCCGAGCGTTGCGCCCTGGTACATTGTGACATCGTCGCCTATCTCCGTGGTCTCGCCTATTACGACCCCGTGTCCGTGGTCTATGAAGAAACGGTGACCTATGGTCGCTGCGGGATGTATTTCAATACCCGTTGTACGGGCAGCGCGCTGAGAGATGGCGCGGGCGATAAAGTACCTGTGCCTGTTCTGGAAATAATGCGCGATTCTGTACGCCCAGATAGCATGAAGTCCCGGGTACAAAAGCAGCACTTCAAGTGTGCCGCGCGCTGCGGGGTCACGCTCCTTTACGCATCTGACATCCTCACGAAGGTATTCAAGCATTTTGAAAACAGGGTTCATAAATTCCCTCCAAAGAAAAAAACAACGCCTCTGCCGCCATATGGCGACGGAGGCGGGGTAACCGCGGTTCCACTCCGGTTTATAACTCATTTACTGTGGTAAGCTCCCGGGCGCACTTTCGCAAAACTCCTGCGGGAGAGGCTTCCAGCCCACGGCCCCTCTTCTCTTGCGCAATCTGTTTCGTTACTCTTCCCGTTCAGCGCTTTATTAAAATGTAAGGCTATTATAGTCTTTTATTTTGAAAAGTCAATTACCTTGGTGCCCTGTATGACATAGACTATGCCGGATACGGCAGNNGCAGTAGCCGCAGCCATGAGCCAGAGAAGGATATTCGCGACAATAAGGCTTGCCGGCGCGACAGACTCGACGCCGAAATCAAAACGTACGGAGAGAAGGAGCATGATGACTATGCTGGCTACCATCTGGATGGTCGTCTTGACCTTGCCCCACATGTTTGCGGGAATGACTATGCCGTCACTGGCGGCTACAAGCCTCATTGAACTTACCGCAAACTCCCTGAAAAGGATGATAAAGAGAATCCAGATGTTGCAGTAATCGACGGCTATGAAGCCGAGTATGGCGGCCGTGGTCAGCATCTTGTCAGCGAGCGGGTCAGCGAACTTGCCGAAGTTCGTGACAATGCCTCTCTTTCTCGCTATCTTGCCGTCAAAGAGGTCAGTCAGCGAGCCTATTATGAATATTACAAGCGCTATCGCGTAGTGATACGGGATGGCGCCTATGAGAAATACCGCCAGGAAAATCGGCGTTATTATCATACGCGAGATTGTAAGAATATTCGGAGTATTCATCAAACCTCTCCCAACAGATCGTATTCGTTGAAATCGGTGACCCTGACCTCGGCAAAAGAGCCCGGTGTGAATGACTTGTCAGAGATGAAGTTTATCTTTCCGTCAATCTCGGGGGCGTCACGGAAGGTGCGTCCCTCATAGACGTCGGCATACGGGTCGTAGCCGTCTACGATAACCTTCAGGGTCTTTCCGACCAACTCCTTATTATGTTCTAAAACTATACCATATTGGGAGTCCATTATCAACTCGCCGCGGTGAATTTTTTCGCTCTGTTCAACCTGGTCGGGGAAGTCCGCCGCAGGCGTTCCCTCCTCCGGAGAATAGGCAAAACAGCCGAGGCGGTCAAACCCGATTTCCTTGACAAACTCGGCAAGTTCCGTGAAATTCTCCTCGGTTTCACCCGGGAAACCGGTCATGAAGGTCGTGCGAATACAGACATCCGGAATCTTCTCACGGATGTGGTTTATGAGAGCGGTCAGCGACTCCCTGTCGCCGTGTCTGTTCATGCGTCTTAAAATGTCGCCGTTGCAGTGCTGAAGGGGCAGGTCGATGTAGTTGCACACCTTCTCCTCCCTCGCCATGACATCCAGTACATCATCGGTCAGCCTGTCGGGATAGCAGTAGAGAATGCGTATCCAGACAAGTTCATCTATTTTGCAGAGCTCTGTCAGTAACTCGGCGAGTTTCGGCTCGCCGTAGAGGTCCTCGCCGTAGCGGGTGGTGTCCTGAGCTATGACAATGAGTTCTTTCACGCCGTTTTCGGCCAGGGCGCGCGCTTCCTCGACGCACTCCTCAAGAGGGCGGCTCCTCTGCGGGCCGCGTATGCCGGGAATGGCGCAATAGGTGCAGCGGTTGGAACAGCCGTCTGCAACCTTCAGGTATGCCCAGTACTCGGGCGTGGTTAAAAGACGCTGCCCGCAGAGGGGAAGCGCCTCCTTTTCGCCGATGGCGATGACGGGAGTCTCAGACTCCAGGGTCTGTTCAAGAATGTCGGCAATATTGCCGTTGTTGCCAATGCCGACAACGGCGTCGATTTCGGGCATCTCGGCAAGGATTTCCTCCCTGTAGCGCTCGGCGAGGCAGCCCGTGACAATGATTTTCTTTATCTCGCCCGCCTCTTTCGAGTCGATCATCTCGAGAATATTGTCAATGGCCTCGCGCTTCGCGTCCTCGATGAAGCCGCATGTATTTATTATGACCGCGTCGCAGTCATATACTTCGCTTTTAATCTCGTGTCCGGCACTCTGAAGTTTCGCGAGCATAAGCTCCGCGTCAACCTGATTCTTCGGACAGCCGAGAGATATCATTCCTACTTTAGCCATAGTTCCCTTCCCCTTTTGCGGCCGCGTTATTTCTGCTCAGGCAAGATAAAGGACCTGAGCGCCGTGTGCCTTCGCGAATTCCTCCGCCGCGGCCTCCCGCGACGTGATTCTCTCAAGGTAAACGTTGTAAAACCTGCCGCCTTTTTCGGCCACAATGTCCGGTTCTGCCGTGTGTTCGTCCGGCTTCCAGCAATAAGCCTTAAAGCCTCTTCTTCTCAGTTGTTCCGCGCATTCGTTAATGTTCATACTTTCACCTCCGGATATCATAAAACAAACAAAAGTTTGGGCCGCAAGACAATTATACACAAAAAGAGGGCCTTTTTCAAGGCCCTCTCTTTTATCTGATTACATAATACCCTGTGCGAGCATTGCGTCCGCAACCTTCTCAAAGCCGGCGATGTTGGCGCCTGCGATGAGGTCGTAGCCGAGACCGTACTTCTCTGCGGCTGCTACCGACTGGTTGTAGATGTTTACCATAATGTCGTGGAGCTTTGCGTCGACCTCCTCGGCCGTCCATGAGAGACGCTCGGAGTTCTGGCTCATCTCAAGGCCGGAGACGGCAACGCCGCCGGCGTTGACCGCCTTCGAAGGCGCCACGATAAGGCCGACTTTGAGGAGAGCCTCAAGAGCTGCCTCTGTTGTGGGCATGTTGGATACCTCAATGTAGTACTTCGTGCCGTTTGCGATAATCTGCTCGGCCTCTTTTGCGTCAACCTCGTTCTGTGTTGCGCAGGGGAGAGCTACATCGCCCTTGACACCCCAGGGTTTCTCGCCCGGGAAGAACTGTGCTCCGAACTTCTCGGCATAGTCTTTAAGGCCGTACTTGCCGACGGTACGCATCTCGAGTACGAAGTTGAGTTTCTCCTCAGTGGTGATACCTTCGGGGTCATATACATAACCGGCTGAACCGGAGAGTGTGACTGCCTTGCCGCCGAGTTCGGCGATCTTCTTGCAGGCGCCCCAGGCAACGTTGCCGTAACCGGAAACGATGAAGGTCTTGCCCGCAACTTCCTCGCCCTCGTGACGAAGGAGTTCCTGGGTGTAGTAGATTGCGCCGTAACCGGTGGCTTCCGGACGGATGAGAGATCCGCCGTAGCTCATGCCCTTGCCCGTAAGTACGCCGTTTTCATAGGCGTCGCGAATGCGCTTGTACTGACCGAAAAGGAAGCCTATCTCGCGGCCTCCGACGCCGATGTCGCCTGCGGGCACGTCGACGCTCGGTCCGATATGGCGCTGAAGCTCAGTCATAAATGCCTGGCAGAAGCGCATTACCTCGGCGTCTGACTTGCCCTTCGGGTCAAAGTCGGAGCCGCCCTTGCCGCCGCCCATGGGGAGGCTTGTGAGGGAGTTCTTGAAGACCTGCTCAAAACCGAGGAACCAGATGATTGAGGGGTTTACGGTCGGATGGAAACGAAGGCCGCCCTTGTAGGGGCCGATTGCAGAGTTGAACTGTACTCTGTAACCGCGGTTTACCTGTACCTTGCCTGCGTCATCGACCCATGCCACACGGAAGCTTATGAAACGCTCGGGGTTTGCCATACGGCCGAGGATATCGTTCGCCTCAATTTCAGGGCGCTGTTCAACGACCTTCTCGAGGGAGCCGAAAACTTCCTTTACCGTCTGAATAAACTCAGGTTTCTCGCCGTCACGTGCTTCGACGCGTGCGATTACATCTGCAATGTATTCATTCATAATTCATTCGACCTTTCTTGCAAAAATATGGGAAAACTATACTACTTTAACGCGCTAAAGTCAATAGCCTTGCAAGTTAATATTTTCAAACTTGCAAATTTCAGCTTTTTGCTCTGTCTTTTATCGGCCATCAATGTTATTTTTGTATAAAAAATTGGTTTTTTTATCTTGCAATTTGTCAATTCCTATCGCTATTACATTGGTTTATAATTAAAAATGTCCTTTAACGGAAAACAAAATAAGGGAGGCAAATTTCAATGCTTTGGAAACTCAGAATTCTGAAATGGAGAGCAATTGAAGTCGTTCTCTGCGCACTCATGTATGCGTGGGGCTGGATCTTCCCGGATCCGACTATCATAGATGGTCCCGGCGCTATCAAGAAACTGCCCGCAGTAGTTAAGAAGAAGGGCAAGAAGAGCGTCCTCGTCGTAACCGATAAGGGCCTCATGGGACTCAACCTTCTTGACGGACTCTTCAAGGCTCTCGACGAGCAGGGCATCAAGTACGTTGTCTATGATGAGGTTCAGCCGAACCCGTCAGTTGAAAACGTAGAGGACGGACTCAAGCTCTACAAGGAAAACGGCTGCCAGGCTGTCATCGCAGTAGGCGGCGGTTCCCCGATGGACTGCGCAAAAGGTATCATCGCCCGTTATGCGAGACCTGAGCGCCCTGTAAAGAAGATGAAGGGTACCTTCATGGTATTCATGCCCGCAAAGAAGATGAACGGCCTTATTCCTCCGCCGCTTTATGCTGTTCCCACAACAGCCGGCACAGGTTCCGAGACCACAATCGCTGCGGTTATCACGGATACCCAGACACACGACAAGTTCCCGATCATGGACCCGTTCATTCGCGCACGCTATGCCGTACTCGACCCTGAACTCACAACCGGACTTCCGAAGAAGATCACTTCCACAACCGGTATGGACGCCATGACACACGCTGTCGAAGGTTATACCAACATCTGGTACAACGACAAGAAGTTCAACAACTACGGCCTCAAAGCCATCAAGCTCATCTTCGAGAACCTCGAGAAAGCTTACAATGACGGCGGCGACATCGAAGCCCGCGGCAACATGCTTCTCGCTTCTTACTATGCAGGTCTCTGCTTCACACGCGGCGGCGTAGGCTATGTTCACGGCATCGGCCACAGACTCGGCGGTAAATACGGCGTGCCTCACGGCCTTGCAATGTCCGTAATCCTTCCCCACGTCTTCTCAGACTGCTTCCTCGGCCCGGCTGTTGAGGATAAGCTTGCCGAGATCGCTGACTATGTCGGCATCACAGGCGCAAATGACAAGGAGAAGGCTCACAACTTCATAGCTGAGATCAGAGCTATGAACGAGCGTATGGAAATACCCACAGGCTTCGACTGCATCAAGGAAGAGGATATCCCCTGGATTGCAGAGCACTGCCTTGATGAGGTTATGCCTACATATCCCGTAAAGGTTGTCTATACTCAGAAGGAAATTGAGAAATTCATCCGCGACGAGATAATGATCAAATAATTCAACTTAATAAAATGCGCCGTTGGTATTGTGCCGACGGCGCTTTTATTATATAATAAAGTATCTATTTTAATATAACTGAAAGATACAGGTGAAACATTTTAAATGGACTATTCAATGACGAAAAGAGAATTCAAAAATGCCGTTGTGGCCAAACTCTCACACCTCTACGGCATCAAGCCCGACATAGCGGACAACATGCAGATTTACAAGGCTGTCTCCGCCATAGTCAAGGAGAAGCTCACTGAGGGTACAAACGAGTTTATAGCCCGTACGAAGAAGGACAAGAAGTCCCGTACGGTCTACTATATGTGCATGGAGTTCCTCATGGGACGTTCCCTGAAGAACAACCTCTACAATCTCGGCCTCGACAAGGTGGCCGCCGAAGCCCTTGAAAGCCTCGGCATCGACCTTGAAGACATATATGAATGTGAACCCGATGCCGGTCTCGGCAACGGCGGCCTCGGCCGTCTCGCGGCCTGCTATCTCGACGGACTCGCAACCGGCGAGTACTCATCAATGGGCTACAGCATCCTCTACGAATGCGGTATGTTCAAGCAGAAACTCATCGACGGCTGGCAGACGGAACTTCCCGACTACTGGCTCCCCGGCGGCGATGTATGGCTCACCGCAAAGGACGATCTCAAAGTCACCGTTGAATTCGGCGGAGACCTCGAGAGCAGCTGGCAGGACGGTTACTTCGTAACAAAGACAAACAACGCCATTTCCGTAATCGCCACACCGTACGACATGTACTGCCCCGGCAAGGACGGAAAGGGCTTCTCACGTCTCCGCCTCTGGAAGGCTGACGCGCCCAACTTCGACATGACCCTCTTCAACCAGGGTGACTATATCCGCGCGGTCGAGCAGCAGGCTATGGCAGATGTCATCTGCAAGGTCCTCTACCCCGCCGACAACCATCCCGAGGGCAAGAGCCTCCGTCTGCGTCAGCAGTACTTCCTCGTCTCCTCATCGATGCAGGACATAGTCCGCCGTCATCTCCGCCAGAACAAGAGCATTGACAGCATCCCTCAGAAGATCGCCATCCATATCAACGACACACACCCGACACTCGCCATCCCCGAGCTCATGCGTATCATCATGGACGAGTGCGGTTACAGCTGGGACGATGCCTGGACTCTCGTAACCCAGACATTCGCCTATACAAACCACACGGTCATGAAGGAGGCCCTCGAGTGCTGGCCCGAGGACATCATGATAACCCTCATACCACGTATCTACCAGATCATCAAGGAGATAGACAACCGCTACCGCGCCTTTATCTGGGACGTCTATCATGACTCCGAAAAGGTCGAGAACATGGCCATCTGCTCAAACGGTATCGTCCGCATGGCCAACCTCTGTGTGGCAGTCTGCCACACGGTAAACGGTGTTTCCGCTCTCCACAGCGAAATTCTCAAGGACACCATCTTCCACGACTTCTACAAGATCACTCCGAAGAAGTTCACGAACGTCACAAACGGTATTGCTCACAGACGCTGGCTCTGCCAGTCCAACCCCGAGCTTTCCGACTACATCACAAAACTTATCGGCAAGGACTTCATCTACAACGGTGCCGAGCTTGAAAAGCTTAAAAAGTATGCCGATGACGACAAGGTGCTTGAGCGCTTTGCCGAAATAAAACATGACAACAAGGTCGCTTTCGCGAAGTATATCAAGGAGAAACAGGGCATAGACATCAATCCTGACTCGGTATTCGATGTCCAGGTCAAGCGTCTCCACGAGTACAAACGTCAGCTTATGAACGCCCTCGACATAGTACTGAACTATCTCGAACTCAAGGACAATCCCAAAAAGGACTTCACTCCGAGGACATACATCTTCGGAGCAAAGGCGGCTGCCGGCTACTTCATGGCCAAGAAGATAATCAGTTTCATCTGCAATCTCGCCGAAGTCATAAACAACGACCCCGATATCAAGGGTAAAATTAAGATTGTCTACCTCGAGGACTACAATGTCTCGATGGCCGAGCATCTCATGCCGGCAGCCGACATAAGCGAGCAGATCTCACTCGCCGGCACCGAGGCCTCCGGTACCGGCAATATGAAGCTCATGATAAACGGTGCGATTACACTGGGCACACTTGACGGTGCAAATGTTGAAATTCACGACGCCGTAGGCGATGAGAATATCTTCATCTTCGGTATGAGAACTCCTGAGGTTACGGAACTTCAGTCACACTACGACTCATACAGCTACTACAACCAGAACCCGCAAATCCGCCGTGTAATTGACTTCATCAACAACGGTATAAACGGTGTGGCATTCCCCGAAATCGCGAATGTCATCCATCTTGACCCCTACATGGTAATGGCGGACTTCACCGACTACCACAATGTCCGCTCAAAGCTCATGGAGGCGTATAAAGACAAGAAGAGCTGGACTCGTATGTCCCTCATCAACACCGCTTCAGCCGGCATCTTCGCCGCCGACAGGGCGATAGGCGAATATGCCGAGAATATCTGGCACGCAAGACCCGTAAAATAGTCTTTGAAAAAGGGAGGCAGCCATGCCTGAACACATTTTCAATTCAAGAGACAGAGCCTACAAGAGCATATACGGTGCGGTAGCTGTCGGCGAGACGGTTACTTTCCGCCTGCTCCTGCCCATTGAATACGGCATACTCCCCATTGAATCGGCAAGCCTTGTCGTACTCGACTCAGACGGCGTACACAACATGACATTCGAGCTGCGCAAGACCGGAGACACATATCTCGGTTCCGCATACTGGCAGGTCGATTACACTCCCCTCGTCCCGGGACTCTTCTGGTACCACTTTGAGTTCATGGCCGGGGGCTACACCCATCGCCTCTACAACGGGCCCTACGGCACCGGCTATGTCGATGCCGAGGAGAACCCCTGGCAGCTCACCGTATACTCCGGAGAGCAGGTCGTCTCAGACAAGTGGAAGGGCGGTATCATGTACCAGATCTTCCCCGACCGCTTTAAAAACTCCGGCAGCAAGAAGATGCTGCACAAGGAGGGCAGACTCGTACCCTGGGACTCAGAGCCCGAATGGACTGAGGACAAGAAAACAGGTCTCTGGAACACGGACTATTTCGGCGGAGACCTCAAGGGTATTGAGGAGAAACTCCCCTACCTCGCCTCGCTCGGGGTTGACATAATCTACTTAAACCCCATTTTCGAGGCCCATTCAAACCACAGATACAACACCGCCGACTATATGCACATTGACCCCGTGCTCGGCCGTGAAGAGGATTTTATCGACCTCTGCTCCGCTGCGCACAAGCTCGGCATGAAAATCATCCTCGACGGCGTGTTCTCGCACACCGGCGACGACAGCATATACTTCAACAAATACAATCACTATGACTCTGTCGGAGCCTATCAGTCAAAGGACTCACCGTACTTCTCATGGTACAAGTTCGAGAACTGGCCCAACACCTACCGCTCATGGTGGGGCATTCCGCTCCTCCCCGAAGTCATAGAGACCAATCCGTCATATGTTGATTTCATCACCGGTCCGGGCGGCGTCATTGAAAAATGGCTGAAACTCGGTGCCGACGGCTGGCGTCTCGACGTCGCCGACGAGCTTCCGGACGAGTTTATTACCGCCATAAGAAACCGTATCAAGGCGGTGAAACCGGACGCCCTCCTGCTCGGCGAAGTCTGGGAGGACGCCTCAAATAAAACCGCTTACGGCGTGCGCCGTAAGTATCTGCTCGGCACCGAGCTCGACTCGGTCATGAACTATCCCTTCAGGAAGGCAATAATCGAATTTGTCGCAAACGACAATGCCGAGGACTTCTTCGAGCAGATTCTCACCATCACCGAAAACTATCCGAAACAGATTACGGATTCCCTTATGAATCCGCTCGGCACGCACGACACCGTACGCATACTGACCCGCGTCGCGGGCTACGACTGCGAGGACATGTCCACGGCCGAGCAGGCAGCTTTCAGACTCGACCCCGAGACGCGCGAGCGCGCGAAAGAGCTTCTGAAAATTGCCGCTGTGCTGCAGTACACATTGCCCGGTTTCCCCTCTCTCTACTACGGAGATGAGGCCGGACTTGAAGGCGGCAAGGACCCCTTCTGCCGCGCAAGTTTCCCCTGGGGCAGTGAGGACAAGGAACTCCTCGAATTCTACAAGGAGCTGGGCTCCGTCAGAAGGCACAAGTCCTACGTACTTGCCGATGCTGACTTTGTGCCCGTCTCCGCCGCCGACGGCGTCATCTGCTACGAGCGCAGAAAGACCGACATCTACGGCGGAAGCTTCTCGCTCGTGGTTTTGGTCAACCGCGGCGACGAGCTCATAAACTACACCCTTCCCGACTATATGAAGGACGTCTCGACAGTCTTCGCAAGCGAAGGCGTGGTATGCGACACGGGACTCGTCCGTCTCCCCGCGCACGGCTATCTCATCATGGAGAATGTGCCCGTAATAAGGAAGGAGTACAGAAGAGGCTCAAGCATTTAACTCTTTATAAAAGAGTTTCGTTATGATATAATCTTTTTGTATTTGTATTATTTTTAGTGAGGTTTTGAATATGGAAAAGAACAAAGTTAAGGTTTCTATCTGCGGAACTGACTACTACATCACCACAGAAGATGACCCCAAGTACGTCCTTGAACTCGCAAACGGCCTCGATGAGAGACTTACCAAGATTGTTCACGAGAACACCCGTCTCTCCATTACACAGGCTGCAATACTGGCATCTCTCGACTATGCCGACACAGCCAAGAAGGCCACTGACACGGCTGACAACCTCCGTGCCCAGATCAAAGAGTATCTCGAGGATTCCGCCCGTTATAAGATGGAAGCCGAAGTTGCAAAGCGCGACGTTGAGCGCCTTGAGAAGGAGCTTGCTTCACTCCGCGGCGGCTCCATGAAAACATTCTGATTCATATGACAAAACCGGTTGAGATTTTGGCCCCTGCCGGCAGTTTTGACGCCCTCGTCGCTGCCGTGAGATGCGGTGCAAATGCGGTCTACCTGGGTGCCGGCGACTTCAATGCGAGAAGAAATGCCGACAACTTCACCGAGAAGGAACTCAAGGAGGCAATAAACTATTGCCACGTCCGCAATGTCAAAGTCTATCTGACTTTGAACACCCTCGTCTTTGACGCCGAAGTTTCAGCTGCACTTGAACTTTTATCGTGCGTCTGCGCCCTGGGTGCAGACGCACTTATTGTTCAGGACCTCGGTCTCGCGAGACTGATAAGGGAAGTGGCACCGGACATGCCGCTTCACGCCTCAACACAGATGAGTGTCATGAACATCGAGGGTCTGAGAGAGCTCGAAGAGCTGGGCTTTAAACGCGCTGTTTTGCCCAGGGAACTGAGTTTTGAGGAGATTAAAGAACTTAAAGAGAACACCACGCTCGAACTTGAAGTATTCGTGCATGGTGCTCTTTGCATGTGTGTCTCCGGACAGTGCTATCTCTCAGGCATGCTGGGCGGCCGCTCGGGAAACCGCGGTCTTTGCGCCCAGCCCTGCCGCCTGCCGTTTGAGGCGCCCGGCGGCACGGGCTTCGACCTGTCGCTTAAGGACCTCTCACTCCTTGAACATCTGCCGAAGCTCGCCGAGCTCGGCATTGACTCATTTAAGATAGAGGGACGCATGAAGCGTCCGGAATATGTCGCGGCCGCCGTCTCAGCCTGCCGCGCGACAATGGACCGCGTCACAAAGGACAGACGCGACTCCGACCTCGTCGATTACTCCGGCATTGAGACTCAGAGCGAGGCGCGTCTGAAAGAACAGCTGCGCGCCGTATTCTCTCGCTCGGGTTTCACAGACGGATATTACACGGAAAAAACCGGCCGTTCCATGTTCGGCACGCGCCGCCGCGAGGACGTGACGGCGGCAGCGCCGGTACTTAAAGAACTCGCAAGGCTGTACGAGCGCGAGCCTCAGACCATACCCATCTCCTTCTCGCTCACGGCGGAGCTCCACAAGCCTCTGCTGGCCTCTGCATCGACGGGAAAGGTAAACACCTTCGTCACCTCGTCATACAAGGTTCAGAGGGCCCAGAGCCACGCTACGGACGTCTCTAAAATCCGCGACCAGCTCCACAAGACGGGAGGCACTCCTTTCAAGGTGCAGGCGACCGACATAAAGGTCGACGAAGATGTAAACATACCTCTGTCAGAGATAAACAGCATAAGAAGGCTCGCCCTTGAAAACCTGGAGAAGAAACTGGGCGAAGGTTATGAAAAATCCACCTTCTTCAAAGAGTACAAAATTTCAATCGGCGACTATACCAAGACGGACCTGCTGGAACTCGGCACGCACTCCGTCACATGGATGAAGAAT
Source organism: Ruminococcaceae bacterium UBA1227 (assembly GCA_002309175.1). Lineage (GTDB taxonomy): Bacteria > Bacillota > Clostridia > Oscillospirales > Acutalibacteraceae > UBA1227. Next base: position 14,837 of record DBWX01000013.1, read on the forward strand.
GACCCGGACGCCACACGCCCGAACGCAATCGCGAGATTCTCATCTGCCGATCAGATACCGGCGGACTTTTCTGAGTTTATAAAAGGTCCGGGCTACCGTGTAACCTCGATAATAATACCCCTCTTCACGACAGAGGATAAGTATTCCAGCATAAAGAAACTCGGCATACCCTACGGTGTCGAAATGCCGCGCGCCCTCTTCGGCCCGCAGCGTGAAATAAGAAAGAAACTTAAAGAGGCGAAGTCGCAGGGCGCCGCCTTCGCATACTGCGGCACACTTGACGCAGTCATGCTCGCAAAGCGTGCGGGCCTGCGTGTAATGGGCGCGCAGACTTTAAACATCTGCAACAGTTTCGCCCTCGCGGAGTATCAGGCCATGGGCCTGCACTCGGCAGTCGTCTCCGCAGAACTTGAAATATCAAAGATAAACGCACTTCGCACACCCGTGCCGCGCGGTATAGTCTCATACGGACAGATACCGCTCATGCTCGTGCGAAACTGTCCCGTAAAGAACGGACGCAACTGCCGCTCCTGCGGCAGCAGGCTCTGTCTGACAGACAGAAAGGGCGTCCGTTTCCCCGTGACCTGCGAGGCAAACGGCGGCCGCGCTTCAGAGGTCTTAAACTCAAGGCCCATCTGGCTCGCGGACAAGCAGAGCGACCTGAAAGGAACCGACTTCCAGCTGCTTTACTTCTCCGTCGAGACTCCCGAAAAAGTCTCCGAGGTTTTAAAGGCCTTCCGCGACCAAAGCGAGCCGAAGGGCGAATTCACGCGCGGCCTCTACTACAGGGGCGTCGAATAGACAAAAAAGAACAACTCCGGCAGGATTCCTGCCGGAGTTGTTTTTTTATTAATTATTCAGCAGCTTTTGTCTCGGCTGCAGCGGGCTTTTCCTTAACAAGATACTTGATACCGAAAAGAACCGCAATTGTAAGCGCAGTACCGATTACAAGGCAGATGACAGCGTTCTGGATGAAGCCTGCGAGAATGAACATAACGAACGAGATGCCGGCCACGGTCAGGGCGTAAGGAATCTGTGTCGAAACGTGATTCAGGTGGTTGCACTGAGCACCCGCCGAGGACATGATTGTCGTATCGGAGATGGGTGAGCAGTGGTCGCCGCAAACAGCACCCGCGAGGCATGCGGAAATGCCGATTGTACCGAGTACGGAGCCTACGGGGAAGATGGCGGTGACTATCGGAATGAGAATACCGAATGTACCCCACGATGTACCTGTCGCAAAAGCAAGAGCGCAGGCGATCACGAAGATAACTGCGGGAAGGAATGAATAGAGACTTCCCGAAGCACCCTCTACAACGGAGCCTACATACTCACGTGCCTCAAGGATACCTGTCATATTCTTAAGAGCTGTGGCGAGTGTGAGGATAAGCATTGCGGGTACCATGGCGATAAAGCCCTGGGGAACGCACTTCATTGCCTCTTTGAAAGTGAGCACCTTTCTGCAGACCATATAGATGATGGTGAACACAAGAGCCACAAAGGAAGCAAACGGAAGAGCAATTGTCGAGTCGGTATTTGAGAAAGCGTCTATGAATCCGAGATTCATCTTCTGTGTCGGATCGAAGACCCAGTCGTCACCGACCATGCAGTTACCTACATATACAAGAGCATAAACGGAAACGGCAATGAGGAAGAGGATGGGAAGAACGAGGTCGATTACCTTGCCCTTTTCATTCTGAGCTTCCTCCTGCTCACCCTCAAACACACCTGTTGTGAAGAGGTCGCCCTTCTCCTTGGCATTCTGCTCATGTATTGCCATTGAACCGTAGTCATATCCCATGATTGCGATGGTGATGATGAATACGAGTGTAAGAAGCGAATAATAGTTATACGGAATGGCCGTGATAAAGAGTCTGAGACCCTGGCCGTCTTCAGCGTAGCCCGAAACAGCGGCTGCCCATGATGAGATGGGAGCTATCATACATACCGGTGCAGCTGTGGCATCGATGATGTAGGCAAGTTTCGCACGTGAAATCTTCTTTGAATCCGTAACCGGTCTCATAACCGAACCTACCGTAAGGCAGTTGAAATAGTCATCAATGAAGATAATTACGCCGAGTGCGAATGTCGCGAGCATTGCGCCCGCCCTGGTCTTGATGTGGGTCTGTGCCCAGCGTCCGAAAGCAGCGGAGCCGCCCGACTTGTTGACAAGAGCGACAATCATGCCGAGGACTGCAAGGAATGCGAATATACCCGCATTTCCCGCAACCGCATCCGTGATACCGGCAGTGGTTATGTTACCGAGTGCCAGAATAGGATGGAATGAGGTTGTCATAAGACCACCGACGATTACGCCTATGAAGAGGGATGAATAAGCCTCTTTGGTGATAAGCGCAAGACAGATTGCAACGACAGGCGGAAGCAGTGCCCAGAGCGTTCCGCGCGCGTTCATAATGCTTCCCGTGAATGTGCAGAGCACTATGAAAAGAATGATGAACGCAATCGCAATCACCGGGGTAACCGGAAACTTTTTCTTTTCAGCCATTTTAATTTCTCCTTTTGCCAAAGTTTTTGCTGTTTCAGTTCCGGCCGGTCGAGCCGAAACCGCCGCGGTCCTCGCCGTCGAGGTGGTCGACCTCGACAAATTCGAGCTGCGGCTGATTCGACATTATCCGAAACTGGCAGATACGGTCATTTACGTGTATCTCCGTGTCACGCATGGCGAGTGCCGGCCAGAACCACTGATCATTGTCACCGCAGTAAGTGGTGTCAATGACGCCCATGGAATTAGTCTGGATAACGCCGAAATTTTTGAATGTCGATGAACGCGGCACGACGTGGGCCTCATATCCTTCAGGCAGTTCTATTGCGACACCCAAAGGTATGAGTTTCCACTCTCCCGCCTTCATCTTTATCTCCTCGGCGGCGCGCAGATCAATCCAGTCTGACTTGCCGTCGATATAGCAGAGTTTATCAATCTTATCTGTAAAGTATTTTACCTTTACTTTCATATGACCAGGCCTCCGTTTACGCCCAGAACCTGTCCGGTAACAAAGCCCGAGCACTCGTTACAGAGGAAGTAAATGCTCTTCGCTACGTCCTCCGGCGACCCTATGGCCGAAAGAGGCGTCTCCTCTTTGAGCTCATTCATGGTCTGCTCGGAATAACCGGAATTCATGTCGGTATCTATGACTCCGGGGGCCACACAGTTGACCCTGATACCCGAAGGACCCACCTCTTTGGCGAGCGCCTTGGTCAGTCCGATAAGGGCTGATTTGGTCATGCTGTAGAGGACCTCACAGGAGGCTCCCGTCTCTCCCCACATGGATGAGACATTCACGATTGCCCCGCCCTTCCTCGATATCATCGAGGGTAAAACGGCGCGGCAGGTGTTGAACGCTCCCCTGACATTTGTGTCCGTTATAAAGTCATAGTCGGCGTCGGTCATATCCTGCAGAAGGCCGGACACGCAGACACCGGCATTGTTTACCAGGACATCGACGGGACCGAGGTCAGCCTCAGCTGACCTCACCATCTCAGCGACCTGCGCCGGGTCGGCCACGTCCGCTCTGTAGGATTTTGCGACGCCGCCTTTTTTAATTATTTCGTCGACGACAGAAGCTGCCGCCTCTTCATTGTTTTTGAAGTTTACCGCAACGGCAAAGCCGTGCTCAGCAAAAACCTTCGCTGTGGCGGCGCCGATTCCCCTCGACGCGCCCGTAATCAAAACAGTCATGGTTTACGGTGTTGTCTGGCCGGGCGCGGTTGTGCTGTTTGTGTTCGCATTTGCGTTTGCATTTGCATCGGTATTTGTGCCGCCCTGAACCTCATTGCCCGAGAGCTCGTTCATGGCCTCCTGGCTGTCAACAAGCGTACCGTTTGTGAAGGTATTGCTGATTGCGTTGGCTGAAGGTACACCGAGTTTTACATCGTATGTGCCGCTTGTGAGGTTTGAGACCTCGACAACGGATGCGAGCTCGCCCGTGGACTCGTTGAAGAAGAAGCTGTAGGCATAGTTGTTCTCGACATCCATATACTCCTCATGGACATAGCCGGGAGCGTCATAGGTCTTATCGAGCTCCTTGGGAACAAATTCAAGCATACCGAAGATGAGTGCTTCATAGGAAGCAAGTACGGTCTTGATATCCTCAAGTTTGGCCTGGAGACCCTCTTTGGTTACAAGGGAATCCGTAAGCTCAAAGTAATAGTTGCCTTCAACATAGTAGATACGTCCGTCACCGGTCTTGATGAAGCTCGCGCCCTGTGAGAGCGAAATCTTCTCGTCCTGGCCGATGCATGTGAATGTTACGACGGAGCCGTCCGACATGGTCTTCTGATAGTAGAAGTTGCGGCTTGCGATAAGTTCAAGATAGGGTTTGATTCTCTTGCCCTCGAAGGAGGAGAGATCAACCGTTGATCCGGCGTTCTGTGTGCCGCCGTCAGCATACTGGGGCTGCTTCTTCTCTTTCTTCTTACAGCCCGCAAAGCTGAAGATCATGACAAGGATCATTAAAAGTGCAATTGTTCTTTTCATGAAATATCCCTCGCTTTTGAAATAATCTATATCATTTCATCCTATTATTTAATAAAAATTTACCTATGTATGTTACCATATTACACCTTGCATTTCAAGAACATAGTGTGGTAATATGTTTAGGCACGACAGCCATGCTGGAATAGCTCAGTTGGTAGAGCAGCGCATTCGTAATGCGCAGGTCGCGTGTTCGAGTCACGTTTCCAGCTCCAATATTATCCCAATGGAGGGATACCCATGAAGATGAACAGAGAGCGCGTAGAGAAAATCATCTCAAAGTACCTCGGCGGCATTTTCTTCTTCAACACCATTATAGACGTAAACGACGACTACTGTATTACGTTTTACGGTGAAGAAAAGTCAGCCGAGCGCACCTTTGCGGAATTTCTCACCGAGGCGCGCGAACTGGTCCATCCTCTTTTTTTAAACAGGTTTGAGAGTGAGATGAATCTTGATAATCTCAAGGCCTGCTACAGAGAAAGCCGCATCCTGCGTGCCGAGCTTCTCATACAAAACGGGGAGGACGGCCAGTACCACTGGTATCGCGGACGTTTAGTACCCATTGACGACGGAACCGGCCACATGGTCTTCTTCCTCAATGCTATCATTGTCGACGATGACGTCAGAAGAAACGAGGAAAACAGGTCCGAGATGTTCAACAAGGCCGTCATAGACCGCCTTCTCTACAACTATATCCTTGTCTATGTCATAGACCTCTCAAACGGCATGAGCCGCCTCGTCTATTCGACTGAAGGTGACGAGTACGATGTATACGCCAAAGCCTTCAAGTCGCACCTGGACATGATGAAAGACCTCAAAAACACCTATGTCTCTGACGACTTCCTGACTCCGTTTGAGCGATTCATGGACTACGGTTACATAAAAAAACAGCTCGACTCGGACAAGGACAGGCTGGTACTCATCTTCAGGGACAAGAACGGCACCGCTTTCGAGATGCTCGTCTCAAAGTATCCCGAGTACGCGGACGACTATCCCCTCGTCATATTCTCACTCAAGGAACTCAGTTAAACTAAAAACTCCCGGCCGCCGGCCGGGAGTTATTTTTATTTCTTCATCGCAATCTTTTTCTTCAGGAGATCGGCATTGAGGGCAAACTTTATCGCGTTCGCCTCGGAGATGATTCCCCTGTCAAAAAGATCGTATATGCTCGTGTCCATCGAGACCATGCCCTCGGCGGCCGATGTCGCGATTATCGAGTCTATCTGATGGACCTTTGACTCACGGATCATATTGCGTATGGCACTGTTTAAGTTCATGACCTCGAAGGCCGGAACAATAGAGCCGTCAACCGTGGGTATGAGCTGCTGCGAGACCACGCACTGAAGGAGCTGAGCCAGCTGCACGCGGATCTGCTGCTGCTGATTCGGCGGGAAGACGTCGATGACACGGTCTATCGTGTTCGAAGCGCCGACCGTGTGCAGCGTTGAGATGACGAGGTGTCCGGTCTCGGCAGCCGTCATGGCCGTCTTGATAGTCTCGTAGTCGCGCATCTCACCGACGAGGATTACATCGGGAGCCTGACGCAGGCAGGCGCGCAGGGCGGAGACATAGTCCTCCGAGTCGGAGCCTATCTCGCGCTGCGAGATTACACACTTGTCATTCCTGTGAAGGTACTCGAGAGGCTCCTCGAGAGTGATTATATGTCCGTTCCTCGTCCTGTTTATGCGGTCGATTATGCACGCGAGGGTCGTGGACTTACCGCCGCCGGCGGGGCCGGTGACGAGGACAAGTCCCTTCGTCTTCTCGGCTATCGACATGACGGACTCGGGAATACCGAGGTCCTTGTAATTCGGGATGTCGAAGGAGACGAGACGGATTACCGCGGCAAGCGTGCCGCGCTGTTTATAAGTACTTACACGGAAACGTGAGAGGCCGGAGATGGCGAGAGAGAAGTCGTCGTCACCGGTCTTTAAAAGTTTGTCCATGGGACGTCCCGCGGTGTCGTACATCTCCTCAACAAGGGAGCGTGCGTCAGCCACTTTCAGAGGCTCGTCGCCCGAGCCGTCTACGGGCATGATTATGCCCTTCACCTTATAGCTTAAAGGCAAAGCGGTAATAACGAAGATATCCGAGGCCTGCTGCTCTACAGCGCCGCGAAGTAGTGTCAATAAATCCATTATGAATCACCGTCCCAGAGATGTATTTCACCGTCGGCACTCCAGTCAGCGACATTCACGAGCTCCCACTTCTCCGTGACAAGCTCACCGCCGCCGTAAAGCAGTTCCACCTGAAGTTCCTGGTTTTCGTCCATTTTCTGCGCGTACGCGAAGCGGCAGCCGTCGCCTTCGATGGTGGCCGTAACGCCTATATCGGCGCTGTTTACGGCCTCGGCGGCACCCGATACGCTGCCGCTGTCCGCGATTATCTCGCGGATCTTACCCTCGGTTATGACTGCCCTCGTGTCCGCGTCATAATACGCCTTGACGTACTCTGCGGACTTGTCTGCGAGCTTGTACTCATGGTTCGCGGTAATGAAGGTCAGCACCGCGAAGATGGTAAGGCAGAGGACCGAAAAGACCATTATGATACTGGCACTGCCTATGTTTATGCCTGAAGGCCTTCTTTCATTCTGTTCCATCAGTCCGCCTCCTTTCCTGCGCTCGCTGCGCAAACCATGGAAAAGAGTTCGTTGCCGACGCGGTCATAGACGACTATCTGCGCCTCTGTGAAATACTCCTCGGAGTGCTCCTTCAGAGTCGCGCGGTATGCGCCCTTGTACTCCTCGGCCATCGTCCAGTCCTTGTCATAGTAGACGGTGTAGACACCGTCGTAGTCCGTGGCATAGGGGTAGACGGCCGAGATGTCGGCTCCGTCAAGTTTCTGCGCCTTGTAGCACTCGGCAAGGCTCTCGGCGGCAAAACTTGCGTTTGTTATGTCGCGCGAAAGGTTTGTCTTTACCTTCGCGCTCGAGAAAATCTTCATGCAGATTCCCGCCGAGAGCGAGAAGAACATGAGGACTATGATAAGCTCCATCAGGAAGAGGGATGACTTGGAGCGGGTTTTCATTTTCACGCCGCGTCACCTCCCATTCCGGAAGCAACATGGAGAGTCACAAATGCGGTCTTGCCGCTCTCTCCCGTGCAGATAACCTTCAGCAGGTTATCCTTCTGCACAAACTCAAGCTTTTCAGCCTCAACGATTAAAAGACCGTCAGCGGGCTTGAAGGGCTGGCCCTTCTCGACCATGATCTCCCTTACCTCACCGTCCGTGCAGTAGATATAAGTCGTGTAGTCCAGGCCGCCCATCTGCTCATCGACAGCGAGGGCTTTGATACCGTCAATATCGGCGATGTAGACCCTGCCGCTCTCATCGTAGTGATTCACCTTGGCGGTGATATACGAGAGGCATGTGCGCTCCTGGTATCTCTCTGTCATGACAGTCTGAGTGTCCTTGTATACGCCCGCTCCGCTCATTAAAACGAAGAGTACGGTAACGGCAAATACAGCAAAGAGGACAAGTGTAAACAGGCTGTCTACGGTCATACTCACTCTCTTCATGGGGCAGTCTCCTCCCCTTCTTCGAGCTCTATGACCTGCATGTCCGGCATGATGTTTGAGGCAAATGCCACATAGCCGATTGCATATTTATCCTTGTCATAGGTCAGACCGTAATTCTCCTCCAGGTACTGCACGCTTGAAGGGTATGCACCCTCAAGGGCATAGCAGGAGACAACCGCCTTGCGGAGATTATCCTCAAGAACCTTCCTGCCTTCCGAGGCGGAGTTCTTCTCGGCACTGCTTATGCCGTAAATAAAGAATCCGAAGACGGCCACAAAGAAAATTATGGCCATAAGGTGTCCTCTAAGGACTTCGGACACCGAACGTTTTCTGACTTTAGTTTCCATTTAAAAACCTCGTTGTCCTCAGCCTATGGTTGTCATTATGCTCATGAGCGGGAGCATTACCGAAAGAAGTATAATGCCTACGATAACCGACATGATGATAACAAGTGTCGGCTCGACTTTATTGATTACGGACTCGATGTTCTCGTCCACCTCTTCCTCGCTGCGGCGGGCAATCTCGTCCATTACGGTGTCGGCAGTACCGGTCTTGAAGCCTATGGAGAGCATGCGGCAGTACATGCTGCCGAAGATCTCCGCCTTCGCGACGGCGTCGACGAAGAGGTCGCCGTTTTTAATATACTCGCGGCATTTCGCAATGCGGCCGAGCATAACCGGATTCTCGGTTATGCGCTCAACCATTTCGAGTGACTCCTCGGTGTCAAGACCTGAGGCGAGCGTCATGGCCATGCCGTTCGCGAAGCGCGCTGAGGCGATCTTCTTCGAGAGTTTTCTGTTTGATGTGACCTTGCTCCAGAAGTTCGAGAACTTCAAAGCGAGGCTCGGCACTGCGCTGATTACGACGCCGACTATCGCGATGGCGACGACCACCGCGAGAATTACGGCGGCGTACCTCGTGACGCCCGTGCCGAAGCGCATAATGCTTACGGCGAGAGGGCTCATCTCGGCGCCGAGCTCCTTAAACACATCGTTGAATATCGGGAGTACCTTCGTGATAAGGACTCCGATTACAAGGAGAAGCATGAACATAAGCACAAGCGGATAGACAACCGCGCTCTTTATGCTGCGGGTTATCTGAACCTGGCGCATATAGTATGCGGAGAGAGCCTTCAAAACAGCCTCGAGGCGGCCCGTCTTTGAACCTATTTCAATCATCTCAACGAGATACTTCGGGAAGCATCCGGCCTCCTCGAGAGCGACCTCGAGGCTCGTGCCGGCATCCATCTTGTCATAGAGACCCTGCAGCATCTCTTTTAAGTCTTTGTCCGTCTCATCCTGAGCGAGCATGAAGAGTCCCTCACCGAGCGAGATACCCGCCTTGAGGCAGAGAGAGAGCTCCATACAGAAGGAAGAGAGATAAGGTCCGTCAAGTTGTCTTGCCATTTCGTTTCTCCTTAGAATCAATAGTAGTACATGGCGGCGTAACTGCCCTTCTGGGACCAGTCATACTTGTTGCCGCCGGTCGATGCAAATGTCGGATCCATGAGTTTCCATGAATTGCCGTCAAACTGGATTATTCCGTTCACCCAGCCTGAGCCTTTGACATATACGCTTATCCAGGCGTGGTATGTGCCTCCGTTGACGTTGCCCACGCATACCCTGGTCGGAAGGCCCTGGGTTCTCAGCATGGCAGCCATGGTTGAGGCGTAGTCAAAACAGATGCCGGATTTCGAGGCCCAGACACTGTTCAGGTTCGGTATATAAGCGGATGTCGATACCGATGAGGCCTTTCCGTAGTCATACTTGAAGTTGCCTACGACGTAGTTGTAGATGGCCTCTATCTTTGCGACCTCCGTGTCACAGCCTCTTGTGAGTTCGGCCGCGTAGCCCACGCAGGGCGTGCCGCCGTTGTAGTTGCAGAATATGTTCGGCCTGTAGAACGCGGCCGTCGAGTAGGACAGCGTGACCGGAAGCGCGAGCGAGCCCGCAACCGCGTACTGGTTGCCTCCGTCGTTCGCCAGAACCTTTATGTTGTAGGTTCCGTTGCCATTTGTCAGCGGCAGGGTCTCCCATCCGGTCGAGAAGATCGGATAAGTCGGGGTCGGACCCTCGGGAGTCGCTATCTGAACCCTGACATTCGAGTGGGCTCCGCTGTACTTAATCATGATGTAGCCGTCAGCGGAGTTCGAGTAATCTATTACCGTTCCGTCCGAAAAAGTCTCTGTCGCGGTACCCGGCGCCGAGGTTCCTATAACCTGCGGCGGATAATATGAAGTTGACTTTGCCGTTGTCGCGGCAGTGGTCTTTGCCTGCGTCGTCTGCTGCTGGCCGCCGGATCCCTGGCTTTCGGAACCGCTGCTTATTTCCGCGGGATTTTCCGTCGGCTTGAGGAAAAAAACGCCTGACCGCGCGGACCCGTCCGCGTTCCGGATTCCTTCCGTTTCCGAAAAATCATCCGGCAGCCCGCCGGGAAGGGAGCGCAGCCTCATGAAAATTGCCCGCGTTCTGATTATCGTCACGGTGACCATGCTGGTTTTCGGGATCGTCTTTCTGATCTTTTCCGTCCATTCCCGGCTGAAGGGAACCGAATACCAGTTCCAGGTGGACGCCGTCCTGACCGCAGCCTCCATTGCCAGTGAGGAGGATCCCCTGACCGTGGATCCGGAGCGTTCCGTCGTCGCCGAATACGGCGGAAAGCGGACCGTGGTGGTTCCGGGGAACTTCCGGGCCCTCTCCTCCTATCTCCGGAAGGATGCCGCAAGCATGCCTTTTCTCTCCGCGGACCGGGAGAAGGCGCTGAAGCTCACAGTCTGCGGAGAAGCGGTCTTTTATATTGCTCCGAAGGACGATACCGGGGACGTTCTTG
>DBWX01000013.1:25736-26323 GCA_002309175.1 Ruminococcaceae bacterium UBA1227
AACCTTCTGGCATGCTGTATGAAGGGAACCTATCACGACGAGAATATTCCCCTGGACTGAAATGCGCCGGTTCTTCCCGCGCGCAGCGCGGAATTCATGAACCGGCACGGCGGAAAACCCCCGGCTCCGCGATTGATCGGAGCCGGGGGTTTCTTCATCTGAACCAGACGAACTGGCAGAACAGCACGAACAGGATGATCCCGGCGCACAGAAAGCCGGTGATCAGCAGCGCGGCCTTCAGCGCGCCCCAGGTGTAATACCGGGATTCCTCCCGGGTCAGGGCGGGCTCACGTCCGTCCCGTTCCTTTTCTTTCTCCCCGGAAGCGGGTCCGCCGGGCGAATACCAGGGCATCCCCTCCACATTCATGCTGGCGATGGTCCGGCCGTCGTCCCCCTCGGGAAGATCAGGCTTTTTCCTGCGCATAGCCGCTCTCCGGGTCGTAGATGTGACAGGCCACGGTATGTCCGTTCCCCATGTCCGTAACCTTCGGCGCCTTCTGGCTGCACACGCCGCGGCACTCTCTGCAGCGGGTGTGGAATTTGCACCCGGACGGGGGATTCGCCGGGGACGGAATGCTGCCTTCCAG
>DBWX01000013.1:26408-26593 GCA_002309175.1 Ruminococcaceae bacterium UBA1227
TCCTTCTTGTCCGCGAATTCCACCATGTTCCCCAGGTACATGACGCCCACGGTGTCGGAAATGTGCTGCACCACGGACAGGTCGTGGCTGATGAACAGATAGGTCAGATTGAATTCCTTCTGCAGATCCTCCAGCAGGTTGATGATCTGCGCCTGAATCGACACGTCCAGCGCGGAAACCGGCTC
>DBWX01000013.1:26660-26983 GCA_002309175.1 Ruminococcaceae bacterium UBA1227
GGATAGCGGTCCTTCTGGTAGTCGAACAGTCCGCAGGCTTTCATGATCCGGGACACGTAGGCGTCCAGCTCCGCCTCCGGCACGATGTGGTGCTCCCTCACGGCCTCTCCGATGATCTCGCCGACCGGAAGCCGGGGGGACAGGCTGGCGTAGGGATCCTGAAAGATGATCTGAATCTTCGGCCGGAATGCCCGCAGTTCGCGGGCGGACAGCTTGTCCAGCTCCGTGTGCCCGTTGAAGATCACCTCTCCGCTGGTCTTCGGCGTCAGGTTCAGCAGGGTCTTTCCGATGGTGGTCTTTCCGCACCCGGATTCGCCCACCAG
>DBWX01000013.1:27019-27383 GCA_002309175.1 Ruminococcaceae bacterium UBA1227
TTCTCCACCGCGTGCACGTGGCCCACGACCCGGCTGAACAGGCCCGCTTTGATCGGGAAATATTTGCAGAGGTTCCGGACCTCCAGGACGTTGGCGCTCGTCTCGCTCATTCGTTGCCACCTCGATTCGGATCGTCAAAGTACCGCCAGCAGCTGACGATGTGCGTCTCGGACACGTGCACTTCGGGAGGATACTCTCCCTTGCACCGCTCCACGCATTTCTCACACCGGTCGCGGAAGTAGCAGTAATCCGGCATGTTTACGGGGTTCGGCACGGATCCGGGAATGGAGTAGAGCCGTTCAACGGTCTTGTTGATCACCGGCTTGGATTCCATCAGTCCGATGGTGTAGGGATGCCGGGGATC
>DBWX01000006.1:0-165 GCA_002309175.1 Ruminococcaceae bacterium UBA1227
TTGATGCAGGTGCCCTGGTTGGATCTGGCGAATTTTATAAGGTGGTAATCCTTTATATCCCCTGAGTCGTACTTAACGGTAACGCAGTTCGCGTCAACGTAAGTCACGACGCCGTCGCCCTCGGCTACGACCACAACGGCGGAGTCCACCGCGCACTTGTGCTCG
>DBWX01000006.1:187-9216 GCA_002309175.1 Ruminococcaceae bacterium UBA1227
GCCTGACGCTGCATGTTAGCTCCCATCAGGGCTCGGTTACCGTCGTCGTTCTCAAGGAAGGGTATCATCGCGGAGGCGACGGATACCATCATACGCGGTGAGATATCTACGTAGTCAACGCGGCTCTTGTCGACCTCAACGATCTCGTCACGGTGACGGCAGACGATTCTCTGGTTTACGAAGCAGCCGTTCTCATCAAGGGGCTCGGTAGCCTGAGCGACTACGAAGCGGTCCTCCTGATCGGCAGTGAGGTAATCGACCTGATCGGTGACCCTGCCGGTGGCCTTGTCGACCTTCTGATAGGGGGCGATCATAAAGCCGTACTCATTTACCTTCGCGTAAGACGCGAGGTAGGATATAAGTCCGACGTTCGGGCCTTCAGGGGTCTCGATCGGGCACATACGGCCGTAGTGGCTGTAGTGAACGTCACGGACTTCGAATCCGGCGCGGTCACGTGAGAGACCGCCGGGGCCGAGGGCCGAAAGACGTCTCTTGTGAGTGAGCTCTGCAAGAGGGTTCGTCTGGTCCATAAACTGTGAAAGAGGAGATGAACCGAAGAACTCCTTGATGGCGGCAACAACGGGTCTGATGTTGATGAGCGCCTGAGGAGTGGCCTTCTCGGGTTCCTGAGCCTGAAGAGACATACGCTCTTTTATGACTCGCTCCATACGTGTGAAGCCGATTCTGAACTGATTCTGAAGCAATTCGCCGACTGAACGGATACGGCGGTTGCCGAGGTGGTCGATATCATCGGTCGTGCCTACGTTTGAAGCGAGGCAGTTCATATAGTTGATGGACGCGAAGATATCGTCGATGATGATGTGCTTCGGGATGAGGTCGTCGCAGCGCTCCTTGAGAGCGGTGAGAACAGCCGTCTTCTTAGGCTTGCCCTCGAGAATCTCCATGAGGATGCTGTAGCGTACCTTCTCGTTGATTGCTATTGCCTCGAGGTCGTCCTGTGTGATCTTGAGACCGGAGAGGTACGGAAGAGGATCAACCATGCCGTTTGAAACGACCTTTACTTCCTTACCTTCGACATCGAGTACGGCATGCATGACACCGGCCTGCTCAATCTCATAGGCCTTGTCAGCCGTGATTATCTCGCCTGCGTCTGCAAGGACTTCACCTGTCGCCTCGTTGATGACGGGAGTGGCAAGCTTGTGACCCACAAGTCTGTGGGAGATGGCGAGCTTCTTGTTGTACTTATAGCGACCTACTCTTGAGATGTCATAGCGATGAGCATCGAAGAAGAGACCGTCAAGATGTGCCTGTGCGGACTCGAGCGTGGGCGGCTCACCGGGACGAAGCTTCTTGTAAACTTCGAGGAGAGCTTCCGCGGCATTCTTTGTGGAATCCTTCTCAAGTGTGGCCATAATCCTCTCATCTGCGCCGAAGAAATCGAGGATCTCCTGGTTTGAGCCGAGGCCCAGTGCGCGGATGAAAGTGGTGATGTAGAGTTTTCTGTTTTTGTCTATGCGGACATAGAACAGGTCATTCTGGTCGGACTCATACTCAAGCCATGCACCGCGGTTGGGGATGACCGTTGATGTGAAGAGTTCCTTACCTGTCTTGTCGTGGGTCATGTCAAAATACACGCCCGGGGAACGGACGAGCTGCGATACTATAGCGCGCTCCGCACCGTTGATGACGAATGTGCCGCTCTCAGTCATGAGAGGGAAATCGCCCATATAGACGTCTGACTCCTTAACCTCGCCCGTCTCCTTGTTGTAAAGTCTTACCTTTACGCGGAGAGGTGCGGCATAAGTCGCGTCTCTTTCCTTACACTCCTTGACCGTGTACTTCGGTGTCTCATCGAGTTTGTAGTCGATGAACTCAAGTACCAGGTTGCCGGTGTAATCAGTAATCTCGTCGACGTCTCTGAAGACTTCCTTCAGACCTACGTCGAGGAACCACTTGTATGAGTTCTTCTGCACCTCAATGAGGTTGGGCATTTCCATGACCTCGTTGATTTTTGCGAAGTTCATTCGAGTGGTACTGCCGAGACTGGTCGGCTTAACGTTTACCATTGACTTTTCACTCCGTTCAGTAATATTTCCTGTTCTAAAATCGGCTTAATAATAAAACAAGTGGCGAAATTATACTTGAGTTCAAGTATAAAATCAACCACTTTTTTAAAAGTTATTAATACACCCAGCCGGGCATTTTGTCGCGGACCCCTCCGGTTATTCGGAAAGCATCGCATCAATCTCCGTAGCGATGGTCTTTGCGACCTCGCCCATGTCTTTTCTGGCAGTGTCCATTTTTGCCTTACAATCGGCAGCTCTGGCATTATCATCCGCAGCCTCATAAGCGACATAGAGAATCTCCGCGTTCAGATAGTCGACAGCGGCATAAGGGACCTTGTAGTCCTCGCCGTCCTTGCCGAGTGCTCTGTCGTGAAGGGCGCTGCCTACTGCAGAATCGTAATCATGTCTCTTTACGGCATTGAGTATGGTGTCGGGTCCGTTGGTATACTCACTGTAACCGGAGAATATCTTTGAAAAGGCAACAATCGCAAATATCGCTATCAAAACGGCAAGGACCGCAACGGCTACAGTAAACCAGTTGAAATTAATCTTCTTTTTCGCCATTATAGTTCTCCTCCAGCAATACGATTATTCTCGCCTCGGACATCGCGGAAATATTTCCGGCATCCTCCAAAGGGACATTCAGATAGGCGGATACAAGCACCGCAACCTGATTCTGAAGATCTTCCAGATAAGCTGTTTTCTCAGGTGTGTAACAGCCCTTTTCCTCATACCATTCGCCGAGATCACATGCCTCATTTATCTTGGAGATATCCTTGCCGATTTCGGTCAGGAGTTCCTCTTCCGAAGCATAGTAAGTCTTTTCCTGATCATCAAGTCTGCGGGACAGTATCTGAAGAATATTTCCGTAAAAATATGAGTAGTAACTCGAGGCCTGCTCAACCGCGTAATACTCATCAAATCCGTCAGAATAACTGATATGATTCGCGTCCATATACTCATCGACAGCGAGGTAATCACGCTCTTCCATAAGCGCATTGATTGCAGCCTTATGCTGAGTTGCTTTTGCCAGGACTGCCTTCTCTCTGCGGGAATAACTCAGGTCGTCCGCCGACAGGGCCAGAATAAGGAAAGCGGCGGCAATTGCAGCCATTACCGCAAGGATTGTTATGCGGATTGTCTTGGTCTGGAAACGCTTTGTCTCGGCGATTACATCCTGCTTCGTCGCAGTGTAATCTGCCTCATAGTGCTCCATTGACTCCTGATGCTCTTTGGCAAATTTATTCTCTTTGCCGCAATAGGGACAGTATTTGTCCTCAATGTTTAGATTGTTATTACAGTAAGGACACTTCATCCCTTCTCACCTCCGGTATCAGATTCAAATTCTTCATCAAGTATCTTGGTAAACTCATCGTAGTGCTGCCAGTCCCATACATGATGATCCCTGTTCTCATCGGAATAAATGATATCAAAACAGGCATCGTAATCCCCTTCCTCAAAGTACTTATCAAGTACCGGGAATGTCTCCTGCTGCCAGAGGAGTTCCTCCTCCGCGCTGTACTTTTCATGGAACAGCAGATACTCCTGAAGCTTGGCGGCGCCGACGATGAGAAGGATTATTGCGGCGACGATGATTACGGCCCGAAGGGCCTTTTTGCCGCTCGTCGTCGCCTCTTTTTTATAGTCGGCACGCGCCTCGTCGTCTACGACGTCGAGGGCCTGACGCTTATCCTCAAGATCGGACATGTATTTCTTTTCCATGCCGGGGGCATAAAGAAAACCGCAATACGGACATTTGACTTCGGCTTCATCAAATTCGGCATCGCAGTTCTGACATTTAACTATAGCCATAAACTCTCCCCTATCGTCATCTTTACATAGGATTATAACACAGTCGCAATTGACTATGCACTAAAATTCATATAAAATATTTTCAACGAAAAAATTTTTCAGGAGTGAAAGAATGGAAAGAACATACATTATGCTCAAGCCCGACTGCGTTGAACGCGGACTTGTCGGCGAAATCATAAGCAGAATCGAAAGAAAAAGCTTCAAAATCGCAAATATCAAAATGCTTCATCTCGACGAGGCAATTCTCCGTGAACACTATGCTCACATTGTTGACATACCCGTTTTCCCCCAGATCATCGAGTTCATGACATCCGGTCCGTGCATCGGCATGATCGTTGAGGGCGAAGGCGCAATCGCAGGTATGAGAAAGCTCATGGGCCCCACAAAGTATGAGGACTCCCTGCCCGGCACCATCCGCGGCGACTTCGCGACATCCACACAACACAACCTCATCCACGGCTCAGACTCACCGGAAAATGCCGAAATCGAAATCAGACGCTTCTTCGGCCCCGACGCATAATTTTCACATAAAAAGAAGGCACCTTGCGGTGCCTTCTTTTTTTATTCAGTTATTTCGGCAGGTTTCTCGGCGCGGTAAGCCTTCAGGGTGAAGAAGGCTGCGACGAGAACGATGGCGAGCATAATCAGTTCAATTGCAAGAAGCGGTACGAACTGTGTTGCAACAACGAATACGCCGTCAAATACCGCATGAGCAAGAATTGCCGCTATGAAGAGCTGAATCTTTTGGTCTTTTACTGCCCTGTATACAAGATACGAAAGGCAGATATGAATCAATATTGCACTGATACGCTCAAGGCCGGCAAGGAGGAATTCAGGCGATGCGGTTGTCCAGAGCGGTTCAATCTGAGCCATGGCCTGATCCATCAGTCCGTCCGGCACATCCTTGAATATCTTCTCGGTGGCGCCTGAGTTTATCAGCAGTGAGAGAGCAATGTTCGAAATATAAGTTATGCCGCAGAGGAGTATGGCCTCAATACCGCCGTGGCCGAGACCGTACATAAGCGCGTTCTCTTTTCGGAGCGGTTTCTTCATTACAAACTTCATTGCAAGGAATCGTCCGGTTTCCTCAAAGAGGCCTGCGGCAAGGCCGCCGTAGATTGCCATAAACGCAAGGTGATCTCTGAAAGCTGCCGCCTGTCCGGCGTTTGGATCAATGCCGGCAAGTCTTAAAACAATCTGGTGAACCAGGGATTCCAAAACGAGTGCAAAAATGACGAATGTCACCGCACCTATGAGTACGTTTATGAGTTTGCCGTCTGTTTTCTTCTTTGCGATGATTACGAGAATTATCGGCAGTAGTATTGAGACAGCTGCGCTTATTCCCATGAATACAATCGACATGGTCGGTACATTCTGAATCATAATTACAACTCCTTATGCTCGAAAGTTATTTCTCCTGTTTCGTCATTGATTGTTATGACACCGTAGTCGCCGTAGTTTAAAGCACCGGGATTGAAGAGGTGTACGCCGAGACGCTCCTCGTAAAACTGCCTGTGAGTGTGGCCGAAAAGGGCTACATCGCGGCCGTTTTCCTTCGCGTCCTTCAGCAGATAATCCGGTCCTGATTTCACACGCTGCTCATAGCCGTGGGTGATGTAGAACCTGTGTCCGCCGATATTCTCAAAGAGGGTGACCGCTTCATCGAGAAACATGTCGCAGTTGCCCTTTACCTTATAGATTTTATCGGTATTCAGGACACCGAGTTCACGGGCATCCTTTATGCCGGCGTCAAAATCCCTGACACCGTCACCGAGGTGGATTACGGCATCCGCATCCTTATTGTCATAGATAGCATCAAGCACGTACTGACGCTTTCCGTGCGAATCAGACATTACAAGAATTTTCATAGTTACCTCTTAAAGTTCGTTCCAGTGTTTTACGCCCTTTTTGTCTATCCAGATATTCGTAACAGCGGTTGCAATGACAAAGAACCACATGAGCAGTTTGATGTATGTCTCCGCAGCAATATGTTCTTTGAGCAGGAACCAATAGAGTGCGCCGAGACCGATTACGACAGCCCAGCCGCCGAACATGATTATCATGACGGGTAAGCTCTGTTTTATGGGAACAGTCTCATCTTTCCACTCAAGATTCGGCATCAGGAGGTTTAACATGAGACCGAATGACGTGATGAAGAGCATATAGGCCACTGCCGTAAGACAGGCGAAAGCACTCGTCATGATATCCAGTTTAAAAGCATAGCAGAGAGCTGCCGTGAGCAGGAATGTGCCCGGAAGACCTACGGCATACTGAAGACGCTTCTTTGACTCAAATACGGCGCGCGGATCAATGGGCATGGATTTTAAAATCCAGATATTTCTGCCCTCAAGCGAGATTGAAGGCGCCGTGATTGTCACCATTGACGCCATAAGAAATACTGCGGCAAGCGGCAGGAGCGGAACTACTGAAGTCACATCGGGCAGCATGGCTACCAGCGTTTTTGAAGTTATAAATCCGCTTATTGTATCCGCCTTAATCATTACAAACACCGCGCCGATTACCATAAGAATGGCACCGAGACCCGGGTTTAACATGTACGCTACGCTCTTTGTGAAATGTCTCATTTCCTTCGAGAAGAGGGCGGCGTTCATGCTGCTCGTCTTCACTGATTTTTCCGCAACATATTCGGTCTTTTTCTCTCCCCTGTTTGTCGTCATCAGTTTCAGATAGTTACGCGAGAGGACAAAGTAAACCAGTGCAAAGAGCAGGGTTGCGGCTGCGGCGCAGCCGAGGAGACATCCTACATCGCCCGTAAAGGCATGGCCGAACCAGTATACGAGTTTCGCCTTTCCCTTTATGTTCTGAGCGAAGATCTCTCCGTTTTCCACAATGTATGAAAGGTACTTGTTTATTCTGAAATAGACATAGTAGTAACCGAAGAAGAACAGAAGCGATATAAATACGGTCACGAATGTCTTGTTCCTGAGTCTGTTTGAAATCAGGGCGATTAAATATCCGAGCACACAGCAGAGTGCCGAACTTATAAGCCCCAGGACAAAGAACATCAGAAGCGAGCAGATTACGGACGATGCAGTCTGGTCTGCCTTGGCATAATAGTAGATGAGTGTCGGCGCATAGAAGATTGCGCTGAAAACCAGAGACAGAAGAAAGGTTATGAAAACCTTAACTGCAAGTATTGTATTCGTGTTTATCGGCATCGAGAGCAGAAGGTCGTTGTCCTTAGCTTTATAGAGCATTGAAAATGTCAGGAAAACACTTCCTATGAGGCCCATGAACATTGTAACAAGGCCCATCATTATGAAGTAGAACCAGTCAAGACCTATCATGAAGAAAGTCTTTCCGAACAGGCTGCTTATTCCCATTCCCGCCATGAAGAGTGAAAACGCAACAAGGAGCCAGAGGGATACAAACAGAATGATTTTTCCGGGGGACTGTTTCTTTCCGGTCTTTCTGTTCTTTACGAAAAACGAGCCTATCTCCATAAGATGCTTTTTGAGAAGAAGCTTAAACATTGACATCCGCTCCTTCGTCAACAAGCTCGAGGAATACCTCCTCGAGGGACTCGTCGCCCTTTACTTCTTCCATTGTGCCGCTCTTTATGAGCTTGCCCTCTTTGATGATGGCAACTCTGTCGCAGAGCCTTTCGGCGACATCGAGAACGTGAGTCGAGAAGAAGATGGCGCCGCCCTCGTTGCAGACCTCGCGCATATACTCTTTGAGTATGTGCGCGGCTTTCGGGTCGAGGCCGACAAAAGGTTCGTCCATGAGCATATATTTCGGTTTGTGAACGAGAGCGGATATTACGGCAAGTTTCTGCTTCATGCCGTGAGAGTATGATGATATAAGCTCGGCGAGATTGCTCTCAATCTCGAACGCGCTTGCGTACTTGTGGATTCTCTCCTGACGGTCAGACTGTGAGACTTCAAAGATATCCGCGATGAAATTTAAATACTGAATGCCGGTCATGAAGTCATAGAGATCCGGATTGTCGGGTATATATGCAAACATTCTCTTGCACTCAAGCGGGGCGTCCTTTATTGATTTCCCGTCAAAAAGGATATCTCCCTCATCAAACTGAAGGATACCCGTCATGGACTTGAGTGTTGTTGTCTTGCCCGCTCCGTTGTGACCGATGAAAGCGTAGATTTCACCGGCATCAATTGTCAGGGACAGGTCATCAACGGCTTTCTTATCACCGTAAACCTTGGTCAGGTTTTTAATCTCAATCATCGAATTTCACCTCAAGCGGGGCATCTATGTCGAGCCCCACGTACTTTCCGTCTTTTTTGCGCTGCTTCACGCACTCGGTCAGAAGATATTCTATCTGTCCGTTGACGGACCTGAAATCATCTTCTGCCCAAGCGGCAAGCGCGTTATAGAGTTTAGGTGACAGGCGCAGAGGTACCTGCTTTTTTTCGTCTGCCATTTCTACACCTCTTGATTAATAAAGGCTGCCTGAGTTTACTATGGGCTGTGCATCCTTGTTGCCGCAGAGTACGACAAGAAGGTTGGAAACCATGGCTGCCTTTCTCTCCTCATCGAGATTGACCGTGCCGTTTTTATCGAGTCTGTCGAGCGCCATTTCAACCATGCCTACGGCGCCGTCAACGATCATCTTGCGGGCGTCGATGATGGCTGAAGCCTGCTGACGCTGAAGCATAACGGCCGCAATCTCGGGAGCATATGCAAGGTATGTGATGCGAGCCTCGATAATCTCGATGCCGGCCTCGTCAACCTTGGACTGAATCTCTTCCTTGATTCTGTTTGCGACAACTTCGGATGAGCCTCTGAGTGAACCCTCGTCGGCAATACCGTCACCTGTTGTGTCTACGCCGGGAGCTACATCGTACGGATAAAGACGGACGATGTTACGAAGAGCAGAGTCGCACTGGAGTGAGAGATACTCTTTATAGTTGTCAACATTGAAGACAGCCTTTGCGGTGTCTGTTACCTTCCACATTACCGCGATACCGATTTCAACGGGGTTGCCGAGGCAGTCGTTGATCTTCTGGCGGCTGTTGTTGAGAGTCATTATCTTAAGGGAAATCTTCTTGCCGTTTGCGCGTGCGGCAGCTGCAGCGGCATTTGTGCCGGTCGTAACTGCAGTGATAAGGTCAGCGCCTTCAGATGCCACATCACCGCTCTGATTAAGCTTTGTGGCAGCGGCGGGGTTGAAACCTACGCAGAAAGGATTTACGAAATAGAATC
>DBWX01000006.1:9234-9678 GCA_002309175.1 Ruminococcaceae bacterium UBA1227
AGAGCCTCCTGGGGCTTGAGCACCTTAAGGCCGAGCCAGAGGAACCAGCCGCAGCAGAGGTAGAGAATGGCGAGGATGCCGATAATCGTGCCTGCGCCGCCTACAGTCATACCGATGCCTGCAAGAGGGATGGCGATGATGTATGCGAGTATTGAGAGTACAAGTACGAGCATACCGTTCTTTTTAGTTGTATAGATTTTTTCAGTCATAGCAAAAACCTCCTATTGCTTTGATATCACAATGATATCACAACGATAGGAGGTTGTCAACCATATACTATATTACTTTTTCTTCTCGTCGCGCTCGCGGATGACAAAGCGCGTAGGTGTGCCTTCAAGGCCGAAGACCTCGCGTATCTGGTTGTCCAGATAGCGCTGGTAACTGTAGTGGAAAAGGTCTGCGCGGTTTACAAAGCAGACAAACGTCGGAGGCCTTGTCGAGGCC
>DBWX01000006.1:9709-10146 GCA_002309175.1 Ruminococcaceae bacterium UBA1227
CCCTTGTCCGTCGGCGGCTGAACGCGGGCGGTGGCGGCGGCAAGCACATCGTTGAGCTTGCCCGTCGAGATACGCATGGCGTTCTGATCGTCGACGAATTTGATAAGCTCGAAGAGCTGCGGCAGACGCTGTCCGGTCTTTGCCGAGATGAAGATTATCGGAGCGTAGGACATGAATGAGAAGTCATTCATGAGTTTCTTACGCTCTTTCTGCATGGTCTCGCCGTCCTTCTCGACAGCGTCCCATTTGTTTACTGCGATAATACAGGCCTTGCCGAGTTCGTGAGCTATGCCCGCGACCTTTGAGTCCTGCTCGGTAAAGCCCTCCGTGCCGTCAATCATGATGACACAGACATTGGCGCGCTCGACAGCCATGCGGGCGCGGATGACGCTGTACTTCTCAATGGCGTCATCGACTTTTGACTTGCGGCGGAGGCT
>DBWX01000006.1:10228-14522 GCA_002309175.1 Ruminococcaceae bacterium UBA1227
AAGCGAGGACTTGCCGACATTCGGTTTTCCTATGACGGCGACCTTTATCGTGTCGTCGTCATACTCCTCCTCGACCGACTCCGGTATATGGGCAAGGACGGCGTCCAGAAGGTCGCCTGTTCCCCTGCCGTGACTTGCGGAGACCGCAATCGGGTCGCCGAGTCCGAGGTTGTAAAACTCATAAAAATCAGGCGGCAATTCGCCTGTCGTGTCGCACTTGTTTACGGCAAGCACTATCGGCTTGCCGCTCTTTTGCAGCATTGCCGCAACTTCCTTGTCGGTCGCAACGACTCCGTCGCGTATGTCGGTCAGCATGACTATGACATCCGCCGAGTCGATTGCAAGCTGCGCCTGACGGCGCATCTGGGACAGAATAATGTCGTCGGAATACGGTTCGATACCGCCGGTATCGACGAGGAGCATACTGCGTCCCGTCCACTCACAATCACCGTAGATACGGTCTCTTGTGACACCCGGAGTGTCATCAACTATGGCAAGTCTCTTGCCGACAAGCTTATTGAAAAGTGTGGACTTACCCACGTTNNATTGTACAAAAAGGGAAATTGGCTGCCTGTGCCTTGGCACTTGAAAGGCAGTTGAAAAGTGTGGACTTACCCACGTTGGGTCGTCCTACAATGGCCACTACCGGTCTCGACATTATTCCACCTCCTCTGCTTTTTCCATCAGTTTCTCTACAAATTCAGCTCCGTCGTTATCCACCACGACAACCGGAACACCGAGTTCCCGTGAGATATCCTCGACAGATACATCGTCAAGTAAAACGGTCTCACCGCTTCTCAGTGCGACCTTCGGCAGAAACAGGGCCGAACCGAGTCTCCTGCCTTTGAGCTGTCTTATGATATCCTCGCCCGTTAAAAGGCCTGCCACGGTTATGCTGTCGCCGAAGAAGACATTCTCTATGGCCTTGACTCGCACATCGAATTTACCGCCGTAGAGCGCCGTGACCTTCTTTGCCATACGGTCTATGAAGGGCGCCGCGGCATTGCCGGTTGCAATCGTCACCCTGGAGGGGTACTCAATGCGGCGGAACTTCTCATCTGCCAGGGCCTCGTTCACCTCAGTCTCGAAGAGACGCATGAGACCCACGCCGTTGTCGAGCTGAGGATAGTCCTCATAGTATTCCTCATCCGGAATGGGCATGTCCGCCAGGATATAGAACTCATCGGCGGCATAACAGAGACGTCTGCCGTGCTTTATGAACATCTCAAGAGCGAGACGGTCGACCATCTCCACGACCTTTCTTGCCTGCAGGCGTGTGTAGCCCTTTATCTCAGGCAATCCCTCGCGGTGCTTGGTCAGTCCCACCGGCACGCACGCAATGCTCTGCACCGAGGGGCCGAGCGCCGCGAGCTGCCTTATCGAATACTCAAGCTCCTCGCCGTCATTTATTCCGGGACATAGCACGAGCTGTGTGTTTATGTTTATGCCCGCTTCCGCAAGCACCTTCAGGTACCGCAGACTGTCTCCCGCAAAGCGGTTGTTCATCATGAAGCAGCGAAGCTGCGGGTTCATGGTGTGAACAGATACATTGACCGGGCTTATATGCATTTTTATGATGCGCTCTATGTCCGCATCGTTTAAGTTTGTCAGTGTGATGTAGTTGCCGTAGAAGAAGGACATGCGCGAGTCATCATCCTTGAAGTAGAGACTCTCCCTCAT
The DNA here is from genome assembly GCA_002309175.1 of Ruminococcaceae bacterium UBA1227. Lineage (GTDB taxonomy): Bacteria > Bacillota > Clostridia > Oscillospirales > Acutalibacteraceae > UBA1227. The sequence continues at coordinate 11,909 of DBWX01000006.1, forward strand.
GCCTTTCGGCAGCTGGTCTATAAAGCAGAATATGCACTTGTTTTTGCACGAGTGCTGCTTATCTATGAGATAGGTCTCGAACTCTATGCCGAGATCATCGTACTCATCCTTATCTATCCGCACCATGCGGAGTTTTCCCTGAGGAGTCTTATAGACGACCTGAAGCTGCTCGTCTACCATGAAGAAACGGTAGTCAAGCACATCAACTATTTCGTGACCATTGATTTTAAGCAGGGTTGAGCCCGCGGTAATACCGTGAGCCTCGGCAAGCGAGCCTGCTTCAACGCCTTTTACGTAAGCCGCCGTAAGAAACCCTCCTTTCGGAAAAACTGCATCGAAAAAGACTAAAAGGCGGGGAAGGTTCCCCTTCTCCACCTTTAATCTCTAAAGAAATTTTGATTAGTCCTTTACGATTACCTGTTTGCCGTTATAATAGCCGCAAGCCTGGCAAACTCTGTGGGGGCGCTTGTATTCGCCGCACTGCGGGCACTTTACAAGCTCAGGAGCGTCCATCTTCCAAACGCTTGAACGTCTCTTGTCGCGACGAGCCTTAGAAACTCTTCTAGCCGGTACTGCCATTTTGTAACCCTCCTATCAAAATTCGAATATCATTATCATTCGTCCGCAAGCAGCGCTGCGAGTGCCGAGAGTCTCGGATCAATCTCTTTTTTACAGCCGCACGGACCTTCATTTAAGTTCTTTCCGCAAGTCGGACAGATTCCTTTACAGTCCTCTTTGCAAAGAAACTTGGTAGGTAAACCGAGAATAACATCTTCAGTCGCCAGTCCCTCCAAGTCGAAACGCATGGTTGGCACGAGTATAAACTCGTCGTTTTGATTGTCGTTCAACTCGGTCACAAAAGTATGTTCCATCGAAATGGTATACTCTCTGGTTACCTCTTTCGCGCAACGGTCACAGTTTCCGGAATATAAAACAGTGACAACGGCGTTCATCGATACGATACCCGTATCGTTTCTCACGACACCCTTTATGGCAGCGGGGGTCGTAAACGGCTTCTCGTCCGAAAACTCAAGATCTGACAAATCGAGAGTCTGATCGATATCAAGTTTCGCACCCGGTTCATTGAACAGAGGCTTCAGATCTATCTCAAACATGAAGTCACCGCCTTTACGCGCATAGTGAATTATAATATCTGTAAAACTAAAAGTCAATAAATATTTAAAAGGCGGAAGGCAAACTGCCTTCCGCCCTTTTCACTTTATTTTCAGATCTTCTGACAGCACTCGAAGATCTCTTTCGGGAGTTCCTCTTCATCTGCTGAGATGGTAAATACGAATCTGGTGTCTGTTGCGTCAGAAAGTTTTGCGACCTTTCTGAAGAACTCAACAAGCTCGGGACCTATGGGGCCGCCGATTTTAAGTGTGCCGTCACAGAGTATGTCGGTGATGTCAAAGTCATCCGCGCACATGCCTGCGAGGAAACCGTAGTAAGCGTCATAACCGGAGATACAGAACTCCTCAGCGGAAATGAGACGTACGGTTGTCTTGATGTCGTAACGGAGTTTGCTGCCCTTTTCAATACAGATTACGTTTCCATTTGAAGCTTCGCGTGCAGCAGCTACTTCTTCTATAAGGTGCTTTGTTTTGCCGGTGCCCTTGCGACCGATGATAAGTGATACCATGAGTATCTACCTCCCTGTTGATATATTGAAATGGAGTTAAATTCCGAGTCTCTTTTCGAGAGCGGCTTTTTCGCTCTCATAGCCCGGCTTGCCGAGCAGTGCGAACATGTTCTTCTTGTAGCTTTCAACGCCGGGCTGATCGAACGGGTTTACACCGAGGATATAGCCGGAGATGGCGCAGGCTTTTTCGAAGAAGTAAATCATATAGCCGAGTTCATACTCGTCCATTGTTTCAGCCTCAAGCACGATGTTTGGTACACCGCCGTCATTGTGGGCTAAAACGGTACCTTCAAAGGCCTTGCGGTTTACGAAGGAAACGCCCTTGCCTGCGAGGAAGTTGAGTCCGTCAACGTTTGCGGCGTCTTCCTTTATGATGTACTCACGATTCGGCTTTTTAAAGGTGACGACTGTCTCAAAGAGGAGACGCTGGCCGTCCTGAATGTACTGACCGAGTGAATGGAGGTCAGTGGAGAAGATGGCAGATGCCGGGAAAAGTCCCTTGCCGTTCTTGCCTTCAGACTCGCCGTAGAGCTGCTTGAACCACTCATTCATCATGGTGTATGAGGGCTCATATGAGACCATCATCTCAACCGTCTTACCCTTGCGGGCGAGTACGTTGCGGATGGCGGCATACTTGTAGCAGTCATTCTCGTCAACAGACGGATTCATGAAGGCGGCGCGGGCGTCCTGAGCGCCCTTCATAAGGGCGTCAATGTCTATGCCCGCGACTGCTATCGGAAGAAGGCCGACAGCCGTGAGTACCGAGTAGCGGCCGCCTACGTCGTCGGGTACGACAAAGGTCTCGTAGCCGACCTCATCAGCGAGAGCCTTGAGAGTTCCGCGGGCCTTGTCAGTCGTGACAAAGATATGGTCCTTCGCACCCTCTTCACCGTACTTCTCGACAACGAGTTCACGGAATACCCTGAAGGCTATTGCCGGCTCAGTTGTCGTGCCGGATTTCGAGATGACGTT
>DBWX01000006.1:14593-19715 GCA_002309175.1 Ruminococcaceae bacterium UBA1227
AAGAAAATCTGCGGTGTGTCCTTGCAGAGGAGATTGTAATTCTGGGACTTGCAGAACTCAATTGCCGCGCGGGCCCCGAGGTAGGAACCTCCGATACCGATGACTACAAGAACTTCGGAATTCTTCTTTATCTTGTCCGCGGCAACCTTTATGCGGGCGAACTCCTCTTTATCATAGTTCTCGGGGAGATCAACCCAGCCTATAAAATCATTTCCGGGGCCCTTGCCTGAATGCAAGAGTTCATGCGCAGCCGTAACCTCGGCCTGCATACCCCGGATTTCTTCGTCAGATATAAAACTTTTAAGGTAGTTATCATAAAGTGTAAGAGGCAATTTAAAGACTCCTTTTCTATTATTGCTTACTTACATTTTAACTTAATAAAGCGCTCTTTTCAAGGACAGTCCCGTCCGTCGGGTGTAGAATTTAGGAGCCGAATTTCTACGTTTTTTCCAAAAGGTCTATACGGAGCTGATGCTGACGCTCCCCTATCACCGTCTTTATGTCATTCAGCAGGAAGCCCATACGGTAAAGGGATGTTATGACTTTGTCGCACTCCTTCTCGTTTAAGAGATCGGCACTGCGAAACTTCGTGTCAAGCAGACTGCCGATTGACTCGACCGGGTCTATTTCCGCCTCCTCGACGACGATGTCGATTATCTTCCTGTCAACGCCCTTGGCAGACAAAGCAGCACGCAGGCCCGCCGGGCTTACGTGCTTCTTTCTTTTGAGTTCATCGGCGTAGACACGGGCAAAATGCTCGTCGTCGAGCAAGCCGTTTTCAGCCAGCTTTTCCGAGACGAGCCTTGCCTGTTCCTTCTTGTCCAGGCCGAATTTATTTACAAGTTTGTTCAGTATTTCACGCTGCGAGTGATCGCGGAGTTCAAGCAGGTCGAGTGCGCGCTCGTACATCTTTTCAAAATTGATGGTGTCGCACAGTTCTTCCCACTCCTCCTCCGTTATCTCGGAGCCGTCGGAAAACTCCGACTCATACCACACGCGTTCGGTTGTGGTAATGGCATATTCACCGTCTATGTGGAGGTGAATTTTATTGCCTTTGCCGTGGGAGCTCGTAAGAAGCATTTTAATCGTCCACCGTTATGTCGAGTTTAGCCTTTGCTGAAGCGGCAGTTGTCGCGACAGCGGGAGCCTCGGTCTCTGCGGGAACCGCAGCTACGGGGGTTTCATGCATCTGGCCGCCCTTGTAAGAGGCCTTCATCTGGTTGGAGAGTTCGGAGATATGCTCCTTGACTTTCTGCTCAACCTCAGCCATGAAGTCGGGATTTGCGAGCATATATTCCTTGACGTTCTCACGGCCCTGGCCGAGACGCTGGTCACCGTAAGAGAACCATGCTCCGGACTTGTGGATGATATCGAGTGAGACTGCTGCGTCGAGGAGTTCGCCCTCCTTCGAAATGCCGCGTCCGTAGATGATGTCAAACTCAGCCTCTTTGAACGGAGGAGCAACCTTGTTTTTAACTATTTTGGCGCGGGTTCTTGTGCCTATGATTTCGCTGCCGGAAGCCTTTATCTGCTCGATTTTTCTTACGTCAATACGCATTGAGGCGTAGAACTTGAGTGCGCGGCCGCCGGTCGTAACCTCGGGGTTACCGTACATGACGCCGACCTTCTCACGGAGCTGATTTATAAAGATAATGATACAATTTGACTTTGAGACGGCGCCCGCGAGTTTTCTCAGTGCCTGGGACATGAGACGGGCATGGAGACCTACGTGTGAGTCGCCCATGTCTCCTTCTATTTCGGCGCGGGGAACAAGGGCTGCGACGGAGTCGACAACAAGGATGTCGATGGCGCCGGAGCGGACAAGTGACTCCGCTATTTCAAGCGCCTGTTCGCCGTTGTCCGGCTGGGCAACCAGAAGCGAGTCGACATCTACGCCGAGATTTGCGGCATAGACAGGGTCAAGAGCGTGCTCGGCGTCGATGAACGCGGCCTCGCCGCCGGCCTTCTGGGCCTCGGCAACGGCGTGAAGAGCAAGGGTTGTCTTACCTGATGACTCAGGGCCGTAGATTTCAATGATACGGCCGCGGGGAAGACCGCCGATGCCCGTAGCTACGTCGAGTGTGAAGGAACCTGTCGAGATGGCCTCAACATTCAGGTTCGCGTTCTGGCCGAGGCGCATGATGGCGCCTTTGCCGTACTGTCTTTCTATTTGCGCTATAGCTGTTTCAAGAGCCTTGTTTTTATCTGCCATGATTTCATCCTCACTTAATACAAATGTTCGGTTTGACTTCATTATATACCTGCACAAAGTGAAAATCAATCATTTTTTCGCATATATGTACGAGTGGTACGATTTTCGGGACGAACGGTATGTTATATGACAAAAAACAAGGGACGAGCGGTCGCTCGTCCCTTGTCTCTGCTGGCAGCGGAATAGGGATTCGAACCCCAAATAACTGAGTCAGAGTCAGTCGTGTTACCGTTACACTATTCCGCTGTATGAAAAGGAGCTACAGCGTAGCTCCCGTTAAGCTAAAGACTTATGCGCGCTGAACCTTACCGGAACGAAGGCAGCGTGTGCAAACGTAAACTCTCTTCGGAGAACCGTCAACTATAGCTTTAACTCTTTTTACGTTCGGCTTCCATGTTCTGTTTGAACGTCTGTGTGAGTGGGAAACCTTAATGCCGAAAGATACGTCTTTACCGCAGTACTCGCATTTTGCCATTGTTCGGCACCTCCTTATAACTAATTGTGGCTACGCCACGAAAATACAGCGAAAATTAGTTTAACAAAAAGTATATTAAAATGCAAGCACTTTTTTCAAAAAAGCAAAAAGCCGGGTTTTTCCCCGGCTTTACGCTCTTTTGCGGATATCAGTAATTCAGAATTCTGAATGTGCCGATTACGGGAAGATCCTTCGCCTTGCCGTTTGCGGCATTGTAGATGCCTATTACCATGAGGGCAAAAACGGCGAGTTCAAACAGCCATGCTATCAGATAGACGATTTTTATGCTGGGGAGCAGGCTGATGAGGATGATTCCGAGTGTTGACGCTATGGCGAGTACTATACCCTGGTTCGCGTGGAAACGGGCAAATTTCGATTCCTTCGCGGCGAAGATGGGAATGAGTACGAGCCAGCCCAGATAGGCAAAGATGGCGAAGATCTTGTTCTTCGCTATGTCTTCGGGATCGAACTCGGAAGTCGTATCTGCGGTGTTGTTAAGGTCCTTGAGCTTTTCGGCGGCCTCGTCAAATACTGAGCCGGCGGNNCCTGCGCCTGCAGCGGCTCCCGCGGCGGCACCCGTGCCGATTTTCTCTCCGCATGCCTTGCAGAACTTCGCGTTCTCTTCGAGCTCGGCTCCGCAGCTCGGACAATATTTAGCCATAAAAGTACCTCCTATGTTTTAAGGTAATCTTCCGGATTGTTCAGGAAGATACCGGCTATACCCTTGCTTTCGAGTTTTTTCAGGTCATGCTCCCTCATAAAATGCTCATGCGGGAAGAGCGGGTCCTTTGTCCAGACGCGCACCTTCGTGCCCTCAAGGGCAAAGAGGGGCAGGTTGACCTTGCGTATATAGGGATGAACCGCATCACCGTGAACTTTGAAATTACAGTCGTTCATGCAGTCTATGATGTCCTCACCGAGGCAGGCCACATTTGCGGAGGGGTTCATTTCCTTTATGAGTTTAGTCGAATCCGAATTGAACGAGGAGTAGATGACCTTATCTTCCAGGCCGAAGCGTGAGACCATATCCATGACCTTCTGCTCCATTCCCTCGTATCTTATCTCGGAATTCTTGAGTTCGATATTGAGCAGCAAACCCTTATCCATATAGGGTTTGAGGAGTGTGAGCACCTGTTCGAGGCTCGGGATTTTCGTGTATTTTTCGTATTCTGTAAAGGCCCAATCCTTTACATATCCCACCATTGTGGTGGTACGATCGAGCTTTTCATCGTGAATCACCACAGGTACGTCATCCTTGGCCAGCTGCACATCCAGCTCTATGCCCGTGAGTCCGGGGAGCTTCGCCGCAGCCTCAAATGATTCAAGTGTATTCTCGGGATGCCTGAAACTGCATCCCCTATGAGCCCATATTTCCATATACGCCTCTCATCGATTTTATGAAATCATTATAGCACACCTTATGTTATAATGTACACATAAAGGAGGATTGTTATGTCAAACGAATGGTATAAGGACCTCGTTGTCTATCAGATATGGTGCCGCTCCTTCAAAGACGGCAACGGCGACGGTGCGGGCGACCTGCTCGGCGTGCTCGAAAAGCTGGATTACATAAAGAGTCTCGGCGTCAACGCCATCTGGTTCTCACCCATCTACCCCTCTCCCAACGCGGACTGGGGCTACGATGTCTCCGACTACAAGGACATCCATCCCGACTTCGGCGATTCAGACCTCTTCAGAAAAGTAGTTGAAGAGGCTCACAAGAGGGATATGAAAGTAATCATGGACCTCGTAGTGAACCATACATCTTCCGAGCACTACTGGTTTAAAGAGAGCAGGAAGTCGCGGGACAATCCATACAGCGACTACTATATCTGGAAAGACGGCAAAAACGGCGGTCCTCCGAACAACTGGACCTCGCTTTTTGAAGGCGGGGCCTGGGAATATGTGCCCGAGCGCGACCAGTACTATATGCACGCCTTCGCGAAGGGCCAGCCCGATCTCAACATGGACAACCCCAGGGTGCGCGAGGAAGTCAAGGACATCATGCGCTTCTGGCTGGACATGGGAGTGGACGGTTTCCGTGAAGATGTAATCACCTTCATCTCAAAGGATCCGGACTTCCCGAACGGCTTCCCACTGCCCATTGCATGCGGTATCGAGCACTACAACAAGGGCCCCAACCTCATGAAATACTTAAAGGAATTCCGTGAGGATGTAATAGATAATTACGACTGCTTTGTCGTTGCCGAATCACCCATGACGGGTGCCAAGGATGCCCTCAGGTTCACATCCGGCAGGGACAAAGTCTTTGACATGATGATAAGCTTTGACCACATGAATGCCGACTGCTTCATGACGGACACAATCCACCTTCCCTTCTCACTGAAGAAGTTCAAGAAGGCTCTCGGCGCGTGGCAGACAAAGCTGTACGGCAAGGCCTGGAACGCGCTGTACATTGAAAACCACGACCATCC
>DBWX01000006.1:19746-57103 GCA_002309175.1 Ruminococcaceae bacterium UBA1227
GGCGGGAATCCGGCACCATGCTGGCAGCGGCCTATCTTTTCCAGCAGGGGACGCCGTTCATCTACCAGGGCCAGGAAATCGGCATGGTGAACAATAAACTGAATTCACTTGATGAGTTTAAAGATGTAGTGACATTCAACAACGAGCGTGTCTTCAGGAAACTCGGTGTTTCGAAGAAGAGATATCTTAAAATAGCAAACAAAACCAGCCGTGAAAACTCGAGGACTCCGGTCCAGTGGGACTCCTCGCCCAACGCAGGTTTCACCACGGGCACCCCCTGGTTCGGCGTAAACAAAAACTACAGGACAATAAATGTCGCCGCCGAAGAGGCCGACCCCTTCTCCGTGCTCAACTACTACAGAAAACTGTTCAGCCTCAGGCAGAACAACAGGGTCTTCGTTTACGGAAAGTACAAGGAGCACTTCAGGAAGAGTAAAAAACTCTACTGTTATGAAATGACATACGGCAAGGACAAAGCGCTTATTGTCTGCTCCTTCTCAGATGAGAATCTGCAATTTAAGGCTCCGAAGGGCTTCTCTCTCGATGAGAAATACATCGCCCTTTACAACTATCCGGACAAGCCCAATGGTGACAGGGATGAACTCTTCCTGCGTCCGTACGAGGCGGCAGTCTTCCTTTATAAATAGACAAATAAAAAAAGCCGGGATTGAGAAAACTCAATCCCGGTTGTTTTTCTAACTTATTTTGCGGCCTTCTTTACAAGGGCTGACTTTTTACGTGCAGCATTGTTCTTGTGGATGAGACCCTTTGTTGCAGCCTGGTCAATCTTCTTAACAGCAGCAGCTACAAGTTCGTCTTTGTTGTCTGCGTTTGTCTCAATGGCAGCGTTGGCCTTCTTGAGAGCAGTCTTTAAAGCAGTGTTTGCAGACTTGTTTCTCTGCGCCTTGGAAGCGTTAACGTTAACGCGCTTTTTAGCTGATTTGATGTTAGGCATGTCTACACCTCCCCTTAGTCATTACAGTTGATAATAATAACACTTAAAAGTTTAAAAAGCAAGAACTTTATTCATGAAGTAATCAATGAACGGATTGACGAGCGCAAACATCATAAATGCCCATGCTTCGCCGTTTATCATGGCGTAGTCGACAACGCTCTCCGAGACACCGTCATTCTTCCTGTAAGCATACATGAGAGTGAGGAAGAATCCGTTGAGTCCGGCGACTATTGCCAGTCCGTAAAATTTCGTGATTACCGTGCCGAGTACGGCGGCGATAATGACAATCACAAACCAGACAGCCAGTTTTTTGTTGTCCACCGTCTTCTGAAATTTCTCCTCGTCACTGCCTATGGATGCGGGCATTACCGACAAGGCGATTTTACCGCAGCAGCGGATGATGATCGGTATGAAAATGAGTATGAAAAAGTTTTCATTCTTGAAGTCCAGACTTAAAGCCGAAGCAAAGAAAGCAAAGAAGAGGAAGAGCGTCGAGAGCGTCCTGTCACGGGCGCAGTCCATAAACCCCTTCAAACGGCTGCCACCGGTTATGACGAGCGGGGCCGCTGCAAGTATGCCCGCAGCCAGCGGATGCGGGAACCAGCCGGCCGAAATCAGGACTGAGAGCAGATAGTAACAGAGCGCCCATAAAAGACCTATGACAAGACCGGATACAGAGGCGTATTTTTTAACTTTTGCGATCATAAAACTCCCTCCGTTACGAATAGTTCATATCGACATACTTGCTTCCCATGCCGTATGTGGCTCCGTCTCCGCGCTCGGAGAACTGCCAGATCTCATAGCGGCCGGAATATGACGGCTTTGAGTCCGCCGTGTAATTGGACGGCCACTCGGCAAGCCAGATAGTGAAAGGCAGAAGCTGAGATGTGTTCAGCTTGCTCGTATAGAAATACTTGTTTGAGTAGACGCCGGCTCTGTAACCCGAATTCTGAATGGTGTTGCAGAATGCCACGCAGACTGCCGTGCGCTGAGCCGTTGTCAGATTGTCCGCCCGGCCCTGGCCGCCGGCGGCGGTCTCGGTGTCTATGAAGATCGGCAGGTCGAGTGCCTGTCCGCCGAGTTCGCGTATACACAGCGAGGCCTCTTCAACGGCCTCGACCTCCGTCTTGGCCTGCGAGAAGAAATAGATACCGACTTTAATGCCGGCGGCCTTCGCGCCCGCGAGGTTCTGACGGAACTTCGTATCAATATTGAGGCTTCCGTTCGAGCCCCAGCCCCTGTAGCCGAGGCGGATTATGGCGAAGTCTATGCCCGCGGCCTTTGCCTTGGTCCAATTGATATTTCCCTGATAGACCGAGACATCCACGCCGAGGGTACCTCCGCGCACGCCGGTCTGCGAGAACTTGTACTGGACACCCTGAATTACCTGGTTGCCTGTGACATAGTTGCCGTTCTTGTCGTAGTAGTACATCTTGCCGTCGATATTCTGCCAGCCGTAGTAGGTCTTCGTGACCTCTGCGATGTAGAATGTCGCGCCTGCGGAGTAGTCCTTGTTCAGGGCTTCCCTGTAGGTATCTCCCTCTTTGACATAGAGCTGATACTTGCCCGTGGAGTCAAGGAGTTTCGCGTTGTCGTCAACGGGAGCGGCGGTTGTGGTTTCGGGTTCCGTCGTGGTCTCCGGTTCGCTGCCTCCGTCGGCCGTCGTGGTCTCGGGAGGAGCGGCGGTCGTGGTCTCCGGAACATAGTAAGGATCTGTCACGGTAAGACCCGCCTCAGAGAGGGTCTTGTAGACCGTGGTCTCCTTTACCTCGGAAGGTACGAACTCAACCGTGTCCTTGATCACGGGTGACTCGGGAGCCTTCTTTACGTCAGCGCCGTCATTCTTTACGACGACGTTCTGGATGGGTTTATACTCAACGTGGTCCTTTACATTGATTTTGTAAGGGGCATCGGTGAACTCATAGGCCTTTGTCTGATTCGGAGTAACCGTGGCCTCGCCCGGTGTTACGCCGAGGATGACGATGTATCCGTCCCTGTCGTTGTCCACATCCTTTATCTCCTTGCCGTCGGCATCGGTGACAACGACCTCAAAACGATAGCCCGTAATTACGGCACCGTCCTCGTCGTAGAATCCGATACGGATATCCTTCTCGACGGATTCGAGACGGACGGTGACCGGTTTCGCCTCAGGCTCGGGAGCCTCGGTCGGAGCCTCCGTGACCGCTTCGGTCGTCGTCTCCGGCTCCGCCGCTGCTCTGTGCTCAGGCTGCGCCTTCGCCAGCGGCAGGCACACTATAACAAGCGATAAGACGATGAAGATTATTCTCTTTTTAAGGGCTTTGTAACCGCCCAGGAGTCGGATGTAAGTCTCCAAAAAGTTTCATCTCCGGTTGGTAATAACTTAAATTACAGTAAATAAATATATCATAATTTATCGGCATTGACAATTTATTTGAAAAACAATAAAATTTAAGTTACGAATTCAGTGAGGTGTGAAAATGACAGAGAAAAGATTACCGCTCACTATAGCAATCTCCTGTCTCATAGTGCTTGTGACGGTCCTTCTCGTCATTATTGTTTTCGGAAAAGGTCTTCAGAAAGAAGAGCCGACAACAACCACACCGGCAAAAACGACGGTAGCGACGACCGAGGAGCTTCCGACCGTCCTGCTCTCGGAAATTTTCAATAAGAAATACCATACTGAAGAATTCCGTGCAAAGCAGATTATCGGCAGGGTATCAAGCGAGGAACTGGGCATAAACTGCAACCTCGTCTTCGGCACGAGCGACGAGTGCTTAAACCTCGGCGCGGGCCTGCACAAGTGCAGTTCCCTCCCCGGCATGACCACTCCTTTGAATGAGAGCGCCACCTGTCCCATAATAGCGGGACACTGCCGGACCGTATTTGTCGGGCTCTCGAAATTTGACCCGAAAAACGGCGACTTCCCGAAAGGCATAACAGTCACACTTGAAATGCCCTACGGAAACTACACCTACGAGATAACAAAAGCGGAAGTAATAAAAGCGAGTGACTTTAAATTTTCAGACCACCGCGCTTCACACGATAATTTTGAACCTGACACGGTTTTAATTTATACATGCTACCCCTTCGGGGTTGTAAACTACGTCAAGACTGACCGTCTCTTCCTGACCGGAAAACTAATAAAGGGAGACCGCGTCGTTGACGACACACTGGCAAAACCCGGCGCAGCTTTCAGCGAAAGCGTAGCTTCGGATATTGGATAACTGGAGGAATTACAATGAAAGCAAAGGCAAACAACTACCCCATAATTCTTGTACACGGATTCCTCGGTGTTGACCCGAAAAACTATTTCAGCAAACTCTACAGATATTTCGGATCATTCACCAAGGACCTTGAAAAGCACTGGGAAAAAGAATGCGGCGCTGATGTTTATCAGCCGTCACTCGGCCCCTTCACCGGTATGTGGGAGCGCTCCTGTGAACTTTACGCCTATCTCTTCGGCGGCACTGTCGACTACGGCGTATATCACTCAAAAGAGCACGGCATAAACCGTTTCGGCCGTACTTATCCGGGCGTCCTCAAGGACCTCGGCACACCGGGTGATCACGCCAAGATCAACCTCATCGGCCACTCATTCGGCGGCCCTACAGTCACAATGTTCTCCTGGATTATGGAAGCAGGTTCCAAAGAGGAACTTGACGCCACACCGGCAGACGAAGTATCCGATTTCTTCAAGGGCGGCAAGGGCAACTTAATCCACAGTGTAACAACACTCTCCGCCACAAACCGAGGCACATCCGCTACCGTTTTCGCGGGTGAGAAGCTTCTCCACACCATCTCCAGAGTCCTCATGACAGCGGGCTCAAAGGGCGGCGACCTTCTTCACAATGTATACGACCTCTACTTCGATCCCTGGAACGCAATGAAGGATCCGACGAAGCCGGGCGCAAAGAAGGCAAGCGACGCAGAGAAGCAGGCAGGTATCAAGGCATACGAGAACGCAGTAAACGGCGGTAACATCTGGTATGAGATGCAGCCTAAAGTATCTGACGCAATGCTCAAGGGCTGGAAGGCAAATCCGAACACCTACTACATCGCCCGCCCCGCATGCGGAACACACAAGGGCAAGATGGGATTCCAGTATCCGGACAAGCACATCTTCCCCATGTTCAAGGTAACAGGCCTCATCATGGGCATATACATCAAGAAGTCAGAACTTGTTGAGAAGTCATGGCGTCCCAACGACGGTATCGTAAACGTGCCTTCAATGGGCGCACCCGTCGGTGTTGAAGAGATTCAGGTAACACCCAACGACACTCTGAAGAAGGGTATCTGGCAGGTTATGCCTCCGCAGAACTGGGATCACCAGGGCTGGGCCGGCATGTTCATAAACAAGGCCGAGTACTACGGAGTAATGGACGATGTCCTTGAATCCGTATTCGCTCTTCCCGACTAAGAGACAATAAGAAAAGCCACCCGACCGGGTGGCTTTTATTTTTATTCAGAAGGTGCTTCCGTAGTAGTCTCCGTCGTGGACTCCTCCGTGGTTGTCTCTGTTGTGCCGTCCGTCGTGGACTCGTCCGTGGTCGTCTCGGTTGTACCGTCCGTTGTGGATTCATCCGTAGTCGACGGAATTACCGGATCCGGAGTTTTCTTCGTGGTTGTCTTCTCGGTCGTAGACTCTGTGGTCTGCTCAACCGGCATTATGACTATCGCCTGCCTGCCGAGAAGGTTGTACCTGCTGGAGAAGAGGGACTGTGAATAGGTTACGAGTCCCTTTCCGTACGGATCCATGAGATTTACGACACCTGAACTGTATCCGCAGAGGACAAACACGTGGGTTCCGCGCGGGTACTCAAAATACTGGTCCGTACCTTCAACATACCACCAGTTACAGGTGGTGGGCTGTTTCATATTATAAGTCGCCCAGACTATGAGCGGACAGCCTTTATCAAGATATCCGCAGAGGTCCGAAAGGGAACTTCCCGAGACGTTCTTTACAACATAATTTGAGCCCACGAAGCCCCAGAGGCAGCTTGTGATAACGGGAGAAAATGCTCCGTAGCCGGGAGTCTTGTCAGTATATCTGCAGCGCGGGTCGCCGACAAATTTTGCATATATGCTGGGACCGTAAGGCTTGCCGTTTTTGTCATGAATATCACCGCGCGGTATTGACGCGACAACGGAGTCGAGCGAGGCGCCGATACCCCAGAAACGGAGAAGCATGGTCGCGCAGGCGGCCTCACAGCCCGTCGGATATGCGGGCAGCTGGCTGACATAGGGAATTGAAAGGAATACGCTCTTCGGCTTTTCCGGCGGAGGTGCCACCGGAGCATCTGAACCCGCAGACCTTGTATAGACGGCCTCGGGCGCCTGCGTAACGGGCTCCGTCTCCTCCTCTGTCGTCGCCTCGGTAGTCGTGACGGTTGTCGCGACAGCGGCCTTGGCGGTAGTTGAAACAGGAATAACGGTGTTGCCCACAGCATGTACGCAGAGGTTAAACACTATCGAGAATACAAGTACAGAGGCAGCCGCCACGAGAATCCTGGTATTGGAGAAGGGATTCATCATCACCTCAGCGGGTACTTCCGGCTCTGAGGCCTCAGGCTTCTCCTCTGCCTTGGGCTTCTTTTCCTCAACCTTCTTCTCAGCCTTCGGCTGTTCTTCAGGCTTTTTCTTTTCGGGCTTCGGCTCTGCAACCTTTGCCTTTACTTCCTTTTTCGGCGTAGCAACAGAAGACCCCTCAGCAACCTTTACTGAAATCTTTGCCGGTTTCTGCGGAGTCTGTTTTTGTTTCTTCTGTGCCTGGGGCGGATTCTGTTTCCTCTCCGCCTCAAGCCTTTTGGCTGTCTCAGCCTTTCTTTTGGCACGACTGTCAGACTTTTTCCTGTTAGCCAGAAAAAATCCCACCTATCCCCAATTAATACAATATATATTATAGCATAATGACGATATAACGCAATATATTGATTTTTCTGCCGATTTCATTGACTTTTTACACCTCGGTTATTAAAATCTATATGTACTTTAAGTATTGATAAACTTAGTGAAGGTGTAAACATGTATCAGAGAAAACGTGTCACGGCATCAGGCCTCGCGAAAAGCCCGAAGTCCATAGCGATCATCGCCGCCTGCCTCATAGTCGTGGTTGTCGCTGTCGTGCTTGCAATTGTTCTGCCGAACAAGAGCAAGGGTTCAGACCAAAAAACGACAAAGCAGCAGAAGACGACAGCGGAGCAGACGAGCGAGACCACGACCGAAGCTCCGAAGCCCGTCGGCGGCGAAGTTCCCTACCTCGCCTGGGAAGAGGCTCAGAAAAAGAACCCGAATTATTTCAACGAAGCCGTATTCATCGGTGACTCCACCGGTCTTAAGATAATGATGTACGACGGCATTCCCGGCATGAAATATCTCTGCTACGGAAACTACGGCACAACGAACGCGCTCGACCAGAGCACCGCCACAGCCCAGAACGGCTGGCCGGCTGAGATCTGGAAACAGCTCGACGGCAGAAAGCGCGTATACATTATGCTCGGTATGAACGACTTAAACCGCGTCGGTGTTGAAGGCGCAGTTGATCAGATGAGACAGCTCTGCCAGCTCATCGTTGACAACAATGACGGCGCACTCATCTACATCCAGTCAATGACGCCCATCATCGCCTCACAGGACGGCAAGCGCGGCAAGGTACTCAACAACGCCGGCATAAAGGCATACAACGAAGGCCTCAAGAAGATGGCCGAAGAGAACAACTGGTACTTTGTCGATGTAGCCTCCGTCATGTTCAATGACGCCGGTTACTTAAAAGACGAATACTGCAGCGACCCGGGTGCCATGGGCATCCACCTCTCAAGCGAAGGCGCAAAAGCCTGGGCCGACTACAACATGAACCACTGCGCAGATCCCACATGGTAATCTGAGGAGGATAAAACAATGAAAAGAATCATCGCAGTAATTCTCGCACTCACACTCTGCCTCTGCTTCGCCGCATGCTCAAAGGGCGGATCCGGCGAAAAAGAAGAAAGCAAAAACAAAGACATAAACGCAATCTACGCACAGATTTATGAACTCGTAAAAGACAGCGATGCTATAGAACTCAAGGCTGAAAGAATTCCCGAACTCTACGGCATCGATGCCACTGACATCAAAGCTGCCAAGGGCGTATCTTTCACAATAACCGATGCGGCTTTTCCGGGCGAAGCGATTATAATCGAAGCCCCGAGCAAAACTGCCGCCTACAAAGTCGCAACCGCGCTTCAGCAGCATCGTACGGACATCCTCAATCAGTCCGAATCCTATGACAAGATAAGCCACAGCATTGCCCTTGAAAGCAACATCATTACCGAAGGCAACTATGTCGCCTTCTTCTTCTCGGATCAGCATGCTGAAATGGAAGAAATCTTTAACAAATAAGCAAAGATAAAAACTAAACAAAGGTGGTGACAGGATGATATTCTCGAGTATTACGTTTCTCTTTTTCTTTCTCGTAATAACACTCGCAGTATATTACCTGTTGCCGCGTAAGTTTAAAAACGGCTGGTTACTTCTGACCAGTCTGTTTTTTTACGGCTATGGTGAGCCTGTTTACATACTTCTCATGGTCTTCTCCATCACGGTCAACTATATTGTCGGCCTTCTCATGGCGAAGTATGAGAAGAAAAAGAAACTGTTCCTCATCATCGGCATAATCATAAATCTCCTGCTTCTCGGCTACTTCAAGTACATAGGCTTCTTCACCGGAATCATAAACACATTCTTCTCGAATGTCGCGGTGAAAACTGTTGCTCTGCCGATAGGCATTTCCTTCTACACCTTCCAGATAATGTCGTATCTCATCGACCTCTACCGCGGAAAGTGCACGGTGCAGAAGAACATAGTAATGTTCGGCACATATGTCACGATGTTCCCCCAGCTCATAGCGGGTCCCATTGTCCGCTACAGGGACATTGAATTGCAGCTTCAGAACAGGAAAGAGACCTTTGAGATGTTCTCAAACGGTGTCCGCCTGTTCGTCATAGGTCTCTGCAAGAAGGTGCTGATAGCGAACAACATGGGCGCACTCTTTGACGCCCTGGTCGCTGAGGGAGATGCCTCTGGCATACCCGGCCATATTGTCGCCATGTTTGCCTTCTCGTTCCAGATCTACTTCGACTTCTCCGGTTACTCGGATATGGCAAGAGGCCTCGGCAACATGTTCGGCTTCTCCTTCCTTGAAAACTTCAACTACCCGTATGTCTCACAGAGCATTACGGAGTTCTGGAGACGCTGGCACATGTCCCTCTCCACCTGGTTCAAGGAATATGTCTACATACCCCTTGGCGGAAACAGGAAAGGCGCCGCAAGGCAGATACTCAACATAATGATTGTCTGGGCCCTCACCGGCCTTTGGCACGGCGCATCATGGAATTTTGTCCTCTGGGGCCTCTATTACGGCATTTTGCTGATAATCGAGAAACTGTTCCTCAAGAAGGTTCTGGAGCGCTCTCCGCGCTTCCTGCGCCATATCTACGCCATGGTGATTGTCATGCTCGGCTGGATGCTCTTCCAGTTCACCGACATGACGGAACTGACCGCCTTCTTCCATGGCCTGTTCACTGGCGGCTTCGGCGTTTCAAACAACGCGATGTATGAGATTGTCACATACATTCCTCTCCTTGTCATCGCTGCCTTCGCCTCGCTGCCCGTCGCAAAGAACCTCTGGGTAAAACATAAAGACAACAAGGCCATGCCTTACATAGAAACCGCTTTGGTCATCTTCGCTCTCGTACTCTGTACGGCAGCGCTCGTGACCTCCACATACAACCCGTTCCTGTACTTCAGATTCTAAAGGAGAATATATGAAAAAAGAGCGCATACTGACAATTGTCTTCTGCTCCTTCATCTTAATATTCTCGGTACTCACACTGCTCCTGCCGAAGAAGGCGTCCTCCGCAAACGAAAAGCGAGTTCTCGCGACGTTCCCGGAAGCGACCTTTAAAACCATTACGGACGGCAGCTTCATGAGCGGTTTTGACACCTATGTCGCTGACCACTTCGCTTTTCGTGAAAAGTGGGTCGGCGCGTACTCCTATGCCCGCCTTGCCGTCGGATTAAACGGCGCAAGCGGTATCTACTCCGGCAAGGACGGCTACCTGATTGCCGCGCCGGCCGACTTCGACGAGGCGCACGCGCTCGCGAACATAAACAGAATCCTGCAGTTTTCACAGGACACGGGAGCAGACTGCACACTCATGGTCGTACCGCAGACCGGTTACATTATGAGCGACAAGCTTCCGAAGGTCCACAAGGACTACTACGATGACTTCCTTCTCGACAAGATGCCGACAGGCTATGACAACTTCACCTTCATAGACCTGCGCGAGACCTTCAAGGCAAACAAGGATAAAGAACAGCTCTACTACAAGACTGACCACCATATCACCTCGGCAGGTGCCCTTCTCCTCTACCAGGCCTTCTGTGACAAGGAGGGACTGACACCGGAGACATTTACATCTTCCCGCACAATAGACGGCTTCTACGGCACCTCATACGCAAAGAGCGGTCTCTGGCTGAAGAAGCCCGACACCATAGACATCTACGAGTGTCAGAAGCCTTCAAAGTACTCCGTCACCATAGGCGACGAGGAATACGGCTCGCTCTTCTTTGAAGACAAAGCACAGTCGGACGACAAGTACGAGGTCTTCCTAAACGGCAACCATCCCCTGACCGTCATCCACAATGACACGAACGAAAACGGAAAGAAGCTCCTCATAATCAAGGACTCCTACTCCCACTGCTTTGCCACAATGCTCGCCGAAAACTACGAAGAGATAATCCTCGTCGATCTCCGCTACTACAGGGACTCTATAAAGGACCTCCTTGAAGAAAACGAGATAACCGACGTCCTCTTCCTCTACGGCGCAGAAAACCTGGCCACCTCGACAGACTTCGGCTGGCTGAATTACTGATAATAAAAAGCACCCTCGGCTGAGGGTGCTTTTTGTTATGCGTTTCGTTTCACTTTCCGGTATGTCAGGAATGTTATGAGGAATACCGAGAAGATGAATACGACAGTCACTAAAATGTTTAAGTACATGTTCTCTCTGAGAAGGAGCATGAGCAGGATGAAGATGACAGCTGCGCCTGAAAGTGAAGCGATGAATTTCTTTGTCAGTGCGCAGCGGTTCTTCGTATAGATGCCGAGCGAGCAGAGGAAGACGAAGAAGGCAATTACGGACGCGACAAGGAAAATGATCTTGGGCATCAGAGCCACTTCAGGTTCACGCATAAACTCAAGTGCTGCGGTAATATTGTTTAAGGCGAGCACGATAAAGATGTGCACGGCCATGTAGAGCATGCCGTCAAAGTCGCCCTCCGTGTCAAGCAGCCTGTCGTAGAAAAAGCCGTAGATGAGAAACAGGCCGACAACTATGAGAAAAGCCATGAGCGAGAAATATACTACAGTCATATCGAAGCTGCCGTCGCCGACGAAGTATGAGGAGACGGCGATGATCATTTCACCGAAGGTGAAGACGACATAGAGCATCGCCCGCTCCGCCAGATGGGCGAAGTCCGTCTGTCCGCCGGGACTCTTATTGCGGTTGAACGCAGTGAGCGCAATGCCGCAGGCAATACCGGCTGCAGAGAGGACTGCGCTTAAGTTCGGGCTGACGAAGGAGGCGGCAAAGACCAGCGCCGCTTCGGCAAACAGAGTGAAAATCATCCGCTTTATGAGGTCGCGGTTCCATACATCCGCCTTGTGGTTGTTCAGTTCAAGAATATACTGTACAGCGATATTGACCAGTATGAGGGCCCAGGTAATGTGATACTGCATCTGGAAAGAGAACCAGTCCTCGCGCGTGCCCTGTCCCATATAGTAGAGAAGGTACATGTTTATAAAGATGAATATATGCTCGCGCGCACCGTTGCGCCCGAACATGTTGATGAAGAATGTGGAGAAGTTCCAGATCTGTATTACGGCCAGGGTCGCAAGCAGATATGTGAGAAAAGAGAGCGGAGCAACAAAGCCGTTCTCGATATCGTGCAGCAGGCTGTTGTTCCTGCCGACAATATATACGAAGATGAGGTCATAGATGAGTTCTATGTACTCTACCTTCTTCTCCTGTTTTTCAAAAAGCATTACAAAACCTTCCCTTTATATGATAAAATCATAATAACAAAAAAACACGGTTAGTGAAAGGTTTATAATATGAAAACACTCGTAATCTACTACTCCAGAACAGGTGAAAACTATGTAAACGGAAACATTGTTTCCATAGAGAAAGGCAACACCGAGATTGTCGCAGAGTTCATAAGGGACGCAGTCGGTGCGGATCTCTTCAAAGTGGAGACCGTAAAGGAATATGCCGCCTCATACATGACATGCATCGACGAGGCGAAGAAGGAACTGAAGGCAGATGCCCGTCCCGAGCTTAAAGCATATTTGGACGACATAAGCGCATACGACAAAGTCGTAGTCGCGGGACCCTGCTGGTGGGGCACCTTCCCGACACCCGTCTTCTCCCAGCTTGAGCGCCTCGACTTTTCCGGCAAGACGGTCTTTCCCGTCATGACACATGAGGGTTCCGGTCTTGCCGACTCCGCAAAGTCGCTCAAGAAGTTCTGTAAAGGCGCGTCCGTCGGTCCCGGTCTCGCCGTCCACGGCGCAGAGGCCAAAGACTCCCGCGCACTTGTCACAAAGTGGGCAGAAGACAATTTAAAATAAGCAGCAAAAAGCACCCTCTGCTGAGGGTGCTTTTGTTATTTATCAGTCTTTTATGTTTTCGGGGTAGATGCCTTTGGCGACGAGGTCCTTGAAGGCGTCTTTGACGTAGTATTTGTCTTCCTGGTAGGTTACGCCGAACCACTTGTCGGGTGTGGGAAGGATCTTTACGTCCGCCTCGCCTTTCTCTACGAGTTCGCCGATAACCATGGGAAGGAGGTATTCCTTCTTGATGTTGCCTTCGGGGATGTTCTTTAAGAACTCCTCAAAGCCGGGCTCAAGAACTTCTTCAATGAAGTCGGGGTTAATGCCCCACATGTTCATTGAGACGAGTGTGCCGTCGGGATAGAAGTTCGGTGTTCCGTCTTCTGCTCTTACTGCGGCCTTGCCATCTATCTTTTCGATGTTCTCGGTTTCGATGATCTCGGTCAGATAGCCGTCCTCGTTTGCCTTGCAGACGCCTCTTGTGACGCCGCCGTTTTCGGAGAGAGTGTTTGTGAGCTCAAAGCCCGCCATACACATGTGGCGCTTGTCGGTTGTCTCGGAAGCACCGGAGACGAGCCAGTCATGGACAACCTTGAAGCCCTCTTTGCCGTAGTAGTCGTCAGCGTTGATTACGGCGAAGGGCTCTTTTACTATGCCCTTTGTGGCGAGGATGGCCTGGCCTGTGCCCCAAGGCTTTGTGCGCTCACCGAGGTCAAACCAGTCGGGGATGTTTTCCTTTTCCTGGAAGGCGTATTCAACTTCAATCTTCTTTGCTATTCTGTCGCCTATGACCTCTTTGAAATCCTTTTCAAGGTCGTGGCGGATTATGAATACGATTTTGTCAAAGCCGGCTTCGATGGCGTCGTGGATGGAATAGTCAATGATTATTTCACCGGAAGGGCCTAAGGGCTCCATCTGTTTTATACCCTGACCGAACCTGCTTCCTATTCCTGCCGCCATGATTACCAAAGTTGTTTTCATTTGAGAACAGCCTCCTTCTTTTTCTTTTCTGCAGCTTTTTTCATTATTTCATCATATTTTACTATGGCGTCGGCTGTTGCTCCGTCGAATACTATCTTGCCGCCGTCAAGTACCATGCCGCGCTTGCAAAACTGCTGCGCCATGGTGGTGCTGTGGGTTACAAGTAAAAGGGTTACGTTATCGTCCGCGATGAGCTTGTTAACCTTGTCGAGACATTTCTTTCTGAAGGTCGCGTCACCGACGGACAGGGCCTCATCGACGATGAGGATCTCGGGTTTTATATTCGCGTTTATCGCGAAGCCGAGGCGGGACTTCATGCCGCTCGAGTAGGCACGGACGGGCTGGTCGAGATATTCGCCGATGTCGGCGAATTCGATGATGTCCGGCTCGAGCGCCTTAATCTCCTCCCTGCTAAGGCCCATTGTCGTGCCGCGCAGGTAGATGTTTTCACGGCCGGTGAGTTCCGGGTCGAAGCCGGCTGTCAGTTCGAGGAGAGCCGAGACACGGCCGTTTACGATTATTTCACCTTCAGTCGGGAAACAGACCTCGGTTATCATCTTGAGAATGGTTGACTTACCTGCGCCGTTTTTTCCAAGCAGGGCAACCGACTCGCCGCGGTCAATAGTGAACGAGACTCCCTTTATGGCCTCCTTGGTCTTCACCTTGACGCGCTTTGAGAAAATGGCGGCGAGTTTCTGTCTGTTGCCGCTGTACAGCTTGTACTTCTTGGAGACGTTCTTAAACTCTATTATGGGTTCAGACAAAATGCCACCTCCTTAAAGCACATCCGGAATCTCTTTGCGGAGTTTTCTGTAGCTCCAGAGACCCAGAAGGAACATGAGCAGAAGCTCGGCTATGAAGACACCGAGAGCACGGGGACGCTCCCAGAACCAGTACTGGCCCATGAAGGAGGCGCGGAAACCCGTGACGATGTAAGTGACGGGATTTGCTTTCAGGATGAGGCCCAGGGTGCCGCCGACTTCAGTCGCGTCCCAGAAGATACCGGAGCACCAGAGGACGGCGAATACGAAGGAGCGGATGAGGTTTGAAAAGTCCTGTGAAATGGCCGATATGGGGCCCGCGAAAAGCGCCCAGGACGTGAAGAACATGAATGAAAAAAGAATATAGATGAAAATCTGCAGATAGTAGATGGTGGGAGCAAAGCCCATAATCCAGTAAATGACTGCGACTACGAACAGGAGCACCATGGAAACCATCATCTTTGAGATGCTGACAAAGGTGGGTATGGTCGAGACGGGATAGCGCATCTTCGTGATGAGATAGCGGTACTTTCTCATACAATCGGTACCCTGCGTCAGCATGTCACTCATATAAAACCAGGGCACGAGACCCGTGATGAGCCATAAAAAATAAGGATGGCCATAGACGAGACCGTTCTTCTTGAAACCCACGCTCATGGCGAACCAGTAGATGAGGATGGTTACCACGGGGCGAATGACCGCCCAGGCCCAGCCGAGGGCTGAACCGCTGTAGGTTTTCACGAGGTCGTTCCTGGCCATCTTGAAAATCTGACTTTTATAAGCTGTATGCTCGTGTATTATTCCGGAAAACGTATTGATACTGTTCGCCTCCAAAACAATTCTTAACTTATTTATTTTACCATTAAAGAAAGAATAAAACAAGCAACCGCGGAAAACCGCGGTTGCTTTATCACAAGTTATTCTTATTTCTTTGTGACGTCAATTTCCTTCTGCTTCGCAAAGTAGGCCTTTGTCTCCTTGGAGATTACACCGCCGAGGGCTACGAGAGCTATAAGGTTCGGAATTGCCATGAGGCCGTTAAATACGTCCGCAATGTTCCAGACTATGTCAAGAGCCAGGAACGGACCTGCGAATGTGAAGAGTACGAAGAGTACTCTGAACACAAGAACTGCCTTCTTGGAATTTGTGAGGTACTCTACGCAGCGTTCTGAGTAGTAGTCCCAGCCGAGGATGGTTGTGAAAGCAAAGAGTGCCAAACAGATGGCAACAAGGAACTTGGAGACGTCTGCCGGCCACGGGAATGTCTCTGCCCAGGCGAGCTGTGTGACGGCTGCGCCGCGAAGCTCATCAGTGTTGGCATAAGCACCCGTGAGGATGATTGAAAGACCTGTAAGAGTACAGATTACGATTGTGTCGAGGAAAGTACCTGTCATTGTGACAAGACCCTGGCGTACGGGCTCCTTTGTCTTTGCGGCGGCTGCTGCGATGGGAGCTGAGCCGAGACCTGCCTCGTTCGAGAAGATACCGCGGCCGATACCTTTCTGCATGGCAAGCTTGATGGCCGCACCGGCAAATCCGCCGACTGCCGCCTGAGCCGTGAAGGCGCCCTTGAAGATGAGGCCTATAGCCATCGGGAGAGCCTTTATGTTAAGAAGTACACAGACAAGTGCAAGCGCGAAATAAAGAACGCACATGAAAGGTACGATTCTTTCGGCAACGGCTGAGATTCTCTTGATACCGCCGACAACGACGAGGGCAACGAGAGTCGTGAAGATAACCGCTACGATAACAGCGACGATTGTCGTGTTTGCGCCGAATTTATCGAATACTACCGGAGAATCGATAACATTTGAGAAAGCGGAAACGATACCGTTCATCTGAGTCATTGTACCGATACCGAGGAGACCTGCAAGAGCTCCGAAGAGTGCGAAGAGCTTGCCGAGCCATTTCCACTTCTCGCCCATACCTTTTTCGATGTAGAGGAACGGACCGCCGAGGTAGTGGCCGTTACCTTTGTCCTCCCTGTAAAGGACGGCAAGGAGACCCTCTGAGTACTTTGTGGCCATGCCGAGTACGGCTGCGAAAAGCATCCAGAAGAGAGCGCCGGGGCCGCCTATGCAGATAGCCGTGGCAACACCTACGATATTACCTGTACCTACTGTTGCGGAGAGAGCGGTGCAGAGAGCCTGGAACGAGGTTACTTCACCTTCGCCGTCCTCTTCGTTCTGTACCATGTACTTGAGCGCCCTGCCGAGATGCAGGAACTGTACTCCGCCTGATCTTGCAGTAAGGAAAGCACCGACTGCAATGATGAGAATGATAAGGGGCCAGCCCCAGACAAAGTCATCAATCTTGGTTACAATATTGCCGAATTGCTCCACTTTTTCTTCTTCCTTTCCCATGTGGCGATTTAGCCTGTTAAAGTATGAAAAAAGTATACTAAATACAAATAATCAATTCAATATAATAAATCTATTAAAATGCTCCGCGTTTTCTTTCGAATTTTGTAACTATTGTTTAAGGTTGTTTTAAGGAAACCGGGTTATAGTGTAAGTGCAGTAAGGGACCAGTCACCCCTTCACTCACTTTTTCATTTCATTTTCTCCTATTTTAACGAAGAACGCCGATGGCTCCCCACCATCGGCGTTTTTCGTTTATTCTGCGTTGTTTTATCAATACTGGTTTCTTCTCCTGATTGCCTTTATCATGGCTATTATCATGGATACGAAGAGGCTCAGGAAGAAAAATACGGCCATGGCGAGGAAAGTTACGGAATAGGCGCCGAAATTAGGGCACGCCGCCTGCTGCTCAACCGTAAGATATGCCATATTGTTTTCCGCTATCTTTTCAAAAGAAGAGTAGTAGGACATTGTCGCGAGGCAGGAAAAGCCGCCGGCGACGCCTAAAAACAGCGGAGCCAGCCAGACGAGAAGGCTGTCCGTCCGAAGCGTAAAGAAAATCTGCATGATCACAAGGCCTAAAAGTGCCAGGCCGAGAATTATTCCGGGCACCAGGATACTCGTGTACTGATCAAGGAAAGCAGCGGGGTCTACATTGCCCTGCGGTGTCATATTTACTCCTCCTTTACGTAAGCTTCGAGCCTGTAGATCGGCAGGCCCTCGGCGACGAATTTACTTTCATACTCCGTCACGATATTGCCCTCAAAGTCGCTTGAGTGCAGGTCGAGGGAGATGTTTTTCAGCGCGAATCCGCATTTCGTGAACTCTTCAATCGAATACTCAAAGAAGTGCATGTTATCAGTCTTCTGATGGATTTCCGCGCCGTCTTTCAGGATATCCTTGTAGATATTCAGGAACCGCTCATTTGTGAGCCGGTGAGATGTATATGCCTTCTTCGGATAAGGGCAGGAGAAATTCAGGTAGAGTCCCTCTATGCTCTTTTCCGGTATGAAGCACTGCAGGTACTCAGCCCCGCACTTTAAGAAGCGGACATTTGTAAGTCCCTCGTTCTTCGCCCGCTCCGCGGCGGATACGATGACGTTTCCGACCTTTTCAACGGCGAGATAGTTGTACTCGGGATGCAGTTTCGCGAATTCGCAGACAAACTGTCCTTTTCCGCAGCCTATCTCCATATATACGGGATTTGCATTGCCGAAAAGTTCTTCAAAATCGAGGTAGTTCTTCTTCTCCTTTGCGGTCTCGAAGTTCCTGTCCTCGGATACAAGCGTCAGAAGAAGTCCCTCACAGGCGTCAATGCGCTCGTCGAGGTACTTCTTTTTTCTCATTCTCATTCCTCATCTTCTCCTAAGAACTCTTTGTCGGAGAAGAGGGAACTTATTCCCCTTCTGATACCCGCGAGCCTGTCGCGGTTTTTATAGAAGCTGCGGGCGGTTCTCTTCGAGAAGGAATAGATGCTCATGGCGAGCACCGCGCTCGCGGCATTCATCCTGAGAAGGTCATTGTCCGTGACGTGACGCATGGCATCTTTGTAATCAACGCCCATTATGAGGTTATAGGCGGAATCTCCGGCCTTCATCGTCTTTACGGCATTTACCATATCCGGTCCGAACACGGCATCGTAGCCTATATCTATGAAGTTTGCCATCTCGACGCGGCCTATTCCGAGTACGTCTGTAAGAAATCCCGGAATTGTCAGATTCTCTATTGAAGATGCCATCTTCATTATGTACTCGGTCAGGCGGTTTGCCGCATCATCCGCGAGGAAGCGGTCAACCGCCGCGGCAATCGTGCCGGAGGCCGCCTCGGCAAACTTCTCATTGAAAATGATGGATGCCACGGTGCCGTCCGTTATAAGGCCGAGTATTTTTACAATCTCACCGGTCAGGTTCTTTATAAGTTCATCGCGGTCGGTCTTTTCCGCGAGATATTTCTCGATGCTCTTTCGAAGATAATCGCGGTAATCTCCCCTGCCGGCCGACCTGGACCTGCGTGTAAAGAACGCAGTTACGCTGTTTAACGAATACCTGCCCAGATAGTCGTAGAGGAACCAGAGAAGGCCTTTCTTGAACTGCTCACGAGCGTGAATCTTCTCCATTACAAATACGGATGCGTTCATTGCCGTGGGCAGGACCTTATTTAAGGCAGTCCTTGTTATTTCGGCGATGTATTTCTGAGAGAAAGGCAGAATACCCTGTACGGGTACCGTAAAGCCCTCCGCGAGTTTTATTTCTGTCTTCGGCTGGATGAGTATACGCTGAGTCAGGGCGCTGCCGGCATAAGCCAGGGCACCAATCGCTAAAACGTCAGGCGTATATTTTTTATTCTTCTTTCCCATAGCACTCACCGCCTTTGGATTAATTACTAATAGATTATAAATAAAAACACTGATGCCCGCAAGTCTTACGCGAATTTCTCAAAGTTCTCATCGAGCATGCATTTTCTCGTGATATGGACGAAAACGGGTTCAACCGAAATGAGCTCAAGCACCCTTGTTATGAGGATATTCGGGTTTATTCCGAATGTGGGATTGCTCGGGAGAGTGAGCAGAACGGTAGTGACTTTGTCCTCATCGGACCAGATTTTCACGTCTTTTATGTGTCCTGTCAAGGCAATTTCCTTTACAACCTTCTGCTTTCCCTGTTTTCCGACCTTGGAAATCGTCAGATTCTCGTCATTCAGTTTCTCAGAAACCGCGTTGTTAAAGGCTTCCTCCGGCATCTGCTCCTGTCTGATCTCAATCTTGTATCTTGAGAAAGCCACGAGCTGAGCCTTCTTTACGGGCTCCTTCACGTCAATTATCCGGATGTTCGGGGGCATGACCTTTTCGAGCCTCGATTTCACCTCATCAAAGGACATTTCTTCATTCAGTCTGATATCGAGAATCTCCTCGAGGCCTTCCATGCCGAGTGACAGGGGCATGGCAAAATTCATATACGGTCTCGGATTGAAACCTTCGGTGTACCAGAGAGGTATCTCCGCCCTCGAGATTGCCCTGGAAAAACAGCGCATGAGGTCGAGGTGAGAGATGTATTTCGCGTCGCCGCGCTTCTCAAAGAAGATTCTTGCATTTTGCATCGCAATTACCTCCGTTTAAGGCTGAAGCGCCGCACGCGGCACATTTTATTCTGCAGTGAGGAGTGGTCTCATTCCTCTTCGCCTTCTCATTCTCACGGATTAAAAATTCCTTGGTAACGCCGTAGTCAAGATGGTCCCATGGCAGGATTTCGTCGTAGCTGCGGCGTCTGTAGGCATACCATTTCGGATCGACGCCGCAGTTTTTAAAAGCCTGCTGCCAGAGATCGAAGCGAAGCTGGTCGTCCCATGAGTCAAATTTACAGCCGAGGTTGTGGGCCTCGAGCAGGACCTTGCCGAGTCGCCTGTCGCCTCTCGCGAAGACGGCCTCAAGGAAGATTGTGTCCGTATGGTGAGCCGAGAGGTGAATGTGCGACTTCGGCACCCTCGTCTGCTCGAGCAGATAGGCGCGCTTCTCGTCCAGTTCCTCAGTGGTCGCCTGCGGCTCCCACTGGAACGGTGTATGCGGCTTCGGCACGAATGGAGAAGCGCTGACATTGATTACGAGCTGCTTTCCCTTCGGCTTGTCCGGTGTGCGGTAGTATTCCGTCACAACGCGCCTGGAGAGGTTTATAATCTCCTCTATGTCTTCAAAAGTCTCAGTGGGCAGACCGAGCATGAAGTAGAGTTTTACCGTCGTCCAGCCGCCTTTAAAGGCCATGCGGACGGTGCTTAAGATCTCCTCCTCGGTGATATTCTTGTTTATCGCGTCACGCAGACGCTGTGAACCGGCCTCAGGCGCAAAGGTGAGGCCGCTCTTTCTTATGAGTTTCATCTTCTCGACGAGTTCGTCCGAGAAGTTGTCGACACGCAGCGAGGGAAGACTTATGTTTACGTTCTTCTCCTGCGTCCAGTCAATCATGTCATTAAGCAGGGGCTGAATGCCCGTGTAGTCGGATGTGGACAGGGAGATAAGACTTATCTCGTCATAGCCGGTATTCTTTATCAGTGCCTTCGCCTGCTCATTTGCGATGTCCGGTGACTTCTCCCTTATGGGGCGGTAGATGAAGCCCGCCTGGCAGAAGCGGCATCCGCGAATGCAGCCGCGGAAGAGTTCCTCGCTTACGCGGTCGTGCACAACCTCTATGAAGGGCACTACGAATCTGTCCGGATAGGGCGCCTTGTTCAGGTCGCTGACTATCCTCTTGTGCACGACGGCGGGCGCTCCGTTCTTCGGTGTGACTGCGTCTATGGTGCCGTCCGCTTTGTAAGTGACGTCATAGAGTGAGGGCACATATACACCCTGTATGCCTGCCACTGCGGTGAGGAATTCCTCCTTGCCCGCTCCGCGGTCCTTGTACTCTTTGTACAGGTCGAGGAAATCATTCATTATCTCCTCGCCGTCGCCGAGTAAAAACGCGTCGACAAAATCGCAGATCGGCTCCGCGTTCGACGCGCAGGGGCCGCCGGCGACAACGAAGTTTTTAAGGTCGTGTCGCTCGCTTGCGAGCATTGGCACGCCGCCGAGCTCCAGCATATTGAGTATATTTGAAAAGGAGAGTTCATACATGAGCGTAAAACCTATTACATCGAAGTCCGAGAGCTTGTCTTTTGACTCGATGGCGAAGAGGGGTATGTCATTTGCCCTCATCTGCTCCTCCATGTCGGGTGCGGGAGCAAAGACACGCTCACACCAGGCATCCTCCCTGTCGTTTATGAGGGAATAGAGAATCTTCATGCCTATATGAGACATGCCTATCTCATATGTGTCGGGGAAGCAGAAGGCAAAACGTATATCCACCGAATCAGCGCTCTTTACAACGCTGTTCAGTTCACCGCCTGTATATCGTCCCGGTTTCTGAACCGCGGACAGTACCTTTTCAAGTTTTGCGTCCATATTTCACCTTTAAGATAAGGCATCTTGAAATTTTGTTTTCAAGATGCCTTTCGTCTTACTTATTCTTGCCCATTGCCTCCGGGGCACTTGTCGGCTGAATCGCGCTTATGTAGTAAGCCTTACCCTTTTCTCTCAGCGTGACTTTTACGTACTTGCTCGGTGCCGGATCGACAATGTCGCCGTTGTCGGCCTGTACGAAACCGCTGCCTGAGAGATAAGCCACCGTAAGTACCACCGTGTTGCTCTTCTCTGTCATATCGAGAACACGCGGAACATAGGTTGCATCGACGCCCGTGATGGGGGCCTTATAAGCATTCTTCTCGGAGTCATATACAAATTCGAACGCGGAAGAGGCCACCGTCTGGTGCTCTATCTCACGCTCCGCTCCGAAAAGCGAAATGAATTTCGCTTCGACTTCCTCGGCCGGATAGAAGATCATACCGTCCTCGACTTCATATTCGTCGGTCGCTACATCGCTCTTGATGATCGCCCAGATTGAGGCCTCAATGAGCTGACCCATGTCGGCCTTCGTGATATCGTCGAATTCGGAGATGTCGTTCATTACGACGGGGACGAGCATTGTCTGGAACTTCTGCATCTCTGCCACCCTGGCCGCCTCGCGCTTTGCGACTATTGTGTTCACTGCCGTGAGAACAATAAAGACGATACCGACTATGGCGAGGATTATTACGAGAAAGCCCAGGGGCTTCGCCCACCTCTTATTCTGTTTCGGAGTACTCATTTTCTGACCTCCTTACCGATTGATGTCGTTGTTATCTTCTGTTGTTTCCTCTGCGGAAATTGCCGCCCTGTCTTCTCTGAGGTCTCTCCTCTTCGATATCGTTTTCAGGTACGGCGCCCTCTACTTCGATGAGAGCATCGCGGCGGGAGAGATTGATTCTGCCCTGGTCATCTATCTCGATAACCTTGACGATAATCTCGTCGCCTACGGTTACAACGTCCTCAACCTTCTCGGTGCGCTTGACATCGAGACGGCTGATATGAACGAGACCTTCCTTACCGGGAGCAATCTCAACGAAGGCACCGAAGCTCATGAGCCTCGTTACAACGCCCTTGTAAATTGCACCGATTTCGGGGTCGTTTGCTATTGTCTCTACCATGAAGATGGCTCTCTTAGCATCCTCAAGATCAAGAGCAGATACAAATACCTGACCCTCGTCGTTGACGTCAACCTTACAGTTGCACTCAGCGCAGATCTTCTGGATGACCTTGCCCTGCTTGCCGATAACATCGCCGATCTTCTCGGGGCTGATGGTTGTGGTAAGCATCTTGGGAGCATATTTTGAAAGCTCGGGGCGTACCTCGGGGATACACTTGAGCATTACTTCATCGAGGATGTAGATGCGGGCCTTTCTTGTCTTCTCAAAGGCCTCTTTGATGATTTCGGGTGTGAGACCGTGAACCTTGAGGTCCATCTGGATGGCCGTGATACCCTTGTGTGTGCCGGCAACTTTGAAGTCCATGTCACCGTAGAAGTCCTCAAGACCCTGGATGTCGACCATGGTCATGAAGTCGCCGTAAACGCCCTGCTCGCCTGTGATGAGACCGCAGGAGATACCTGCTACGGGAGCCTTGATCGGAACACCTGCAGCCATGAGCGCAAGTGTGGAACCGCATACGGAGCCCTGCGATGTAGAACCGTTTGATGAGAGTACTTCGGAGACAACGCGAATGGCGTAAGGGAAGTCCTCAACTGACGGGATTACCGGCAGGAGTGCGCGCTCTGCGAGAGCGCCGTGGCCTATCTCACGACGGCCGGGACCGCGCGGCGGTTTTGTCTCGCCTACGGAGTAGGACGGGAAGTTGTAGTGGTGGATGTAACGCTTCTCCGTGTCCTCATCGAGGCCGTCAAGACGCTGCGCGTCTGACATGGGAGCAAGTGTGGCAACAGAGAGCACCTGTGTCTGACCTCTGGTGAACATGCCTGAACCGTGAACACGCGGAAGAAGGTCAACCTCAGCGTTGAGGGGACGGATATCGTCGATACCGCGTCCGTCTACACGCTTGTGCTCATCCTTGAGCCAGCGGCGTACGATGTGCTTCTGAATGAGGTACATGATCTCGTCGATCTTGCCTTCCTGCTCGGGGAAGAGCTCGTCATACTTCTCATGAACCTTGTCATATACGGGAAGAAGACGCTCATCGCGTACATTCTTGTCGTCTGTGTCGAGAGCAGCCTCTACGTCTTTGACGCAGAAAGCCTCGATCTCATCGAGGATTGCCGGGTCCGGATCGTTGGACTCGAACTCAAACTTCGGCTTGCCGATTTCGGCAACGATGGAGTTGATGAATTTAACAACTTCCTTGTTTGCCTCGTGGCCTGCCATGATGCACTCAAACATCTTGTCCTCGGGAATCTCGTTTGCGCCTGCCTCGATCATTGCGACGAGGTCGGCTGTTGAGGAGACTGTGAGCTTAAGCTCTGTCTTCTCTCTCTGCTCGAGTGTGGGGTTGATGACTATCTCGCCGTCAACGAGACCTACGTCTACTGAAGAGATGGGGCCTGCCCACGGAATATCGGAGATGGCAATAGCGGCTGAAACGCCGATTGCGGCTGTTATCTCAGGTGAGCAGTCGGGGTCAACCGACATAACCGTTGCAACGACAGAGCAGTCGTTTCTCATGTCCTTCGGGAAGAGCGGACGGATGGGTCTGTCAATGCAGCGTGAAGCGAGTGTAGCCTTCTCTGAAGCCTTGCCCTCTCTTCTCTGGAAAGAGCCGGGAATACGGCCTACGGCGTACATCTTCTCCTCGTAGTCAACTGAGAGCGGGAAAAAGTCAACGCCCTCTCTCGGCTTTGCGGATGCCGTTACGGTGCAGAGTACGGCTGTCTCACCGTAGTTCGCGAAAACGGCCGCGTTTGCAAGGCCTGCCATCTTGCCTGTCTCAAGGCGAAGCGGTCTGCCTGCAAGGGTTGTCTCATAAACCTTGTAGTTTTCAAACATTTCTTATACCTTCCTTTTTATTTTTCAAAAGGAGGCCTGTTTTAAACCCTGAGGTTTAGCAATAAATTAAAAATCCGGTTTCCGGGTCCTTAATTTACCGCTAATCCCTTTTGGGCGGCCTCCTGTTTTTACAATGAAAACTGCTCCTTAAAAAGCAATTTAAGGCAGATGGCAAAGCTGCCATCTGCCCCACAGCGCATTACTTTCTGAGTCCGAGTCTCGAGATGAGGGAACGGTAACGCTCAATATCCGTCTTCTGGAGATATGTGAGAAGGTTACGTCTCTTACCGACCATCTTGAGAAGTCCTCTGTTTGAGTGGAAGTCGTGCGGATGCTCCTTAAGATGAGCATTCAGGTCGTTGATTCTCTTTGTGAGAACGGCAATCTGAACCTCGGGAGAACCCGTGTCGCCTTCGTGTGTCGCGTACTCAGCCATTATGGCCTGCTTTTCTTCCTGTGTCATTTCTTTCACCTCATTGAAAAATTTTCCGCTTTCCCAGGACACGGTAACGGTGATCCGCTTAGCGGCATGCGCCGTGCTCCGAGAAAAGGGCTTGCTTATATTAACACAATTACATTTAAAAGTAAAGTGCCAATTTACTCATCTTTTATGTTCCCTGGCCTCTTCCGCCAGTTTGCGCACTTTGCGCTCATCATTTTTTATCTGGACCTCAAGGTCCGTGAAGGAGTCAAAGCGCTTCTCCGGACGAAGGAAGCGCAGGAGCGCAACCTCGACAAACTTGCCGTAGAGATTGCCCTCGAAGTCAAGAATATGCGTCTCTATTGACGGTCTCGCGTCATCGTAGAAAGTCGGACGTACTCCGATATTCGTGATTGCGAGATAGCTCTTGTCACCCACTGTCGCCTTGCTCATGTAAACACCGTACTTCGGTATGACAAGGTGCGGGTCGGCCTCCTGATTGATTGTCGGCGCACCGAGATGACGGCCGCGTTTGTCTCCGTCGACAACCTGGAGACGGAAGGAGTAGGGGCGGCCGAGCATGCGGTTCGCCGTCTCTATTTTGCCGCGCTCTAGAGCCTTCTTGATGCGCGTCGTCGAAACGGGCTGGCCTTCAAAGTCAAATTCAGGTGACATTGAAAACTCAAGTCCCGCCCTCTCGCAGAGAGCCTTTAAGGTCTCGGGCGTGCCTTTGCCTCCCTTGCCGAAGGAGTAGTTAAAGCCGCAGCAGACGCCGACTGCGCCCATGCGCTTTATGATTATCTCATCGAAGAACTCCTCGGGACTCATGTCCTTGAGTTCCTCAAACTCCAGAAGGCAGAGTGTGACACCTGTCTTTTTAAAAGCGGCTGCGCGTGTCTCCGAATTGAAGAGACACGGCTGCTCCTCTCCCGTCAAAACGGTGAGGGGATGCTCTTTGAAGACGAGCGCGAAGGGCATGGCCGAGAGGCGCTTTGCCATTGCCAAAGCGTCATTGATTACGGTCATATGTCCCCTGTGCAAACCGTCAAAGTTGCCCAAAGCCACTACAGATGCCATTTCATCTCTCCTGATAAACTCTGCAAAATTCGAGATTTTTCTCCGCCGTATCGGCCCTGCCGATTCCGAGAAATCTCTCCTGATTGTATACTCTGTAAAGTCCGTTTACTTTACACTCTTTGATTCTCTCGAGATTCAGGTCCCCTCCGTTGGTAAAACGATGGGCCTGTCCGTCGCTTACAAACGCCTTGGGATAGGCATTTAAAGCCTCTTCGACGGATATGATAAAGGCGGACGGATCCTCCGCCTCATCGAGCTCCTCAAGCGTCACGCATGAGGAAATCTCAAAACCCGCAGCTGCCGTACGGATAAGCGAGGTCATGACCGCTCCGCAGCCGAGGTCCCTGCCGATATCGTCAATCAGCGTGCGGACATAGGTGCCGGATGAGCACTCTATGTCGAGCGTGTATTCATTTTCGCCCGGCGCCCCGCTTATCTCAAGCGAGCTTATGGTGGCGGGCCGGGCCTCACGCTCGACCTCCACTCCCTTGCGGGCGAGTTTATAAAGTTTCACGCCGTCCTTGTTTAAAGCCGAGAACATCGGCGGCACCTGAAGAATGTCGCCTCTGTACTTCTCCGCGACGGCGAGAATATCCTCCAAGCCGCATGATACCGGGCTTTCCGTCTTCACCTCGCCCGTGATGTCGAGCGTGTCAGTCGTAAGCCCTAAGCGCATGACGGCGGTATAGCGCTTCGTGCTGTCGGGCAGAAATTCCAGGAACCTGGTCGCTCCGCCCAGCATTATCGGAAGCACGCCTTCGGCGAGCGGGTCAAGCGTGCCGCAGTGCCCCGCCTTCTTCTCCCCCGTAATACCGCGCACCTTTGACACGCAGCGAAACGAGGTCATGCCGGATGGCTTGTAGAGATTTATAAAACCGGTCATTTCAGCTCTTCTTCTATGAGGCCGACAAGTTTCGAGAGAACTTCCTCTTCCTTCCCCGCGTCTGCGTCGCAGCCCGCGGCACGCATATGTCCGCCTCCGCCGAATTCGGCGCAGAGCTCTGCCGCGTTAAGCGGCTCATGCGTACGGAGCGAGAACTTGAAGCCTCCGTTTGCTTTCTCTTTCATCGTAATGCCGCAGAGCGCGCCTTCAAACTGGCGTGACATGGCGGCTATGGCGTCACAGTCATCGGGTGTGGCACCCGTTTTTTCAAACATCTCATTGGTAACCTTGAAAACGATTACCCTGCCGTCACAGAACGTGCGCATACCGCTCAATACTTCTGAGAGCATGTCGTAGTAGGCGAACGGCTTCGTCTCAAACATGGCGACATTTATGCGGGCGTTGTCCGCGCCGCAGTCAATAAGGTCAGCGGCGACACGGTAAGCCTCTGAGGTAACGCTTGAGTAACGGAAACAGCCTGTGTCAGTCGAAATGCCCGTATAGAGGGCATTTGCGACAGCAGGTGTAATCTCAGCGCCCATCTCCGCGAAAACACGGTAGAGAGTGAGAGCCGCTGCGCAGTCATCACCATTTAAGAATGTTTCCTTTGCGTAATTCACGTTTGTGGCGTGGTGGTCAATACAGAGATCGACCTTATCGCCGTATAAAGCATCAAGCTTGCTG
This sequence comes from Ruminococcaceae bacterium UBA1227, assembly GCA_002309175.1. Lineage (GTDB taxonomy): Bacteria > Bacillota > Clostridia > Oscillospirales > Acutalibacteraceae > UBA1227. The sequence goes on from DBWX01000006.1 coordinate 47,394, forward strand.
CCGAGAAGTTTATTGTCCGCAACGTCAACCGCGACAATGAACTTCGGCTCAAACTCGGGCATCTCAAGACCTTCAAAGAGAAGGTCATACCTCTTCGGTATGGGCTGGCCGTTTATTACCGCGGCGCGCTTGCCCATAGCCGTAAGGACATGCCAGAGGGCGACGGCACAGCCCAGTGTGTCGCCGTCCGGATTCTTATGTGTAAGTATGAGGACATCATCGGCGGCAGTCAGGAGTTCTATAACTCTTTTGCTGTCAATTTCCATATGAACCTCCCGATATCTCATTGAGCTTTCTGAATATTTCCATACCCTGTTCCACGGAATCGTCAGCCACGAATTTGAGCTCAGGCGCCTTTCTCAGGTGCAGGTTCTGTCCCACCTCACGGCGGATGAAACCTGCGGCACCGTTGAGCGCCTTCGCGGCCTCCTTCGCGTTCTCTATGCCTTTAAGGTCACTGATGTAAACCTTGGCATATGAGAGATCGCCCGATACCGTGACCCGAACCACGGTGAGGAGTTCCTCAGCGACTCTCGGGTCCTTTATGTCTTTGAGGGTGGCAATTATTTCACGCTTTATGTCCTCAGCAACTCTGTCTTTGCTGTGCCCGGGCATAACAGTCCCTCCTTAATCTTCTCTGTATTCCTCTGTGATGAAGGCCTCGAAAATATCGCCTTCCTTAATGTCATTGAACTTGGTAAGTCCGATACCGCACTCATAGCCTGATGCGACTTCCTTGACGTCGTCCTTGAAACGGCGAAGGGAGCTCATCTCGTCCTCGGCGATTACGATACCGTCACGTACTACGCGGATCTTCGCGTTGCGGACAATCTTACCGTCAAGTACATATGAGCCGGCAATTGTGCCTGCAGAGGAAATCTTGAATACGTTGCGTACTTCAGCGCGGCCGATGTCGACATCCCTGAACTTGGGAGCGAGCATGCCCTTGATGGCTGATTCAATCTCTTCAATACAGTCGTAGATGATTCTGTAGCAGCGGATGTCTACATTGTCACGCTCTGCCATGGCAGTGGCTGACGGATCGGGACGGACCGCGAAACCTACGATTATGGCGTTTGAAGCGTTCGCGAGCATTACGTCTGACTCGACGATTCCGCCTACGGCGCCGTGGATTACCTTTACGCGTACCTCGTCGTTTGAGAGTTTCTCAAGCGACTGACGTACCGCCTCGACGGAGCCCTGTACGTCCGCCTTGACGATGATATTGAGGTCTTTGAGCTCGCCCTCCTGAATTGAGGAGAAGAGGTTGTCGAGTGTGACCTTCTGCATGGCGCCCCACTGTTCTTCCTTGGCGGCGTCCTTTCTCTGCTCTACGAGTTCACGCGCAAGGCGCTCGTCGGATACGGCATCGAAAGTGTCGCCGGCCTGAGGAGCTTCCTGGAGACCGGTGATCTCAACCGGTATGGAAGGTCCGGCCTCAGTGAGTTCACGGCCGTTTTCATTTGTCATGACGCGGACACGGCCGACAGCCGTACCTGCGACGATGATATCACCCGTGTGAAGAGTACCGTTCTGTACGAGGAGGGTCGCGATGGGTCCGCGTCCCTTATCGAGACGGGCCTCGATGACCGAACCTCTGGCGGCACGGTTCGGGTTGGCGCGCAGCTCAAGCATCTCGGCTACGAGAAGTACCGACTCGAGGAGCTTGTCGAGATTCATGCCCGTCTTTGCGGAAACGGGTACACAGATTGTGTCGCCGCCCCACTCCTCGGGTACTATCTCGTGCTCGGTGAGCTGCTGCATTATTCTGTCCACCGTGGCGCCCGGCTTATCCATCTTGTTGATTGCGACAACGATGGGGATCTCGGCCGCCCTGGCGTGGTTGATAGCCTCTATTGTCTGCGGCATGATGCCGTCATCAGCCGCAACTACGAGGATTGCGATATCCGTAGCCTTGGCACCGCGGGCACGCATGGCAGTAAACGCGGCATGGCCCGGAGTGTCGAGGAAGGTGATCTTCTGTCCGTTGATTTCGGTTCTGTAAGCACCGATAGCCTGCGTAATACCGCCGGCCTCAGTATCAGTAACGGCGGTGTGACGGATGGCGTCGAGGATAGATGTCTTACCGTGGTCGACGTGACCCATGACGCAGACGACGGGATCGCGGTGCTCAAGGCTCGCTTCGTCATCCTCAGTGTCATCGATGATCCTGTCTTCGATGGTGATTACTACTTCCTTTTCGACCTTCGCGTCGAACTCACCTGCGATAATTTCAACGGTGTCGAAGTCGAGCATATCGTTGATGGCAGCCATCTGACCGAGGGCAAAGAGCTTCTTTATAACCTCGGCAGCAGTGGCGTGAAGAAGCTCGGCTACGCCGCCGACCGTGAGTCCCTCTTCGGGAACGGTGATGACGAGATGCTTCTTTTTGCGCTCGGCCTCGATACGCTTCATGCGGTCAGCCTCGGACTCGCGCTTCTTGGAACGCATACCCTGCTGCTTCCTGTACTGCTTTGACTTCTGGTTAAGCTTCTGCTTACCCATGTTGACGCGGTCAGTTCTCTGGTTGTTCTGTGAACCTGAGAGCTGCTCATACTTCTCGTTGTACTTCTCAAGGTCAACGTTTTGTGAGCGCGTGTCAATTGTGCGGGCCTCGCCCTTGGTCCTCGCCTGGACAAAGTTGTCGTCCGCCTTCTCCTTCTTCTTGAAGGGGTGCATATTACTCGTCGAAGCCTTCTTCTTCAGCGCGGCCTCAACTTCGGGATCGACCTTCTTGGTCGGGATCTTCTCTTTCTTGGCGGGAGCCTTTTCCTTCTCGGGCTCAGCCTTCTTGGTCGGAATCTTCTCCGCCTTCTTCTCCGGCTTCTCTTCAGCCTTCTCCTCCTTCTTCGGAGCGGGCTTGGGTGCCGGCTGCATCGCAAAGTATGCGTCAAAGTTCTCTACCTGGTTGTTCTGGGTATAGTACTCAAAAGCATAGTCGAGTTCCTCGGGCGAGAGAGCGGTCATTGACTTCTTCTGCGGCTCCGGGAATCTCTTGTTGAGAACTTCCGCAAGATCCTTGCTGGGTTTATTGAAGTCCTTCGCGACTTCGTGAAGTTTATATTTAATTTCCATTAAGCAATATCCTCCAAAAGCATCAGTATTTTCTTCGCAAAGCCTTCATCATCAATGGTGAAAACAGCCGCTCTTATGCCTGTTGCAGCGTAAAGGTCATCTTTGAGATAAGGCACCTCAAGAAGAGGTACGTCTCTGCCTTCATACTTTGTCGTGCGGTCAAACTCTCTTTTCAGTCTGTCCGATGCATCACTGCACAAGAAGCAGGCTTTGGCCCTGCCTTTCGCTATGCTCTCAAACGCGGCGTCGTGTCCGGGTGACAGTTTGCCGGCGCGTCTCGCGAGACCGAGCATTCCGAAAACTTTATCATTCATTGTTTTTCAGCTCCGCCTCCATCTGAGAGTACACCTCATCGGGAATCTTCATGGAAAACTCGCGTTCAAAGCGACGCGCTTTCCTGGCCTTTTCAAAGCACTCGCTTGACCTGCAGACATACGCGCCGCGTCCGGGCGCCTTTCCCGTCAGGTCCAGTGTGACGTCGCCGGTATTCGATTTTACGACTCGGACGAGTTCCTGTTTCGGCTTCATTTCCATGCAGCCGCAGCAACGTCGAAGCGGTACTTTTTTAGGCATGATTATTCCTCCGTGGGGCTTTCGTAGAAACCGCTTTCAGGGTTTATGTCTATCTTCCATCCGGTGAGTTTGGCCGCAAGGCGCGCGTTCTGACCCTTGTTGCCGATGGCAAGTGAAAGCTGGGTATCAGGTACGATTACCTTGCAGGAATGCTCCTCTTCGGAGAGGATATCAACACGGATGACATCGGCCGGGGCAAGCGCTGCGCCGACAAAGAGTGCCGGATCATCGCTGTACGGAACGATGTCGATTTTCTCGCCGTTTAAAAGGTCAACGACCTTTGCGACGCGGGCGCCGCGGGGGCCGATGCACGCGCCTACGGCGTCGACGTTCTCGTCAGCGCTGTAAACGGCAATCTTTGTTCTTGAACCGGCCTCTCTCGAAACCTCTTTAATTTCGACTGTACCGTCGGTAATCTCCGGTACCTCAGTCTCGAAGAGTTTTCTGACAAGACCGGGATGCGTTCGGGAGATCATGGCCTTCGGGCCCTTCTCCGTGTCGCGTACGTCAACTATGAATACTTTAATGAGGTCACCGTCGTAGAGCTCCTCGCCCGGAATCTGCTCCGAACGGGGAAGAAGAGCCTCTGCCTTGCCGATCTCGAGAGTGGCGTTGCCTGTCTTCGGATCAACTGTCATTACCTTGGCTGTAACGATTTCCTGGTTGTGGCTCTGGAACTCCTGCATTGTCTGTCCGCGCTCGGCATCCCTGATACCCTGGCGGATAACATGCTTCGCTGTCTGCGCGGCTATACGGCCGAAGTCCTTGGTATCAAGAGGTATCTCAATGATATCGCCGGCCTTCGCCCTCTTCTTATACTGGCGCGCAGCCTCGACAAGAATGTCGGTGTCTTCGTCGGAGATCTCCTCGACGACGTTCTTTCTGAGGAACACCTTAAGTTCCTGCTTTTCGGGATTTATGTCGCAAAATACTATGTCCTTGCCGTTGTACATACGTCTTACGGACACAACAAGAGCGTTTCCGATTTTCTCATAGAGAAACTCAATCGGAATACCCTTTTCCTTTGCCATTTCTTCAACTGCCAAGAAGAATTCTTCGTTCATTTTTTTAAATCATCCTTCCATAATGAGTGGAGAGCGACTCGCCTGAGTCACTCTCCATACAACACTTATTTACTTAACGATGGCATTTTAGCACTATTATATAATAATGTCAACCAATTTATTACTCGGCGATATAGTCGTCAAAGTCGTCGAGTTTTACGTATGACGCTTCCTTCTTATTGAACACGAAGGAGGTGTCGTCTGTCTCGACCGTTACATCGCCCTTGTCATATCCCTTAAGGATTCCTTTGAACTCACGCTTTCCGTCAAGCGGACGAATAAGTTTAACCATGACCTTTGAGCCGATAAACTCCTCGAAATGAGAATCCCTTGTCAGGGCGCGCTCGGCACCGGGTGAAGACACCTCAAGCGTGTAGGCATCCTTTATGGGATCAAGTTCATCAAGCGGTCCGTCAATGGCGTGTGTCATCTCGACACAGTCGTCGATTGAGACTCCGCCCTCTTTATCGATAAAGATACGGAGGAACCAGTCGGCTCCTTCCTTGACATAGCGGACATCCCAGATCTTAAGACCCAGACCTTCTGCCAGAGGCTCAGCGAGTTCCCAGATCTTATCGGTTACGTTTGCCATAAGAATACCTCCTTAATAGGCATTGGCCCACATGACCATGCACTTGGCCGGTTTGCCGCAGCAGACACATTTATCTGAAATCTGCTCCTGGGCGAAAGGTATGCAGCGGGAACCTACACCGGTCTCCTCCTTAACCTTGTCCTCACAGGCCTCATCTCCGCACCACATGGCCTCGACAAAACCGTCACCCTTTTCGGCGAGAACCTGTTTTATCTCGTCCATGGTTGTGCACTTGTAAGTTCTGTTCTTACGGTTTTCAACGGCCTTCTCCCAGATACCTGCCTTTACCTCGGCAAGCTTTTCGGCAATTGCGGATTCAAGATTGTCGAGAGAGACAACCGTCTTTTCACGGTTGTGCCTTGTTACGAGTACACACTGGCCCGCCTCTATGTCGCGGGGACCAATCTCAAGGCGTACGGGTACGCCCTTCATCTCATATTCGGAATACTTCCATCCCGGGCTCTGGTCGGAGTCGTCGAGTTTGACCCTGTAGGATGAGGACAGCTGAGAACGAATCTCCTCAGCCTTCTCAAGCACGCCTTCCTTGTGCTGAGCAACGGGAATGATAACAACCTGAATGGGTGCGACATCCGGAGGAAGGACGAGACCGTTGTTGTCACCGTGTGTCATGATGATGGCACCGATGAGTCTTGTGGTCATGCCCCAGGATGTCTGGTGTGGGTATTCGAGTTTGTTCTCTTTAGACTGGTACTGAATGCCGAAGGCCTTTGCAAAGCCGTCGCCGAAGTAGTGCGACGTACCTGCCTGAAGGGCCTTGCCGTCGTGCATGAGAGCCTCTATGGCATAAGTCGAGACGGCGCCGGCAAACTTGTCGGACTCGGTCTTCTGACCCTTGACGACAGGAATCTGAAGGTTCTGCTCACAGAAGTCAGCATAGACATTCAGCATCTGCTCGGTCTCCGCTACGGCCTCCTCGGCCGTGGCGTGAATTGTGTGGCCTTCCTGCCACAGAAATTCACGCGAGCGCAGGAAAGGACGTGTCGTCTTTTCCCAGCGCACTACGGAGACCCACTGGTTGTACAGTTTCGGAAGGTCCCTGTGTGACTGGATTATATTTGCATAGTGTTCGCAGAAGAGCGTCTCGGAAGTCGGACGGACGCAGAGGCGTTCCTCGAGTTTCTCCGAGCCGCCGTGCGTAACCCACGCAACCTCGGGCGCGAAGCCCTCGACGTGGTCCTTCTCCTTCTGAAGAAGGCTCTCCGGTATGAACATGGGCATACATACATTCTCATGGCCGAGCTCTTTGAACTTCGCGTCAAGAATTTTCTGTATGTTCTCCCATATGGCATAGCCATACGGGCGGATTACCATACAGCCCTTGACGCTCGTATACTCAACGAGCTCCGCCTTCTTGCAGATATCCGTATACCATTTGGCGAAGTCCTCCTCCATCGAGGTGATTTCTTCGACCATCTTTTTCTGATCTGCCATCATAATCTCCTTTAAAAAGCAGGCCCACGTGCTGTTCACGTGGGCCTGAATCTTTGAAAAATTACTTGTTTGCCTCGATGAATCTTACAGCGTCGCCTATTGTTCTCATGTTTTCAATGGCTTCATCGGGTACTTCAATCTCAAACTCGTCCTCAATTGACATAACGAGGTCAACAACATCAAGGCTGTCGGCACCGAGGTCCTCGATGAGGGCTGAGTCCATAGTGATTGTATCTTCGTCAATTTCAAGCTGTTCAGCTATCATAGCTCTGATTTTTTCAAATACCATATATGCCTCCTAAAGCCCGCGAGGGCTTATTTTCAAAGAATTGACAAGTATATGTTATTTATTTTCAATTGCTTTGTCAACACTTACTTTTTCGGGTCCGGAACGAACTTTGCAAGGGCAGCAATAAGATATTTGTAGCCGGCATCGATAATCTTGTCGGGAATCGGATCTATGAGACCGAGATACCATGTGTTCTTGCACTTGTAGTTTGTCTTCGGGTGCTTCGCGTAGATAGCCTCGAGGACGCAGTCGGTGAGATAATGCATCTCGTTCGGATGAGCCATGGCAACAGTCATCATGGGCTTCATGACCTTGAGAACATCCCTGTAGTACTCGGTCTTCTCAAAGATCTTCTGGTAGCCGTCTGTGGCCTGGCCGTGCATGCCTGTCTTGAATGAGCCCGGCTGAATCTTGATAACCTTTATACCGAGGAAGTTGAGTTCGCGGCGAAGACCTATTGTGTAAGCCTCAACAGCGTACTTGGAGATGGCATAAGGTGTGTTGAAAGGCTGGGGCTTCTCCCATCCGCACTCGGATGAGAAGTTGATGATACGTCCCTTGCACGCATTTACGAGCGGGAACATGGCCTTGTTTACACGAACCATACCGAGAAGGTTTACGTTTACGATCTTCTCTACGACAGCTGCGGGGTCGCCCTCAATGAGTGAGTCCATTGTGTGGATGCCCGCACAGTTTACAACTACGTCGAGGTGATCGGTATACTTCTTGATCTCCTCAGCAGCCTTGAAGCACTCCTCCTGGGAAGAGATGTTGCAGTGAATGGGAATGACTCTGTCAGAGCAGCGGGCAATGAGGTCGTCACAGGGAGTTCTGTTGTAACCTGCGAATATTGTCCACTCGCCCTTCTTGTCGAGAGCCTCAACGCAGGCGCCTGAAATGCCGCCTGCAGCGCCGGTGAATAATGCGTATTTCATAAGGATTGTGTCCCCCTTGATTATTAGTACAACTACAATTTTACAAAATTAAAACAAGCAATTCAATATTATTTTATACATTTAAAGAAAACGTTCATAATACGTTGTTTCGGGCGATGTAAAGGTCAAAACTTTCACAGCTTTAACTTTTTCACAGCGGGAAATTCAAAATTGCGGAAAATTTCGATTTTAATTCCAAATCAGAAAAAACAGGCCAAATTTTCGTAAAGAGTTTTACTTGCATTAAACAATATTGTCAACAATTTTTCCAAAACGGAAAAATATCACGGACTCTTGTCAACATTTGCCGAAAGTACTAAAATTGTATTGTCCGATTCGGACAAGTACTAAATGAGGAGATAATGAAATGGATATTTCAGCACTATCTTTGGTAATCAGCCCGAAGACCGGTGAAGAGATGAGTATTGCCTCACTCGCAGTCCCCGCAGGTGATCCGTTTTACGATGTACTCACAATCGTAGGCGGTCTCTTCTGGACAATAACCTATATACTCATCATCTACTACGGTTTCAAACACAAGACTTCCGGTATGCCCCTTCTGGTTCTCGGCCTCAACTGGGCCTGGGAATTCATCTTCGCCTTCTGCGGCACACCCTTCGTTCCCGCGGGAAGCATGCTCGACCTTACCGGACAGACAGCAATGCAGAGAGGCGTAAATGCCGTCTGGTTCCTGTTCGACTGTGTAATCCTCTATCTGAAGTTCAGATACGGCAGAGACGAGTTCGAGGCCTCCATGCCTCATGCTCCGAAGAAACTCTTCTATCCTCAGCTCTGCTTCATCCTGTTCTGTTCCGTATGCGCGGTTCTCTTCAGTATCAATGAATGGAACGACCACAACGGTGTCTATGCCGCATACATCCAGAACATCTTTATCTCATCACTCTTCATACCCATGCTCTACAGGAAGGGCAGCGGCGCAGGACAGTCCATGTACATTGCAATCTGCAAGTGCATAGGAACAATCGCCCCGGGTATCCTCGGTGCACTCGTAATGATACGCGAATACGGCGCGAACTGGGCTATCTTCGTTGATTTCAAGTTTATGCCTCTCATGAAATTCCTCATCGAGGCCTGCCTCGTATTCGACATCATCTACATCATCGCCCTCTACAAGATGCTCAAGAACCACGACCACGTCAATCCCTGGACCAGAAAACCTCTTCCGGGCTACAAGTGGGCAGACGGCGACACAATGCACATCACAGCAGTTCCCGAAGCATAATACAAATAATAAAAGACCCGCTCAGACGAGCGGGTCTTATTTTCATTCTTTATTCTACGTTTTTCTTGAGAGTTTCAAGGCAGTCATAGAGTTCCTTGGGAACTGTGTTGCCGAGAGAGGCGTAGAATTCCTCAATGCCCTTGGCCTCTTCCTGCCAGAGTGACTTGTCGACGTTGAGCATTTCCTTCAGGCGGTTGATGTCAACTTCGCCCTCGAGGCCTTCGAGATTGATGTCCTCGGGTTTCGGCATGAAACCGATGGGAGTCTCGTCAGCTTCAACTTCGCCGTCGCAGCGCTTGATGATCCACTCGAGTACGCGGAGGTTGTCGCCGAAGCCCGGCCACATGAATTTGCCTTCGTCATCCTTGCGGAACCAGTTTACGTTGAAGATCTTGGGAGCCTTTTCGGGATCAAGAGTCTTGCCGATGTCGAGCCAGTGCTGGAAGTATGTGCCGCAGTCATAGCCGATGAACGGACGCATGGCCAT
>DBWX01000018.1 GCA_002309175.1 Ruminococcaceae bacterium UBA1227
CTTGCGAATTGCCGGTCTAAGAAAGAAAAGTGTTAAATCTTAATGCTTGTGATTATAGCTCAGCGTTCTAATTTTGTAACAAAATGAAAGATTCAGGCAATGTCATAAACCTTTAAAATGAGAATATGACATTGCTTTTTTTATGCGAGAATAAAAAAATAAAAATTTATGTTGACAAATGCTCCTTAGTGTGATATAATAACAATCGCTGAGTTCAGTGGGAATCTCTGGAACTGCTTAAAAAAATTAAAAAAATTTTAAAAAAGTTCTTGACAAACTCCTGACTACATGATATAATATACAAGCAGTCGAGTTCATGGCTGTTTATAAATATGGTGGGTATAGCTTAGCTGGTTAAAGCGCTGGTTTGTGGCACCAGAGACCATCGGTTCGAATCCGATTATCCACCCCATGAAAGCAAAAGGCGGCTTTACAAAGCCGCCTTTATTTAATATACGGGGATGTCGCCAAGTGGTAAGGCAACGGACTTTGACTCCGTCACTCGTAGGTTCAAATCCTGCCATCCCTGCCAGCAAAGAGCTAGGTTTAACCTGGCTCTTTTGCTTATTTTATGGTATAATATTCAAGTATTTTAAAACAGAGGTAGTTTTATGGATATAACAGAATTATTAAAGCAACTGACAGCGCCGGCGGGCGTGTCCGGTCTGGAGACGGGGGCCGCGGCAGTGGCGGAAAAACTGCTGTCGCCGTACGTCGACAGCACAGAGACGGACCGCCGCGGTAATGTGGTCGGCACCATAAACGGCGCCGGCCCGAAAATACTCCTTGACGCGCACCTTGACCAGGTGGGCTTCATAGTCACGGCTCTCTCGGAGCGCGGCTTTGTAAAGTTTGACAGGTGCGGCGGCACGGACCCCAGGGTCATGTCCGGTCTGCCTGTCATCATACTCGGCAAGGAGCCCGTCTTTGGCATAATCTCTTCCGTGCCGCCCCATCTTCAGGGCGATGACGATGAGGGAAAGGTGAAAGAAGCGAAGGACCTCGCCATAGACACCGGACTTGAAAAGGAGAAACTGGAGCGCTTGGTCTCACAGGGCGACAGAATCTGCTTTGTGCCGCAGTTTGATAAACTCCTGGGTGATGAGCTCTGTTCGAATTCCTTCGATGACAGGGCAGGTATTGCAATACTCATCCGCACACTTGAAATACTCAAAGAAAAGGGTGTGCGCCCGGATCTGACAGTAGTCTTTTCCGCACAGGAAGAGGTGGGCGGCAATGCCGTCGGCTGCGCCGCTTTCAAGGCGGATGTCGATATGGCCATAGCCGTCGACGTCAGTTTTGCCTTCACTCCGGGCTGCAAGCCCGAGGAGACGGGCAAAATAGGAAAAGGTCCTATGATAGGTGTATCTCCCTGCCTTGATAACGGCATTTTCGAGGACTTAAAGCGCATTGCCGCCGAGAAGTCCATACCTTATCAGGTTGAGGTCATGAACCGCACGACGGGCACGCACGCGGATGACATTCTTGTCACACGCGAAGGCGTGCGTACCGGTCTCGTCTCGCTGCCGCTCAAATACATGCATACGCCCGTAGAGGTAATAGATACGAAAGATGTTGAGCTCTGCGCGAAACTCATAGCCGCCTTCATCGAGGAGAAAGGAGGGGAGACAAAATGATTGATCTCATAAAGGAAATCTCCCTCATTCAGGGCCCCTCCGGACGTGAGGACAAAGTAAGGGATTTCATAATTTCAAAGCTCCCCGCTGATGTATCCTATTCAGTTGACAATCTGGGCAATCTCCTGGTTCACAAGAAGGGTGCAAAGACACCTGAAAAGAAACTCATGATGTGTGCCCATATGGACGAAGTCGGTCTCATGATCACCTACATCACCGATGAAGGCATGCTCAAGTTCAATGAGATAGGCGGAATCGACCCCGCAGTTCTCGTCGGACGCAGAGTCGTTCTGGAGAGCGGCGTAAAGGGCGTTATCGGTCTCAAACACATTCATCTGACCGAAGGCGACGAGCGCAAGAAGCTTCCCAAGATGACTGAGATGTGTATCGATATAGGTGCGAAGTCCAAGGAGGAAGCTGAGAAATATGCTTCGCTCGGTTCTTTTGCAACCTTTGACTCCGACTTTGTCGAGTTTGGCGATGGTTTCATAAAGTGCAGGGCACTCGACGACCGCGTCGGATGCGCCTTCATGCTCGATCTCATAAACTCAGACCTTCCCGTCGATGTCGACTTTGCGTTCGACGTGCAGGAGGAGGTAGGGGCAATCGGCGCGTACGCCGCGACCTTCGCAATCCGCCCGGACGTCTGTGTCGTTGTCGAGACGACAACGGCGGGCGATATTGACGGAGTCGAAGGCGAGAAGCGCGCCTGTGTCCTCGGAGATGGCCCCGTCGTGTCCTATATGGACCGCGGCACCGTCTACGACCACGAACTCTACAGTGACACTATGCTCCTCGCAAAGGAGCGCGGTATAAAGGCTCAGACGAAGACACTCATTGCCGGCGGCAATGACTCCCGTTCCGTCAAGGTTACCGGCGAGGGAGTACGCGTAATCGCCGTCTCCGTTCCGACCCGCTATCTTCATTCGCCGTCCTGCGTTATGAAGAAGGAGGATATCACCGCGACACATGCCCTTCTCAAGGCTTTTATCGAGAATTTTGACTGATGATAAGACTTATCGAAAATCCGACAGAAAATGAAATTGAAAAACTGACTGCGTTCGCCGAGACGGACTGTCTCGGCGTTCGCGCTTTGGGTCCGCTCCTCGCATACGGCACAGGCTATGACTTCCTCGATGCCTGGGTGCAGGAGACGGATGATATCACTGCGCTCATAACCCGTTTTTACGGTGCCGTGACAGTCTGTGCCGGCGAGGGAGCGGACATGGAAGAAATAGAGGAATTCCTTGCTGTGCTGGGCGTTTCCGACTTTACGGCAAACTTTGAAAAGGGCCGTAAAAACGTTATGAAACTGGAAAGAGGCGGGGACTGCAAGGCCCTCCCTGTAACCAATTGTAACTGTATTGAAAATAGCAATTTCAAGGCTTTCTATGATATAATATCTGAGTGCCATGACGATTATGACGCAGCCCGTTTTGAGGACTGGTATGTCGACATGAGCCACAGGGTGAGGCACGGTACGGCGGATATCTTTTTGCTCGCCTGCGGTGACGCTGCCGGAACAACCACTTTTGTCTCCGCCGCAGCGGCGCTTTCCGTGACACCTCATTGCGTATTTCTTTCTGCGATTTCCACATTACCGCAGTACAGGGGAAGACACTTCGCTCACACGCTGATCAGATCGGTCTGCGGCAAGTACGCCGACAGGACGGTTTATCTGCTCTGTGATGACGACAAGGTTCCCTTTTACGAAAAAGCGGGATTTCATAAGGAGTCAGAATGTTAAACGAGATTTTTGCCCCGCTCAAGAGCGGAACTGACATACGCGGCACGGCCGTAAACGGTGTGCCCGGTGAGTATATCAATCTTTCAGACGATACCCTTACGGCTATCGCCTATGGCTTTGCTGCCTGGCTTTACGAAAATGTCGTGCCGAATTACGGTGAGCTTTATAATGTCGCAATAGGACACGATTCGCGCATCTCTGCGGATCACATAAAGTCGATTATCATACCGCCGCTGCTTGACTGCGGTATCAACATAAAGGACTGCGGTCTCTCATCCACGCCCGCAATGTTCATGACAACCGTGGACTTTGACTGTGACGCATCAATTGAGATTACCGCAAGTCACCATCCTTGGAACAAGAACGGCCTCAAGTTCTTCACCCGCCGCGGCGGTCTGGAGGGCTCAGACATAGAGGCAATACTGACAAACGCCCAGTACGATGTAAAACCCGACCTTCCCGAGGACATGCCGAAGGGCGAATGCACTGAGGCCAACTATATGAACACCTACGCGAAGACCCTTCGCGAGAAGATCTGCGAGGAGGTCAACTCCGACGACTACGCACGTCCGCTGCGCGACTTTAAAATCGTCGTTGACGCGGGCAACGGAGTCGGAGGCTTCTACGCAGAGAAGGTCTTAGCACCGCTTGGTGCAGACATAGAAGGCAGCCAGTTCTTAGAGCCGGACGGCAGGTTCCCGAACCATGTGCCGAACCCGGAAAACAAGGCTGCCATGGATTCAATCTCCAAAGCCGTCCTGGACAACGGAGCCGACATCGGTGTCATCTTCGACACCGATGTTGACCGCGCCGCCTGTGTGGCCGCCTCGGGCGAGGAGATAAACCGCAACGCGCTCATAGCGCTTGCCTCCGTCATCGCCCTCGAGGGCAACGAAGGCGGCACTATCGTCACCGATTCGGTAACGAGCGCGGGCCTTAAGAAGTTCATAGAAGAGGACCTCGGCGGCAAACACCACCGCTTCAAGAGAGGCTATAAAAACGTAATTAACGAGGCAAAGAGGCTCAACCGCGACGAGTGCGTGAACTCACCGCTTGCAATTGAGACCTCAGGCCATGCCGCCATGAGGGAGAACTACTTCCTTGACGACGGAGCCTACCTTGTTACCAAGATAATCATAACCGCGGCGAAACTCCGCCGTGAGGGCAGGACCCTTGAGTCCTTGATCGAAAACCTGAAACAGCCCGTCGAGGCGGAGGAGTACAGGGTAAAGATACTTGACCCTGACTTCAAGGCATACGGACTTAAGGTCCTTGAGGAGTTCGAGGCATGGCTTCGCGGGAACGAGGACTACGAGGTCGCAAACGACAGCTTTGAAGGCGTGCGTGCGACCAAACCGTCGGCAGAGGGCTGGATGCTCCTGCGTCTCTCCGTACATGACCCGATTCTGCCTTTAAACATTGAATCAGACAAGGAAGGCGGCTGTGCCGACCTGCTCGCCGACGCGCGCACCTTCCTCGCAAATTACGACAAACTGGACATCTCGACCCTATGAAAAGCAATAATCTGATCAGACTTGAAAATACAATTAAAGACATCGCCAAAGACGGTAAAATGGCTTTGGCGTATTCGGGCGGCGTGGACAGTTCCATCCTCCTTGCAGTCGCAAGGGGAGCAGGCATAGATGTCCTGCCGCTTACCTTTGATATTTCCAAAGCCCGCGAAATACCGCAGGTACGCAACAACGCAAAGGACCGCTGCTATCACTGCAAGAAACTCATGATGACCACCTTCAGAAAAGAAGCAAAAGAGAAGGGCTACGAAGTCCTCTGTGACGGCACCAACACTGACGACAGAAAACAGTACCGTCCCGGCCTCAAAGCTCTTGAAGAGGAGGGCGTCAGAAGTCCCATCGCCGAGGCCGGCCTTACCAAGGAACAGCTCAGAACCGTAGGCCGTGAACTCGGCCTTCCCGTCGCTGATAAACCATCCTCTCCGTGCCTCCTGACACGTTTCCCTTACGACACCTATGTCTCCGAAGACATGATAACCGCAGTCGGCAAGGCAGAAGACATTGTCAAAGAAGCGGGTTTCCCTGCCTGCCGCGTAAGGGTATTTAAAGACACATCAAAAATTGAAGTGCCTTTAGCGCAGATTTCCGATATGGAAAAAGAATTCGATCTGAAAAACAAGGTCCTGGAAATATTGAAGACTATCGGAGTAAGCGAGGTAATTGTCGACGAAAAAGGACTTCGCTCCGGTACAATGGACGAATAAAAAAAGAAGTGCTCAGATGAGCACTTCTTTTCTGTTTATGTCTCTCTTTTCACCGGAAGAACAGCCGTCAGCTGAAAGAATAATTTTGCAGATTGTTTTGGATAGTATTCACGGTTATTTCAGGTGAGGGGAGGCGCAGAAAAACGAACTTCTTACAGGCTGTAAGAAGTTAAAAAGCGGACGATTGTTTTTGTTGACTTTGACGAACAAATGTTTTATAATAATACTGTAGCGTAGTTATAAATCGCACATGTACGTACTTTTAAGAGCTCAGTAAAAATTTGGTTTGTGCGATGGATTTCAACCTCTTACAGGGTGTAAGAAGTTGAAATGAAAGGATACTAATTGAAAGGAATTTGCTATGAATAATTATGCGAGAACAGGCAGTAATGCACTCAAAGGTAACGACGGCTGCACCGATACTTCCGGCTTTATCTTTACCGATATTATTGAAGATGCGGAAATCAGATCCGCGCGGGAGCAGACGACAGGCGAGCTGTACTACTCAATGGTCGATATTATTTTTGCTCTCAGGGAGGATTATTCTCATTCCGATTCCAGCAATTACTGGAGCGTAATGAAACATCGGCTTTTGAATAAGCGATGCAGTTCTGACAGAATTAATTGCTGCAAAGTCAAAGTTGAGGCTAAGGACGGAAAACGCCGCGGAACGGATTTTATGAATGTTGATGATGCATTCTTCGTGCTCAGAAAACTTTCCTTCTGTAACGACAAAGAGTATCTGGAGGAATTCCTTAAAAAGTGTGCAAATTCAAAGCGTACAGAAGATTACTACTAGATTAAAAAAAGTGGTGCTCGGAAGGAGGGTAATTGACCACATAGGTCAGCAATGGTACAATGATTGAAACAAATCGCGGTTTGTCGGAGAATCGGGATCTGGCATCCGGATTTTCCACTGTTATGATGAAGAAAAATCTTGAAAAATGGTGATGTATAGGTTTTTTTACAGCGATTGAGGGTTATGTAAATACCATTTGACAGACAGACGGGTTCGTTTTCGGATATACTAAAGCCATGCAAAGGAGATCGCAAAGATGATGATTTCGGAAAAACTGA